>CAXTPR010000004.1:0-173806 GCA_964246235.1 uncultured Acidobacteriaceae bacterium
GGATACATAACTCTGACACCCACCCGAAACAACGGCCCAGACCACACGCTTACAGAGTCGCTCTTCGGGCCCTTGGAATGCAGATACCCTTTCAGGGATGGCAACTAGGTGCCTTTCCGCAGAACGCGGACTTTCGTGGTGTGTCAGGATGCGCCGCCTTTAAAGGGAGCGAGGCACCGATAGGTGCCCCGCTCAGTACATCCCTGTTGTGCGAGTTAGAAGATGATCTTGCCCGAAAGCTGCATGGAGCGTGCGTTGTTCGAGAAGACGAGTCTTGGCTGATTGAAGGTAGCTGGAGTGGAAACCGTGACGAAAGCACGGGAACCGGTTGAACCAATCGAGTTCACCTGGTTGATAGAACCGGGGAGGAATTGTGAGTGGTTGAAGACGTTGAACGCCTGGGCGCCGAACTCCAGCTTCAACCGCTCTTTGTAGACGTCGAACCGCTTGAAAGCGCTGACGTCCCAATCGTTGGTACGACCGGTTGGCAAGGTGTTGCGGGAAGCGTTCGGCGATGTACCTGAACCGCCCTGCACGTAATATGCGTTCGAGGGCGTGAACACGTGCGTGGTGGCGTTCAAGGAACCTTCCGCGTAGCCGATAATAGCAGCCGAGCAGGACTTGACAGCCGTAGTCCCACCGCTAGGAAGGGCATAGGTGCTGACCGCAGTGCCGCAGACGGCGTTATTGACAAAGACGGGAACAACAAGGGATCCGGTACCCGGAACGCCATTGGGGTTGATGAAGACACGGTCTGTCGCGCTGTCGCCATTCAGGTTGGAGTCAATCCCGCTCTGAACAGTCGTGTATTGCGGTGACTGGAACGTATAGAGAGGGGTGATCTCCCAGTTCCCGGCAATGTTGCGTAGAAACCAGTTGTGATTGCCCTTGAAAATTGCTAGGTCGTAAACAGCTTCGACGGTCAGCCGATGTTTTCGGCTAAGAGCCGAAAGCGACTCTTCAGCGGCGATATTTTGAAAGTCTTGCGGACGACGAGGGTTGATGGCCGAAGTGTTGAAATCGGCAGTCGAGTTATCCATTGCCTTGCTATAGGTGTAGGACACGTTCAGCAAGAGGCCGTTACGCATACGTTTCTGAAGCTGACTTTCTAAACCATTGTAGTTCGATGAACCATAAGGGTTATCAGAGACGATGATGTTCGTAAATCCTGCGGCGCTGTAGGCGGGAATGATATACGGGATCGCACTTAGGCTGGCCTTTGTATTGGCTCCGTTCGGCACGACCGAGGTGGAACCGCCGTACACAGTGGGCAACTGATTGGCTGCATTTGCGGGACTCTGCACATTGAATCGATCTTGAACATCCAGATGAATGCCGCGTGTTCCCACATAGCGAACCTCAGCCGTGTAATCACGATGGAATACGTGCTGAATTCCGAGTGTGTACTCCTCTGAATATGGCAGCTGTTGATTTGGAATGTACGCGGTCGTTGCGGCGCGCTGGGCCGCGAGGTTTGGGAAGGTGAAACTGCCCGGCAGTCCGCCGTTCGCTAGGAAGTTCGGCAACTGCGGATTTGCGGCGCTGAACGTCGTGTTTACGTTTTGGGTGGACTGGAACTGCGGCGGAGCTTCTGTAGTGCCGATATTGTCGTAGAGAACGTCGTATCCCATACCGAAACCGCCACGGATAGAGGTATTGGCATCCGGAGAGTAGTTGAAGCCGACGCGCGGAGCGAAGTTCTTATACTGGGGAGACGGTTTGCCGAAGGTGATCAGACCGGACACACTCGCTGCCGAGTTGAAGGATTGCTGCTTTTCACCGGCCGGAATCGAGGTGAACTCATAGCGAAGTCCAAGGTTGATCGTTAAGTTTGGCGTAACCCGCCAATCGTCATTGCCGTAAGCGTAGAAAGCGGTTTGGTCACCGTAGTAGTTCGGATTGCCAATGGGGCCGAGCGCGTTGCGCTGACCAAAGATATCCGGTGTGAGGTCATTCAGGTAGGTGCTGAGAGTCGAGTACTCGTAGTCGCCACGCTGACGCTGAACGAAGAGCTGAGGCGAAATGTATTTGCGGCCCTCACCACCAAGAATGATGGTGTGTTTTCCCTTGACCCAGGTCACGGTGTCGATGGCCTGATAAAGGTTCTGAATGGTGCTTTGGGGTGCGTTGGGATCGGGACCGAGATCGAAATTACCGAGTTCGTCAAAGATGAGGTTTGGGAACTGGGCCAGCTTCGGGAAGCTGGCGTTGTTGACGACACTTCCGGTGTAGATGCGGTTGTAGCCAATTCGGAACTCATTCGCTACGCTGGGGCTGAAAATGTGGTTTTCGTCGATACTCACCAAGTGGAGCCGAGTGGGCGAGGTGGTGTAGAAGACTGGAAGCGAGGACGATGTGTCCTGGCCGTCTTCACGGTTGTACACATAGCGTACGTGGAGGCTATCAGACGCGCGAATAATCCAATCGGCGCTGCTGGTCGAGAAGTACTCATTCTGGTATAGCGGGGGCGCAACGGAAAAGTCACCCACGGGTATATTGGTGGTTGTTCCCGCAGCGGAAGTCACTGCGATCGTGTTACCGTTAGGACAGCCAGCGTCGCCAGCTGCCGGTGCCTGGGCGGCTGCTGTAGGAGTGTATTGCTTGAACACACCGTAATTATTGGCGGACTGGAACGTTATGCCGTTCAAAGCCGCGAAGCCTGCAGCCGTCGGCGCGCAGTAAGAAGAGCCCGCTTGCGACTCACCCACTGTTTGACGTTCAAAGTTGGAGAAAAGGAAGAGGCGGTCCTTGAAGACCGGACCACCTAATTGGCCGCCATACCGGTTGTAATCGTAGCGAGGCTGGAACTTGGGAGAGACACCATTTCCCGCATTCGCTCTGGCCTGTACAGCGTCTACGGCATTGAGGTTGCGATTATCGAAGTACTCATACAGTCGGCCGTGAACCGTATTCGTGCCCTTTTGGATGAGGGAATTGAACTGGCCGCCTGTGGAGTGGCCGTATTGGGCGCCATAGAAGTTTTCTAGGAAGCTAAATTCCCCAATGGCGTCGTTCGGCACAAAGAGCAGAGGACCGGTAACAGACTTGCTGTTGTTGTCGATGCCGTCTATTTCGAAGTTGTTGTTGCGGGGACGCTGGCCTCCGACCGAGGGGCCGGTACCCGCGCCGATGGCACCAACGTTAGCGGTGCCGGGAGCAAGCAGGGAAAGGTTCAAAGCGCCGAGCCCAATGGTCGCGGTTGGCAGATCCTGCACCTCCTGCGCGTCGAAAACAGTCTGCAACTGAGAACTTGTAGTGTCCAAGGTGACGGCAGCTTCACTGGTGACTTCCACACTGGTCGAGGTACCTACAGTGAGTACCAGATCGGCGGTTTGACTCCGATTCGCGGCTACGGCCAAACCCTTAACCACCACAGGGGCAAAACCTGTGGATAAACTCCGTACGTCGTACAGGCCATCAGGAAGGTCACCGACGCGATATTCACCGGAGTCGTTCGTTTTACCGGTGTACACAACGCCTGTGCCCTCATTGGTAACTGTGACAGACGTGTTCGGAACGACCGCTCCCGTGGAATCTTTAACTGTCCCGACAACGGTGCCGGTTGTAACCTGCGCTAGCGCGATGCCAGCCGTTAGCAACATACCGGCTGCAAAGCAAAGTACCTTCTTCATCCTGCCTCCTGAAATCGACGCCCGGACCTCCTGCGAGCTCCTGTTCCAGGAACCCACCAGAGGTGCGCACACTCACATGTGCAATTGAGGGGCCAAATTCCTCTTGGAGCTTAATAACTCTTTTGCACGCGGAAACGTCTTTGTCAGCGTTCATAAGTGTCACTTGGCTTTGCGGCAAAGTCCACAATCAAACCTGATCGATAGCGCACTCTCCAATTTTTCATAGAAGATACGCATTCTGGAGTGAAGTGATAGGTGACGGCAGGAGCGGGTCGGGCTAGTCCTATACTTTGCCCATGAACCCTGTGCAATCCGACACTCCTGCTAACGCCTCATCTCTAGCGGCTTTGCAGAACTATGCCCTGGACCATGCATACGACGAGATGTTCGAGGCCAAAGATGCGCTGCATACACACTACGAGCCGCTGTTGGAGCACTTTGCGGCGCTGCCGGCAGAGGAAGTGCAGCGGCGGAAGCAGGCGGCCGATCTCAGCTTTCTGAACCAGGGAATCACGTTTACCGTCTACGGGCGGAACGAGGGAACGGAGCGGATTTTTCCATACGACCTGCTGCCACGCATCATCACGGCGGCGGAGTGGAGCAGGGTGGAAAAGGGGCTGGCGCAGCGGATCACGGCGCTCAACCTTTTTCTGAAGGACATCTATAACGAGGGTCGCATCCTGAAGGATGGGATGGTGCCGCGCGAGTTGGTCTATACGTGTCCGCAGTTCCGGCGGCAGATGATGGGACTGCCCGTGCCGCGCAACGTTTATGTGGCGATCTGCGGGACGGACCTGATTCGATTGGAGAACGGCGACTTCGTGGTGCTGGAAGACAACCTGCGCGTGCCCAGCGGTGTGAGCTATATGCTGACCAACCGGCGGGTGATGAAGCGCATCTTTCCGCAGCTGTTCCGCAGCTACAACGTGCGGCCGATCGAGCACTACACCCAGGTGCTGCTGGGAACGCTGCGCAGCCTGGCGCCGGAGGGGCGGCCGGAGCCGAACATTGTGCTGCTAAGCCCGGGGGTGTTCAACTCGGCGTACTTCGAGCATGCCTACCTGGCCCGGCAGATGGGGATCGAGCTGGTGGAAGGGCGCGACATGCTGGTGCACGATAACGTGTGCTACATGCGGACGACCAACGGGCTGAGCCGGGTGGATGTGATCTACCGGCGCGTGGATGACGACTTCATCGATCCGATGGCGTTCCGGGGGGACTCGATCCTGGGTGTGGCGGGGCTGTTCAATGCGTATCGCGCAGGCAACGTGACGCTGGCGAACGCGTTCGGCACGGGCGTGGCGGACGATAAGGCGCTGTATGCGTTTGTGCCGGACATCATCAAGTACTACCTGGGCGAAGACCCGATCCTGAACAGTGTGAAGACGTACCTGTGCATGATCGAGAAGGAGCGGAACTACGTGCTCGCAAACCTGGAGAAGCTGGTGGTCAAGGCGGTGGGCGAGAGCGGCGGGTACGGGATGCTGATCGGGCCGCAGAGCACGGCGGAGCAGCGGGTGGAGTTCGCGGCGAAGATCAAGGCGAACCCGCGGAACTATATCGCGCAGCCGACGATTAGCTTCAGCCGGGCGCCGTGCCTGATCGGGGATGAGCTGGAGCCGCGGCATGTGGACCTGCGGCCGTATGTGCTGTACGGCGACAAAGTCACCATCGTGCCAGGCGGGCTGACGCGGGTGGCGCTGGCGAAAGGGTCGCTGGTGGTGAACAGCTCGCAGGGTGGCGGCAGCAAGGATACGTGGGTGCTGCAGGGGTGAGCCTGCCGCACAAAAGAATGTAGCGAGGAGGAAAGCAGCGCTCACCGCTGCCGAGATGAACCGTCGAAGCGGTATCGGGCCAGCGTGTTACTTCGTTTGCAGAAAGATCCCTGTACTTCGTTGGCTTCTGCTGTCCGCTGTCGGGGTTCTTGGAGGGCAGGCACGCGGTCAAAGCGCCGCCGAAGCCAGCGTGGACTCCAGGCCATCGGAACAGGTGGTCTCGCGGTGGGAGGCGGGCGTCCAACTCAACTACATCGGGTTCTCGCCTTGCGGGACGACCTGCTACGACTCGCCGCCGCAATGGTCGGCAGGACCGGGTCTGACGCTTAACCTGAACAAGAACTTCGCGGTGGACGCGAGCCTGACCCAAACGTTCCATGCTCAAGCAGAAGCGAACAACTATGCCGACGGATCGTCGAGCGGAGGCCGTGCGCTGGAAGTGCTGGTGGGGCCACGGGCAGAGGTGCGCGGTGGGCGCGTAGGCGTCTTCCTGGGAGCGCGCGTCGGCACGCTGAACTGGAGCCGCGTGCTCCAGAGCATCGATTACACCTACAACCCGCAAGGCGAGTCCGGAGGTGTGAACGCGGCGCTTTCCATCACGCTTCACTACAGCGGCGGCTTTTACTTCGCAGGCGAAGCCGACGCAGGTGTGGAGTTTGCGGTGACACCGCGAACTCACGTCCGTGTGGAAGGGGGCGACCAGCTCGTGCGCTACAAACCGGTGCGGTTCACGAGCAACATTTATCCCGTGTATCCGCAGCCAATCGGTTGGGACAGCAATGCAATGTTGAAGCTGGGTGTCTACACGAGTCTGGGGGGCGGAATAGGCAAGCCGGTGGAACGGTATGAACATAGGGCACCGCACCGATTCTTCGATAGAACGACGATCGGTCTGCTGGCCTTCAGCCTTCTGGGGCAAGCGACGGATGCTGTGACGACCCAGCACTTTCTACATCACGGAATCAGCGAAGCCGATGCGCTGGCAAGACCGTTCGTCGACCGGGGTTGGGGAGGACAGGCGGCGATGGCGATCATGGACCACAGCGCGCAGATTGGTGTGATGTTCGCGTTGCACAAGATCGGCCATCACCGGATGGAACGCGCGCTGCCGATTGCCATGGGCATTGAAGGTGGCTACAGCGGCTATCACAACGCCAGCACTGTTTATTGATTAGCGGAGCCGACGTGAACGATACCCTAGACGCATGGTTGAAGCGCCTGTATCCATAAGCGTGGAACGCAAGCTGCCTGTATGGGCCTTGGGGTTGGCGAACATGCCGACCGGTTTTGTGTACGGCTTCATCTCGACAGCATTCGGTGTACTGCTGACGGCGCGCGGTGTGTCGGTAGGGCGTGTGCTGGACATCAGCTACGTGGCGTTTTCGCCGTGCTGGTGGGCGTGGTGCCTGTGCCCGGTCCTGGATGTGCGGTTCACCAAACGCGGCTATGCATGGTTCTTCGCGGCGCTGGCGGCGGGGCTGCTGGGCGTTACCGTGCTGCTGCTCGATCACCTGTTCTGGTTCAAAATTGCGCTGACGGCGGCGTGCACGGCGGCCGTGTTCTTTTCGAGCGCCGTCGGTGGGATGATGCCGGACATGGTGGGCGAGGCGGAGTACGATCGCATCAGCGCCTGGTTCAACGTGGCGAACCTGGGCGCGGCGGGGGTTTTCAGCTGGGCGTCTGTGGTGCTGGTGCGGGCGCTGCCGCTGCCCCTAGCGGCGGGGCTGCTGGCCTGCCTGGTGTTCGCGCCGGCGCTGCTGCTGCTCGGCTTCCCGGCTCCTCCGCAACCCGCGGGCACGCTGCGCGCGAACTTTGCTGCCATGGGGCGCGACCTGCGCCGCATCGTTCGTCAGGGCCGCGTGTGGATCGGCCTGGCGCTGTTTCTTTCACCGGCAAGCTGCTTCGCCTTGACCAATGCGTTTTCATCCCTGGGCAGCGACTTCCACACTCCGGAGCGAATGAACACGCTGCTGAACGGGCCGGGCGTGGCGCTGGTGTGCTCGGTGGGTTCGCTGCTGGCGGCTCCGCTGCTGCGGCACTGGCAACGCAGAACGGTCTACCTGCTTTCCGGGTTCGCCGCAGCCACTTGCGCCATCGCCGGTGTCTGGCTGCCCCATACGGTCATGATGTTTGCTGTAGTGCTGCTGCTGTACAACATGGCGCAGGGCTTCAACTACACCAGCTTTTATGCGCTGATCTATGAGATCGTCGGTCCGCGCAACGCGCTGGCAGCGACGACCGTCGCCGTCCTGAATGCCGCCGGCAACTTCCCGATTACGATGATGACCAAGCTGGAAGGCCGGGTGTATGACCGCCATGGCCTCGGTCTCATGTTCTGGACCGACGCCGCGAGCAGCATCGGTGCGGCGTTGCTCCTGCTGCTGGTTGTGCTGCCACTGCTGGATCGACGGGTTCGGCGGGAACAGGCAATGCCGGTTCTGTGACGAAGCCGACTTGAGGAACTAGAAGCGCAGGCGGAACTCGGAAACAACGGCAATCAAGCCAACGGCGGCGATGCCCAGCGTGATCCAGACCAGCCGGGTGCTGAGGTCACTCCGGTTGGTTTCGCGCTGCAGGATGGGGATGTTGACCAAAGCGCTGGTGATCGAGCTCAGCACGGCGCCGGTGGCGGCCAGTTGGGGCGAGAGTTCGCCATGCGCGGCCAGGTGCGCGGCGGCCGCGGCGGTGGAGGCGCTGGACACCATGCCACCGATCAAAGCAACAGCAAGGAACCCGAAGCTCCCGAAACGCTGCGCCAGCGTTCCAGATATCTGAATCACGAGAAAGAGCGCCGCAAAGCGCAGGACCTTGCCGGGTGACACAGGGGAATCAAGCTCCAGTTCTGCAGGAGGAGGCTCACCACGGGGCCGCAGCCGCCACACCGCGAATACAGTGACCGCGCTCATGAGCAGCAACGGGGCGGCAGCGACCTTGGCGGAGCGGCCGGAGAACAGGCCGAGAATGACCAGGTTGCGCACGAACATCGCCATGATGGTGAGCAGCGAAAGTGTGATCCCGGCGCTGAGCGGATCGAGCCCGTCGGCAGTGATCCAGGTGGCGAGCTCGGCGATGGTGGCGGTGGAGTTAACCAAGCCGCCAAGCACGGCGGCGTAGTACAGGCCGCGACGCGAGTAGAGACGCAGCAGCACATAGTTGAGGAAGCCGATGGCCGCGACTGCGATGACGGTGATCCAGGCCTCACGGGGGTTGATGAGGCTGTAGCGGTCGATGGCGTGGTTGGGAAGCGCGGGGAAGATGACCAGGCCGATGAGACCAAGCAGCACGGCCGAACGCAGCTCCGCCGCGCTGACGCCCCCGGTGATGCGTTGGAACTGCTCCGAAAGGGAGAGCAGCATGGTGATGATGATGCCGGCAGCCACCGGCGTGAAGACGTGACCGAAGCCGATGAGCATGCCGAGCAGGCCGGTGCTGACCAGCGCAATGGCGGTAGTAAGACCAAGCTGCCGGCCGCGCGTGCTCGGCTTCATGCTGACGGCCAGCGTGAGCACGGTGAGTACGCCGAAGGCTTCCAGCGCGAACGCCTGCCCGAGCAGGGCGCAGATGGTGCCCATAAGACTGGCGAGCGAGAAGGTGCGGATGCCCACGCCCTTGTGCGAGCTTTCGCGCTCAAAGCCGATGAGCATGCCGATGAGCGTGGCGACGGCGAGCCGAAGAGCGATCTGCTGGGCGTCGAAATTGGGGGTGAAGGTGGGCAAGGTCTTCGGTCGAGTTTACTTGAATTACTGCTCAGAACTAAGAGACCTCAAGACTGATAACTGGACCAAGCGTGTGGGTACGATCGTCAGGGGTCGTTGAGTTCTGAGTGATGAATGATTGAGTTTCGAACGCTTCAATCGATAGGAGGATATGCAGCCGTTCCGAAGTCTTGATGTATGGGTAAGGCGCATCAACTTGCACTCGATGTATACCGGTCACGGAGAGCTTCCCACGCGCGGAAGCTTTCGGCCTTCTGTGCAATTGCGAAGGGGAGCTCAGCATCGCGGAAGGATGCGGTAAAGACGAGAACACCGAAATGATCCGTTGCTTGCAGCAGGCGCCTGGCAGCAACGTGGAGTTCGAGTACCTGCTGCTTCTGGCTCGCGACCTCCGGCTGCTGGAGCAAGCTTGGTACGACGCACTTCAGAAGCAGCTTGTGGAAGTGCGTCGCATGCTCTCCGGCCTGTAAGACAGTCCACAACGGGACTGTTTGATAGGCTTGAGGATGTCATTAACGCTTGGAGAAACGATGCCCACAGCCACGCTCGAACCCACGACCACTCTGGAGTACAAAGTAGCCGATATTTCCCTCGCCGAGTGGGGACGCAAGGAACTGACCATTGCCGAGGCCGAGATGCCGGGGCTGATGTCCATCCGGCGCAAGTACGCCCCGAGCCAGCCGCTCAAGGGCGTACGCATTACAGGCTCCTTGCACATGACCATTCAGACTGGTGTGCTGATCGAGACGCTTGTCGCGCTCGGCGCCACCGTGCGCTGGGCGAGCTGCAACATTTTCAGCACGCAGGACCATGCGGCGGCAGCGATCGCTGCAGCGGGCGTGCCGGTGTTTGCCTGGAAGGGCGAAACGCTGGACGAGTACTGGTGGTGCACGGACCAGGCGCTGCGGCATGAGGGTGGCCTGGGGCCGCAGCTCGTGGTGGACGATGGCGGAGACGTGACGCTGCTCATCCACAAGGGCTATGAGCTGGAAGACGGCGATCGCAGCTTCGTCGATGGACGGGCCGGTTCGACCGAGGAGGCGGTGATCCAGAAGCTGCTGACCTCAGTGCTGGCGGAAGATCCGCAGCGCTGGCACGGCGTGGCGAAGGAATGGCGCGGGGTTTCGGAAGAGACCACCACGGGCGTGCACCGGCTTTACAAAATGATGGAGCAGGGCAAGCTGCTGGTGCCGGCCATCAATGTGAACGATTCGGTAACCAAGAGCAAGTTCGACAACCTGTACGGCTGCCGGGAGTCGCTGGTGGACGGCATCAAGCGCGCAACCGATGTGATGGTGGCGGGCAAGGTGGCGGTGGTGTGCGGCTATGGCGATGTGGGCAAGGGCTCGGCGGCGTCGCTGCGCGGGCTGGGCGCACGCGTCGTCGTCACAGAGATCGACCCGATCAATGCGCTGCAGGCGGCGATGGAAGGCTACGAGGTCACGACCATTGAAGAAACGCTGGGGCGGGGCGATATCTATGTGACCTGCACGGGCAATCTCGACGTGATCACCTTCGAGCACATGACACAGATGAAGGACCAGGCAATCGTTTGCAATATCGGCCACTTCGACAACGAGATCCAGATGGCGGAGCTCGATGGCGCGAAGGGCGTGACACGGCTCAACATCAAGCCGCAGGTAGACCAGTACACATTTCCGGAAGGCCACTCGATTTTCATCCTGGCCGAAGGACGGCTGGTGAACCTGGGCTGCGCGACGGGGCATCCGAGCTTTGTGATGTCGAACAGCTTTGCCAACCAGACGCTGGCGCAGCTCGACCTGTGGGCCCACAAGGATAGCTACAAGGTGGGCGTGTATGTGCTGCCCAAGAAGCTGGACGAAGAGGTGGCGCGGCTGCACTTGGAAAAGATCGGTGTGAAGCTGACAACGCTGAGCCCGAAGCAGGCGGACTACCTGAGCGTTCCGGTTGAGGGCCCGTATAAGGCGGAGCACTACCGTTACTAGCGAATCGGCGGGCTAAAGAGCCGGGCGTCCAAGATGAATGCCCGGCTCTTTTGTCGACGGCCGGAAGGCTGCGGTATAGTCGCTCCCATGAAGCCTTGGCTCCGCAGCGTGCTCGGCGTGATGACCGGGATCGCAGTCATTGTGGCCGGATCGGCGCTCTTTCACCGGGTCGCGCTGGCTCTCACAGATATTGCCGAAGACCGGCCGACCCCGGCCTACCACCTTACAGAGCTGCTGGTGGTCGGCATCGCATCGGCGTTGGCGGGCTACTTCGTGGCCCGTATCGACTCCGGCTCCCCCATGGCGCATGGCGTGGTGCTGGCCCTGCTGGTGCTCCTCTGGTACGGGCTGAACTTGCCAAAAGCGTACGGCGGACGCGGCTTCACGTTTCTGCTGGGGATGACCCTGGGCATGCCGCTGCTGGTGCTGCTGGGGGCTGCAGCGGAAACTCGGCGCCTACGCGCCCAGACGCAAGCCTTAGAAGCACCAACACGATAAGGGCCGCTCTCGGTGGGCGGCCTCTATCGCGTTTGCTGGGGTGAACGGCTGGAGTCTACCGGGGCGCGGGCGGGACGCCCGGGTCGGTTCGCCCGTTGTGCTTGTCTTTATAGATGCGCCTGGACTCGGCGTTCTGCTGACTGGCGAGAGTTTGGCGATCCTGGGCCGTCAGGTGACCGTTATCCTGGGCACGCATGCCACGCTCTTCGCGGTTGATGCCGGCTTCCTGGTGTTCGACGTGCGACGCTTCGCGTGGAGTCATCTGGCCGCTCTTGATGCCCTGGGCGATGCGCGCCTGCTGATTCCCCTTGCGCTGGTTGATGTCGTGGCGCTGATGATAGGTACTGCGCTGGGCTGCGGCCATGGTGGCCGGGAGGAAGACAAGGGCGGCGGTGAGAGCTACTTTCCTGAGGTTCATGACGGTGTCCTTTCGGTGCGGTCCCATGCTGCGGCCCGCTCCGTGCTGCGGAGAGGCGCTCCGCAGCACGAAGGGAGTAGACACGCGGGTCCGGGGAGGGTTGTGATTCGTTCCGGAAGTATATTTTTCGCCGGAAGCGCGACATTTTCGCAGAGGCGGTGTGTCCCAGGCGCCTGCACGCTTCGTTGGTGAGAGGAGCAGGCTGGGAATGTCGTTTCGGACGATGAGTGTCCCCTCTGACGGAAAGAGGGACCTCTTCGAGAGGCTCAGGACAGACGCTTCACTGCGCGCAGGGATGACACCGGTGTTTGACAGCGGAAGGAGCTGATGGTTAGGTCGTGGTGCCGTTGTAATCGAAGTCGGCGGCAACCAGCGCCTGCACGCCGGGCGACGTGGAGATCTGCTGATCGATGAGGACGATGGTGCGCGCGGCGCCGGTTGCGTACGTAACCTGCGAGCCCATGAGCAGCGTGCCGGCGCTGGAGCTGGGTACCGTGCCCGTGGGTACGACCGCAATGGCGTACGTGCCAGCCGGCACGTTGAGGTAGCCGCTGTTGGAACCGAAGGTGAGGCCAGTGGCAATGGGCGCACTGGTGGACAGCTTGCCGCTGCTCGGAACGAGATATACGTCCAGGCCACCGGCAAATTTCGTGGCCTCATCAAGGACACGCACGGAGATCTGGCTGGTGGGAGCCGGAGTGTTCTGGTCCTGCAGGATGCTTTCCTGCAGGTTCGCGTTTACGTTGCTGATAAGCGTCGTGTACTGATGCATGTTGGCCAGCGACGCGTTCGAGGTGGTGAGCTGCGTGCGTGTGTTGGCCTGATCGCTGGAGATGGCATAGGTGCCAGGAGCGAAGGCGATATACGAAGTGATGGTGCCGAAGCCCAGGTTGTAGGCGATGGCCGAGCCGTTCTCGTAGATATCCAGGCCGGGAGCGTCCGGTGACGCGTGGATGACGCGCATGGTGGCCACGTTGCCGGCGTTGACCGCGATGCTCTGGCATCCGGGAAGGGCCAACACCAGCAAGGACAGTGAGGCGAGGACGGCAGCTTTGCGACGCGGCGACGTGCGCGGGCTCCGGGAGCCGGTGTTAGCAGAGCTGTCCACTGCGGGTGAGGGCATACGTGTCCTGTAGATAACGTGCGCGGACGCACGGAGATGCACCGAAGCCGGTGCAGGAGCCTGCACTTCACTCTATCCGATAGCGCGGCCCAGTGTCTTTCGGAAAAAGCCGTCCGGGAGTATTGCGGCGTGGGTTCCGCTCCCACGTTTGGGTGACGCACCGTCAGGAAAAGAGTTCCATGCAGGAGGAGGTCAGGCGTTGCCTAGCTCCTCCTGCACGGAACTTAACGGTTTGCGCACCAGAGCTGGGAACCACGTTTGCAGTTACTTGGAAGCGACGCGGTGGGCAATGATGCTCCCGGAGATCTTGTCGTAGGTGGCCTGTGGGACGATGCCCTTGCTGACGAGCTGGTTTTTGGCGGTGTAAGGGCGGCCGTCGATGATGCGCTTGGAGTAAGCATCGCCGATGCCGGGCAAGGCCTTGAGCTGATCCTGGGTGGCGGTGTTGATGTCCAGGAGTTGGCCCTTGGGCGAGCTCGCCGGGGCGGATTGGGCGGCCGGTTTGGCAGCCGAGGCGGGTTTGGACGGCGTGCCGGCCTGAGCGGTCGCGAAAGTGGCCGCGGCGGCGAGGGCGAAGAGCGTGGCTAAGCGGCGGAGAAGGTTCATGGGAGCTCCTGCGTTGGGGTTAGGGAACGCCGTCAGCATACTGCATTCCGCGTACACCTCGCGGGCTGACAAGCGACAGGCGCCGAGCGTAGACTCCCGGCAATCGCTTTGCGAAGGAGATTCCATTGCTTCGACTTTGCTCTGCCGGCCTGGCCGGTGTTCTTGCTGCGGGAGCTTTCGCCGCGGCCGCCCAGACACCCGAGCCGGGAAGCCTGCCGGAGGCGCAGAGCGCACCGGCCACGCAGACTGCGAGTCCGCAGCCGCGCGGTCCTGTTCGCGTCTCCGGGGGCGTGGTGGCCGGGTTGAAACTTTCAGGAAGCGACCCGGTGTACCCGGCTGACGCGAAAGCGCAAGGCATATCCGGGCCGGTGGTACTGCACGCGATCATCGGCCCGGATGGAAGGATCGAGAAACTGACCGTAGTGTCCGGGAACGGCATGCTTTCCGGGGCGGCCCTGGATGCGGTAAAGACCTGGGTCTATACGCCGTACCTGCTGAATGGCGAACCGACTGCTGTGGACACTGTGATCACAGTGAATTTTCAGCTCGCAAGCCAGGCACCCTCCGCGGGCGGCGCGTAGCTGCAACGGCGGAACGCGGATTTCCTTGGTGAACGACAACGAAAGAGCGAACGCAAGCCTCTACCCCTGCGCGAGATCGGCTCTAACGACGGCGTCCGACACGACCGAGCCGCGGGCTTTTTCGATCCGGATCATCTGCCCGTCGCGCATGTGGAGGATGCGATCGCCAATCTGGGCGGCCTCAGGGTTGTGCGTGATCATCAGCACGGTCTGGTTCATCTCGCGGCTCGCGGCGCGGAGCATTGCGAGCACGGCGTCGGAGTTGACGGTGTCGAGGTTGCCGGTAGGCTCGTCGGCAAGCACGATGGCGGGCCGGGTGATCAGCGCGCGGGCAATGGCGACGCGCTGCTGCTCGCCGCCGGACAGCTCATTGGGCCGGTGATGCAGGCGGCCGTTGATATTGAGAAGACCGGCCAGGTGAGCGAGCAGCTTGCCATCGAACGGCTGTCTGGACCCGGTGATGGTGTGGGCCAGTTCGATATTGTCGTAGGCCGAGATGGTGGGCAGGAGGTTGAAGCGCTGGAAAACGAAGCCGATCTGCGCGCGGCGCAGACCCGTACGCGCGGCGTCCGACAGGCGGGAGACATCCTGCCCCTGGATGGTGAGGGTGCCGGAAGTCGGGGCGGTAAGGCCGCCGAGCACATAGAACAACGTGCTCTTGCCAGAGCCGGAGGGGCCTACGATGGAGAGGAACTCACCGGGAGCGGCGGCAAAGCTGACATCGCGCAGGGCCGGAACGTCCAGCTTGCCGGATCTGTAGGTTTTGCCGAGGTGGCTGGCTTCGATGATAGGGAGCAGTGCAGACATGCAGCACTTGAAGTTTAGCGCAGCGGAAGGACGAGCCCGATGAGAAGGCTGCTGCCCCGCGCCGAGACAGACAGGGGCCGGTCTTGATCCAGCGTGAGCTTTGAGCCGGTCAGCTACGGGCACGGCGGAGGCGGGGTTGACGTCTTATGCTCGGCTTGAAGTTTGTGGGGAGGGCAGCGTGATCGTCGGCATCGGCACGGACATGATCGAGATCGCGCGGATCGAGCGAAGCGTGAACCGATATGGGGATGTGTTTCTGCATAGGGTGTTCACCGCAGGGGAGATCGCGTACTGCATGGCGAAGAAGAACTCCGCAGAGAGCCTGGCGGCGCGGTTCGCCGCGAAGGAGGCGGGAGCGAAAGCGCTGGGCACAGGCATCAGCCGGGGCGTGGCCTGGCGGGAGTTGGAGGTGACGCGCGCGCCGGGGCAGCGGCCGGAGCTGCACCTCCACGGGCGAGCGGCGGAGATCGCGGCCAAGCTGGGCGTGCGGCGATTGAACCTGAGCTTGACGCACTCGCGCGACATGTCGCTGGCCGTGGTGGTGGCGGAAGACTGAGGCATGGCCGTGGGAGCTCGCTGATGGAGCGTTGATGAGCGCTGGCGGCCGGCTTTTTTGCGCGGCAGGCCGGGCGGAGAGACGAATTCTTCCGCTACCATGGGAGCAAACGCGCGTCGAATGAGACACATCGCCTCTCAGCAAGGAGTTCTATGCCCAGCCAGCAGGAAGTGAAGTGGTCGCAGCTGAAAGTCGGCGTGATCGTGCTGATCTCCGTGGCGCTGCTCACGATTCTGGTTTTCCTGATGACGAGCGCCTCAGGCATGAGCCCGTTTAGCCGCAAGCTGACCGGCTACACCTATTTCCCGAACTCCAATGGGCTGAAGGTAGGCGCGCCGGTGAACCTGGAGGGCGTGACCATCGGCGAGGTGAAGAAGGTGCTGGTGGTGACTGACCCCGCGCGGAAGCTCACGCCGATCCAGGTGGAGATGAAGATCAATCCCAAATTTCTTTCGAGCCTGCACACCGACACGCTGGCGTCGCAGTCGACCGTGGGGGTGCTGGGCGACACGATCATCGACCTGAACTCCGTGGCTGCGGTGGGACCTGAGTTCCAGGACGGGCAGGAGCTCCACACAGCGGAGACGCCAAGCATCACCGACGTGGTGAAGTCGAGCCAGGGCACGATCGAAAGCGTGAACGTCATCCTCGCCAAGATGGACCGGATCGTGGATGGGCTGCAGGCGGGTGAGGGTTCGGCGGGCGCGTTGCTGAAGGATCGGACGCTTTACAACAACCTGAACAGCACACTGACGCAGTTGCAGGCTTTAACCGCAGGGCTGAACAACGGGCGTGGGACGGCGGGCAAGCTGCTTTCCGATGACGCGCTCTACAGCAAGCTGAATGGCACTGCCAACCGGCTGGATTCGATGGTGGCGAGCCTGCAGAGCGGCAAGGGCTCGGCGGGCAAGCTGCTGACCGACGACGCGCTTTACAACAACCTGAACAGCACGCTCCAGCACGCGAACTCTCTGCTGACGGAGGCCGATGCAGGCAAGGGCGCACTGGGCTTGCTGGTGAAGGATCCGGCGTTCGCGCAGAAGCTGAACGATACGGTAACGAACCTGGATACGTTGCTGAGCGGTGTGAACGCAGGCAAGGGCACACTGGGGCAACTGGCCACGAACGAGGAAACGGCCAAGAACCTGAACAAGCTGCTCACCTCCAGCACGACGCTGGTGGAGATGATCCGCGCCGATCCGAAGAAGTACCTGACGATTCACATGAAGATTTTCTAGGGATGCGCTGCGGCCCTCTTCGATGAGGTCATCCTGAGCAAAGCGGAGGAGCAAGGGCAAAGGGGAATTATGCGAGTTTCCAGTGGCGTCTCCGTCTCCTGAGGCGCACAGAAAAGCAGCCGGGCTCGGGGGGTAACGGTACTCGCTGTATCCTTGCGGTGCGCGGCCTGTTCTTCTGTGGCCGTTCTCAAGGAGTCTCCCCATGCGTTTCCGCGTTGCCGCTTCCCTGCTTGCGCTGGCCGGCCCTGCCTGCCTGGCGCCCTGTTTGGCGCAGAACTCCGCAAGTTCCGCGCACTCCGCGCTGGCTGGTCCCGATCTCAATCTGGATGGCTCGATCACCTTCCTGGCCGATGTGCCGTCCGCGCCGGCCAAGGTGCCGAAGACGCCGGTGCTGTTCGACGTGTCAGCGATCGATAAGACGGCGGACCCGTGTGTCGACTTCTACCAGTACGCCTGCGGGAACTGGAACAAGGCGAATGCGATTCCGGCGGACCGGACCGGGGTGAGCCGCTTCAGTGAGCTGGCCGACCACAACAACTACCTGCTGTACCAGGATTTGAGAAGCGCGGCCGACGCGCCGAAGACTCCGCTGCAGAAGAAGTATGGCGACTACTTCGCGTCGTGCATGGACACGGAACGGATCAACGCACTGGGCGCGAAGCCGCTGCAGCCGGAGCTGGATTCGATTGCGGCCATCAAGGATCCCAAGGAGCTGGCGGCGTTCAACGCCAAGCAGGACCGGCGCGGCGGCGGCGCCTTCTTCGGCGTGGGCGTGACCCAGGACCAGAAGGACTCAACCCAGCAGGTGCTGAGCACCGGCCAGGGGGGCCTGACGCTGCCGGACCGCGACTACTACCTGAACCCGAGTGCACGCTTTTCGAAGCTGCGCGAAGATTATGTCGCGAATATGACGCAGACCTTTGTCCTGTTGGGAGATACGCCGGAGCAGGCCAAGCAGGAGGCTGCGGACACGATGACGATCGAGACAGCTCTGGCCAAGGGTTCGCTGGACCGCGTGGCCATGCGCGACCCGGCGACGCGCTATCACCCGATGAGCGTGGCGGACCTCGAGGCGAAGACGCCAAACTTCGATTGGAACGCGTACCTCACCGGCATAGGGCTGGCGCAGGCGAAGACGGTGATCGTGAGCAGCCTGCCATACATGGAAACAGCCAACACGGAGATCGGCACGGCCGGGCTGCCGGCGATCAAGAGCTACATGCGCTGGCATGCGGTGCATGGTTCCGCCAACCAGCTCAGCCAGCCGTTCCGTGATGTGAACTTCGCGTTCTTCAATAAGGAGTTGGCCGGACAGCAGGAGCCGCAGCCGCGCTGGCAACAGTGCACCTCCGCCACAGATCGCGTGCTGGGCGAGGCGGTGGGGCAGGACTGGGTGAAACAGAACTTCCCCGGCAACAGCAAGGCCGAAACCGAAAAACTGGTGAAGGCCCTGGAAGCGGCCATGACGCGCGACCTGCAGCAGCTGGACTGGATGGGGCCGGAGACCAAGGTAGAAGCGAAGAAGAAGCTGGATGCGATCGCCGACAAGATCGGGTACCCGGACAAGTGGCTGGACTACTCCACGCTGACGGTGAGCCGGACAGACTTCTTCGGCAACAACGAGCGTTCGGGAGCGTTCCAGCGCAAACGCAATCTGAGCAAGTTCGGAAAGCCGGTGGACCCGACCGAGTGGGGCATGACGCCGCCGACGGTAAATGCCTACTACAACCCGCCGCAGAACAACATCAACTTCCCAGCAGGGATTTTGCAGCCGCCGTTCTACCAGGCGACGATGGATGCGCCGGTGAACTTCGGCGGCATCGGCGTGGTGATCGGGCACGAGATGACCCATGGCTTCGACGACCAGGGATCGCAGTACGACCCCAAGGGCAACGTGCGGGTGTGGTTCACCAAGGAAGACCTGGCCAAGTTCAAAGAGCGCAGCGAGTGCTACGCCAAGGAGTACGACGGCTTCGAGGCGGCGCCGGGACAGAACCTTAACGGGCATTTGACGCTGGGTGAGAACTCCGCCGACAACGCCGGCATCCGCATCGCGTTTCAGGCGCTGTCCCAGACGCTCGCGGAAGAGGGCGCCAAGGCCGAACCGGGCTATGTGGACGGCAAGCGGGACGGCTATACCGCGCAGCAGCGGTTCTTTCTTTCCTTCGGGCAGGTGTGGTGCAGCAACATGACGCAGCAGGCGACGGTGAACCGGGCCAAGACCGATCCGCACTCCACCGGCGAGTGGAGGGTGAAGGGCACGGTGCAGAACTTCGACGAATTCGGCAAGGCCTTCGGCTGCAAGGTGGGTCAGCCGATGATGCCCGTCGGCGGCGGCTGCCGGACCTGGTAAGCGACGGCGTAGGAACCCGGGGGAACGTCTCCGGGGGTTCCTGCGCTGCGGAGATCTTTCCCTCGCACGCTTCCCTCACGGCTTTCCGCCCGTCTCACTTCCAATTGGCGTAAATCGGGGCAAGTCTCTACAATCGAGGAGAGGTCGGGTTCTCCCTCGATCCAGGTCTTCCCCGGACAATCGTGTGTGCAAACCGCGAACACGGGGGCATGAAGGAAGCGCATGAAGTTTCGTTTGTTCGGCCGCATTGCGATGGCCTTGTTGGCCTCCGCAGCGTTGGGCCTCGGTATGACAGCATGTGGCGGCGGCACAATCGGCTACATCTGGGTGCTGGGCCAGCAGTATAACCAGATCGGCGGGTTCAAGGTGGACGATTATACCGGCAACCTGACCGCCATCCCCAGCCAGCCTTTTTCCTCCGGCGGGAGCGTACCGGTATCCCTGGTGCTGAAGCCCGGCGGGCGCTACCTGTACGTGCTGAACCAGGGAACGAGCGGCAGCAGCACGGTGCAGGACCCGGCCAGTGGCATTGTGCAGTATGCCGTCGGTGGCGACGGCACGCTGACGTACCAGCAAACTTTCCACAGCCAGGGCTTTGTGCCCAAGTGGATTCAATTCGACAGCACCGGCCAGTACCTGTACGAACTGGACACCTATTCGCCCAGCGGCAATGGCAATGGGGCGGTCACGGCATTCACCGTTGACGGCACCACGGGTAAGCTCACTCTGGTAACCAATCCGAACGTGAAGAACCCGAACGGAACCAACACGACCTACTATGAGGTAGGGCAGAATCCACTGGCGATGAAGACCATCGGCAGCTGCCTGTACACGGTGAACAGCGCCAACCAGTCGCTAACCCCTTACGTGATCGGCGGCGAAGGTGCGTTGACCCCGTACGCCAGCGTGACCTTCCCGATCGGCTCGACAAATATTACGTCGATCAATGGTTCGGGCTCCTTTCTGCTGATGACAGACAACCAGAACAGCACCACCAGCGCCGGGCGCATTTACTTCTTCTCGGTGGGCGGAGGATGCGTGCCCACGGCCGTCGCGGGCTCACCGTACGCGAACCTCCCAAACACCTACAATCCGTCCTACGTGATCCTGGATAACAGTTCGAAATACGTTTACGTGCTGAACAAGAGCACGACGGTGACGGGGACGACGACGGTTTCCTACAGCTCGATTTCGGCGTTTACGGTCAGCTCAAATAACAGCGAACTGCAGCAGATCACGACCTCCGGCAGCAGCACCTACGCGGTCGGCTCCAGCCCCGTGTGCATGGTGGAAGACACCTCCAACAAATATCTGTACGTTTCAAACTTCCAGGACAGTACGGTCACGGGCAAGGTGATCGACCAGAACACGGGGGCGCTTTCGGATCTGTCTCGCGGCTCGACTTTCAAGACAGTCGGAAGCCCGAACTGCCTGGTGCTGAGCGGCTCCGTGAACTAGACCTGCTTTGCGGCCGGCCGCGGAGGGTCTCGCGCCGGCCTGAAACTCTTCCGACCGGTTACCCGGCACATCACTCTCAACGCGGCGCGAACGTTACCGCACCGTGGCACGGCAGGACAAAAGCATGAAGTGGAACAAACTCGGTCGCGCAGCGTTGGGAGCCACAGTTTCAATGGCCCTGGCGTTTGCCACGGCTTGCAGCCGCGACTATTCGGTCGCCTATCTCTATTCGACATCGGCCGGTACGCAAACGGTGGGCGCGTTCGCCATTGATTATCAGACCGGCGTGCTGACGCAGATCGCCGGCTCGCCGTTCAGCGGCGTGGGCCGGAACCCGGTGGCGCTGGTGGCCGCGCCCAACCAGAAGTTCATCTACGTGCTGAGCCACGACGACAGCACCGTCGCGCAGTTCGGAGTCGGCACGGACGGCAAGCTCTATGGGCTGCACACCTACAACCTGACCGGGAGCTTTGGCACGTCAATCGCGGTAGACCCGGCCGGCAAGTACCTGTACGTGACCTACACCTACCAGAACGGCTACACGACGGCTTCGCCGGGCCCGGGCGGTTTGACGATCTTCCCGATCAACAGCGATAACTCGCTGGGGTCTGCCATAAATGTGAACCTGGGCAACAACCCGGTGAGCGTCGCGGTCTCGAGTATTACGACCACGTTTCCGAACACGTTCGTTTACGTGGTGGATCAGGAAGCCTCCCCGAATGCGACTGTGCTGGGCTTCCAGCAAAGTTCGTCGGGCGCGCTCACGACTCTGAGCGGCACAACCTGCACCGCCGGAACAGTCAACACTCCCTCGACCTGCAAAGGGTACGCGGCGGGCACGGTTCCGTCCTCCATTGCGGTCGACCCGACCACGCGGTTCGTGTATGTGTCGGACCAGTATGCGAACCAGATCATCAGCTACGGAATCTCGGCGACGAGCACCGGAAATCTGATCCCGCTGGTGACCAGCCCGACGCTGACCGGATCGTTCCCGGTCAACATGATCATCGATCCGCGCGGGAAGTATTTGCTGGTGGCGAACTTCAACTCCCATGCCATCGCGTCCTACACCATCAACACGGCGGACGGCTCGCTAGGCGGCACTTCCTCCCTGGGCAGCGCTACGGTGGCCACCGGCCCGAGCTGCGTGACGATCGATCCGGCGCTGGGCATCTACGTGTACAGCTCCAACCGGCTGGACAACTCGATCTCCGGCTTGCAGATGAGCCCCAACACGGGCGGCCTGAGCGGTATTCCCAACTCGCCGTTCCCCACCTCGACCCTGCCTTCGTGCGTGGTCGCGGTGGCGAGTGGATCGCGTTCGCAGTCGATCGTGAACCCGTAGCAAGAGAGACTCCTGATGCAGAGGCCCCGGCTGTTGGCCGGGGCCTTTGCTTGTGAACTGCGAAGCGGCTGGAACCGCTATCCTGTTGAGGATGCCTCCTCAGAATGCTTTTGCCGTGGGCCCGGTCGCCATCGGCGGACCCGGCCTGTTCCTGATTGCCGGGCCGTGCGTGCTGGAGTCCGAGACGCACGCCCGCTCGCTCGCGGACCGGGTGCAGCGCATCACTTCTGACCTCGGTGTACCGTACATTTTCAAGGCAAGCTACGACAAGGCGAACCGCACGTCGCTCCACAGCTTTCGCGGGCCCGGAATGGTGGAGGGCTGCCGTATTCTCCGGCAGATCAGCGCGGCGAATGGCGTGCCCGTCCTCACCGACATTCACACACCGGAGCAGGCGGCACAGGCCAGCGAGGAGCTGGGCGATGCGGAGGCCATGCTGCAGATTCCGGCGTTTCTGTGCCGCCAGACCGACCTGCTGGTGGCCGCAGCCAAAACGGGCCGCGCGCTGAACGTGAAGAAGGGCCAGTTTGTCGCGCCGTGGGATATGAAGCATGCGGTGGAGAAGATTCGGGAGAGCGGCAATGAGCGTGTGAGCCTGTGCGAGCGCGGCGCGAGCTTTGGCTACAACAACCTGGTGGTGGATATGCGGGCGCTGCCGGTCATGCGCGGGATGGCACCCGTGGTATTCGACGGCACCCACTCCGTGCAGACGCCCTCAGCCGGCGCAGGCGTGAGCGGCGGGCAGCCGGAGTTCATTCCCGTGCTGGCGCGGGCAGCGGTGGCAGCGGGCGTCGATGGAGTGTTCCTTGAAGTGCATGACAATCCAGCGGAAGCCAAGAGCGACGGCGCCAATGCGCTGCACCTGAACCGGCTGCGGGAGCTGCTGGAGACGCTGCTGGCCGTGCATGCGGCAGTGAGGTGAGCGAGATGCGAGATGCGAGATGCGAGATGCGAGATGCGAGATGCGAATCAAAGCTACTGCTGCTGCTCGCACGTTCTTCCGCTTGATGCCGTATGGCCGTAGCGCGCAGTGACAGTTCCCCCCAACTTTCAGGTCTCGTCTCGTATTTCGCGTCTCGCATCTCGCATCCCGTATGCCACATACCTTTGACTCAGCTGAAGCAGCGCAAACGCCGGAACAGATCGCTTCCGCGATCGAAGGCTATCTGCGAGAGCATGCAAACGCTGCTGTGCTGGAAGACGGCAAAGTGCTGTTCGACATGCGCGCAGCCCAATATGCGTTGAGCAGCGAGCATGCGCGCTGCTCGCTGCACCTGTGGAGCGAAGAGCGGAACATGGTGCGGCGGGTGGTTGCGGCGACGGAGCGGCACGGCATCCTGCGGCTCGCAACGCTGCGCATGGGGCAATCGCAGACCAAACTGCTGGAACTGGCTGCGGACCGGGAGCGGCGGACGCCGACGGCTCGCGATGCAGCACGCACACGCTACCTGCGTACCCTGGAGCGGGTGCTGGCGCGCGAGTTTGCGGAGTGGAAACCAGACGGGTTCCGCGCGGCGATGGACCTGGAACGCAGCTTCGGACCGGCGTATGCGCGGGGGTCGCTGCTGCGCGGCGCGGGCAATAACAAGGATGCCTGGGCGGTGATCGGGGTGGGAGCGCATGAATCGCAGGCGATCACGGACGGCGTGTTGACCTTGGGCATTCTGTGGCTGCACACCTGCCGCGAGCAGGCTGGCGGGAAACGGCTGTACAAGGGCTTGCGTGTCATCGTGCCCCGCGGGGCGGCGGAGCTTACCCTTTCGCGGTTGGCGTGGCTCCATAGCGACGCGGCGCAGTGGGAGCTCTGGGAACTGGACGAGCGCAGCGAAGAGCTGCACGAGCGTGACGCCGACGACCAGGGCAATCTGCGCACGCGGCTGGTTCATCGCCTGGATCGGGCGACCGCGGCGGAACGCTTCGCCGGTGCGATTGCGCAGGTGCTGGCGTTGGTGCCGGAGAGCGAACAGGGCCGCGTTGACCAGCAGCTTCGCTCGGCGAGCGAACTGGTGTTTTCGCTGCATGGGCTTCCTTTTGCGCGGGCACGGATCGGGCTGGCGCCGAATAGCTTTGCACGGGTGCTGGAGATCAGCGTAGGCGCGGGTGCGGAGGAGACTCCGCTGCACGCAGGAAACCGCGCTGAGCTGGCTGGGCTGGTGGCGGAGCTCTTCGAACGGCGACGCGCACGGAGAGGAGCCACCGTGCGGCGGGGCGGCGCTGTATTAAACCGTCGGATAGGTCCCGCGACTGCCGTGGCTGCGCATGCGAGGGTGCAGGCACGCGCGGAGCGGCGCAACGATGCTTTCCTGAATACAGCGCAGGATCCGCTGTTTCGCGCGGCTCCGGAGCGCTGGCTGGAAAGTGTGCTGCGAGCAGATTTAGCGCCGCTGACGCGCGGCCTCGGCCCCCTGCCGGAAAAGAAACGGGGCGTGCCTGGGGATCACAACAGCTACGCAAATGAATGTGATCCGGACACGATCGGGAATCGAGCAGGCGAAGAGCAAGACAGTTCGAAACCCGATGCGTCGGCTGAGACCTCCAGCCGCGTCATTCCGCGGCTCGATCCCAGGCACATCTACACGCAGGTTCCGGCTATTGCCGGCGCGGGCGACCGCGGGATGCTCGACCTGCTGGGTGTGACCGCGGATGGACGACTGGCAGTGATCGAGCTCAAGGCGGACGACGATCTGCACCTTGCGCTGCAAGGACTGGACTACTGGATTCGCGTGCGGCATCATCACCGGCAAACGGCCGATGCGACCACCGGCCTGGGCGAGTTCCAGCGCCATGGGTACTTCACCGATGTGCAGCTGTCCTCGGGCGACCCGAGGCTCTATCTGGTCGCACCAGCGCTGCATGTCCATCCGGCGACGGAAACCGTGCTGCGATACCTTTCCCCGCGGGTGGAATGGACGCTGCTGGCGCTGGATGAGCGCTGGCGCGAACAGGTGCGGGTGGTGTGGCGGAAGTCCGGCGGAAAACCAAGCTGAGAGCTGCGCTGTTGCAGGACGAGGGTTCAGCGAAGAGCCGCCGTCAGGTGGCTCTTTGCTGCTGCGGGAGCGCACGCTATCGTTTCTTTGCCCAAACGATGCCGAAGCCCGCACTGGCTATGCCGGCGAGTACAAGCAAGGAAGCGATGGGGTTGACGACAAGTGCCGTATAGCCGCTGCGGCGGATAAATTTCTGGTCACCGCGCACTTGTCCGTCCCTGCCGGGCGCGTACAGACTGCCGTCGCGAACAGTGTTGGGCTGGCCGCGCTTGTACTGGCTCTTGATCATCAGGCTGGAGCCGGTATCGACGAGCCCCGGGGTCAGGCGACTGAAGATGCCCATGATCTTGCCAGCGCCTCCGACATGCAAGGCGCGACGCGGATGCTCGGCTGCAAGCAGTATGGTCCGGGCGACATCCTCCGGCGCGTAGATGGGAGGAGGGAGCCTTGCTTCTGTCTGCGTGATGTTCTTCGCATGCAGGGCAAAGGGCGTGCCGATAGCAGCAGGCTGAATCAGCGTGACCGAAACCGGAGCGTCCTCGTCGCGGAGTTCGCGGCGGAGAGCGTCAGTGAAGCCCTTGATGGCATGCTTGGTGGTGGAGTACATGCCCTGGATGGGAAAGGCGAAATCCGAGGCCACGCTGCCGAGATTGATGAGGGCGCCGCCCCGCTTCTTCAGGGTTCTGAGCGCAGTAATGGAGCCGTACACCACGCCCCAGAAGTTGATATCGAAGAGCTGCCGGTGATCGGCATCGGAGACCTCTTCGAGACGGCCCCAGAGGCCCTGGCCGGCATTGTTGACCCAGGTGTCAAAGCCGCCGAACTTCGTGATGGCTTGATGGGCGAGGTTTTCGATATCGCTGTGCTTGCTGACATCGGTAACGACGTAGATGGCGTTCGTACCGGTGCTGCTGAGATCTCGCACGATCTGCTGGAGTGCTTCCTCGCTTCGCGCTGCGAGGACCAAGTTTGCGCCGCGCCGTGCGGCTGCCTGTGCAGTTGCCAATCCGATCCCGCTGGTCGCGCCAGTGATCACGATGGTTTGTTGGTTGAGAGGCTTCAGGGTGATTCTCATGTTCTTTGAGAAGCCCGGCCGGAGGACGGAGTTGTGCGGTCGATAGGAGCGTCCGTCATGGGATCGTGCGGTCCTGCAGCACAGCGACGCCGTAACGGGGCAACGTCACACTGCTGGCCTGTCCGGTATTGAGGACGTCGGTCATGGGATGCGGCAACGTAATCGTCTGCGGCTGAGCGGAGTAGCTGGTGAGGATAAGGATGCGCTTGCCGGCACCGTTGCGTACGGCCCAGTCGACGCCTTCGGGGAGGTTGGGCATAGCGGGCTGGAGGCCGGCCTGCTGCAGCATCCACTGCGCGGCCTGCTTGAGGGTGGGTTCATCCAGCGAAGCTCCGACGTAGGTGATGCTTCCCTTGCCGACCTTGCGGGTGACAGCCGCGGGCTGGCCATCAAGCCAGCCGTTCGACGCTCCGTAGCGCATGAGCACCTGGGTGTCCGGTGCGTGTACGGCAATCTGCTCGGCCCAGACCGTGTCGGTGCCGGGGCCCCAGTCGCCGCTCATCGGCACGGGAGCTTCCAGGGCATAGAACTGGGCGACGGTGGCCCCAAGCATCTCGGCGAGAGGCCCGGGCTGGCGCTGCGGCCAAAGCGAGTTGTCCCCGTCCTTCATGGCACTGCGCTGGCCGAGCACAAGATGGCCGCCGCCGCGGACGTAGGCTTCCAGGTTGCGCGCCGCTTCCGGCGTGAGAACGTTGAGCGCAGGCGCCACGACCAGCTTGTAACGGGTGAGCGGCGCGGTATCGGCGATCACGTCTACCGAACCGGCGAGCGTGCGTAAAGGTTTGTAGTAGCCGAGGAGGCTATCTACAGGGTCGAAGGCGCGGTTGTGGCGTTGCCAATTGATGGCCCAGCGGCTGTTGTAATCCTGCAGGATTGCCACCTGCGAGTCGACGGTGGTGCCCTGGAGAGCCGGTGTGGCTTTGGCGAACTCGGCGCCGATCTGCTTGACCTCGTCGTAGAGCGGGACGGGCAGGCCGTCCGCACCAACCAGCACACCGTGGTACTGCTCCTGGCCGTTCAGGGCGCTGCGCCACTGCCAGTACTCCACCGCTTCAGAGCCGTGGCCGATCGCGTTCCAGGCCATGGCGCGCACCTCTCCCTTGTTGAGCGCGCTGTTGTCCGGCGACCAGTTCACGAAGCCGGGCTGGGTCTCCATGACCCAGAAATTTTTGCGCAGGAAGCCACGGGTAAGGTCATGAATGGCGCCATTGCGGAGCGGATCCATGTGCCCGGTGCCGATGTAATCGTCCCAGGAGGTGAAGTCGAGATCCTGCGACACGGTGTAGTGGTCATAGGCATCGAACAGGCCCATCATGTTGGTGGTGATGATCTGCCGCGGCTCGGCATGGGCGCGGATGGCATCGAGCTGCACCTTCTGGTAGCCGCGCCAGGTGTCGGAGACAAACTGCTTCCAGTTGAGCAGCAGGCCGGGATTGCCATAGGTTTCCTGGATGGGAACCTGCGACCAGTCCTGGTAGGTTTCGCTCCAGTAGGCGGTGGTCCAACGGGTATTGAGGTTGTCGAGCGTGCCGTACTTGCGATGCAGCCACTCATCGAACTGCGCCTGCGTGGCCGGGCCATAGCTCTCGTTGGCGTACTCGTTGTCGATCTGCCAGGCGATCACGTTGGGGTCGTGGCCGAAGCGCTCGGCGAGACGGCCGGCGATGTCGGCGGCGAGCTCGCGGTACTTTGGGTTGGACCAGTCGAACTGCTGGCGGTTGCCGTGACCGTCCTTGCGGCCGTCGCTCATGGTGCGGAGCGTCTCAGGGTACTTGCCGGTGAGCCAGGCGGGCGGCGCGGCGGAGGGCGTGCCGATGACGACGGCAATGCCGTGGCGCTCGGCGGCGCGAACGGCATGGGCCAGCCAGTCGAACTGGTAGTTGCCCTCGGTGGGCTCCATGGTGCTCCAGGCAAACTCGGCTACACGCACGAAGTTGATGCCAGCACCGTGCATCAGGTCGAGGTCGGCATCCCAGCGCGACTCCGGCCACTGCTCGGGGTACCAGGCAGCGCCGAGAAGAAGTGCGGGGCGGCGTGGCGCAGGGGGCAGGGGAGCTTGCGCGCTAAGGGCAACAGAAGCAAGGGACGAAACGAGAGCGGCGGCGAGCGAACGGCGAAAACCCATGTCCGCCACTATAGCCGGTGGCCGGCACTCGATGCGCGGCTAGACGCGCTGAGCGATCAACCCCAGGCGGCCGGAGCCAGCTCCAGTTCGGCCACCCTGGAATGATCTTCCAGCGCTTCGTGCACCGGTGCGCCCGCGCGTTCCGTGAAGAAGGCTTCGACGCTATCCATCACGTCCGCGCCGCGTTTGGCTTCGAAGATTTGGCGGCGCAACGCGGCGCCGCCCGGCACACCGTGGGTGAACCAGCTGGCGAACTGCTTCATCTTACCGATCGCTTCGCGCTGGGCGCTTTCATGGTCGCGGCGCTGGCGCTTCTGCTCATCCGTCTCGGCGATACCTGTGAAAGCGGGATGCTCGGCGACTTCAGCCAGCAGGCGCTCGAAGTAATCGCGAATCATGCGGTAGCGGTCGAGATCGGCGGGCTGCTCGTAGACGCCGATCCCGGTGCGCTGTTTGGAGGCGGTGTATTGCGCGATCTGGCGGAAGATCCACGGGTTAGCGGGCGCGGCACGGCCAATCATCACGGCGTCACAGCGCGTGGCCGCCACCATGGCGACCGCGTCCTCAGGCGTGCGGATGTCACCGTTGCCGATGACGGGGATGGTGACCGCGTCCTTCACGGCGGCGATCCACTCCCAACGTGCGCTGCCGGAGTAGCCCTGCTCGCGGGTGCGGGCATGGAGCGCCACGGCCTGCAGGCCACAGTTCTCGGCCATGCGCGCGAGCTCGACGCAGACGATGTTGCGGTCGTTCCAGCCCATGCGGAACTTGACCGTGAAAGGGATGGTGACGGCCCGGCGGACGGCCTCGAAGATGGTCCGTATGTGGGGAAGATCGCGCAGCAGGCCGGAGCCGCCGTTGCAGGCGACCACGCGTTTGGCCGGACAACCGAGGTTGAGATCGACCAGATCGAAGCCCTCATCCTGGCAGATGCGCGCGGAGTCGGCGAGCGTCTGTGGATTGCTGCCGAAAAGCTGTGCGGAGATGGGGTGCTCGTCCTCGTAGTAGGTGAGGTAGCGCTTGCGTTTGACTGCGCGCATGCGGGTCAGGCCGTCGGCGGAGGTGAACTCGGTCATGATGAGGCCGCAGCCGGAGCGCTCGTTTGTGGTTTCGGCGTCCACGCCTCTCCCGGCGGACGCTGTGTAGCCGCCAGGCTCAAAGCCCTCCGGCGAGTACAGGCTGGCGTTCTTGATAAAGCGACGGAAGACGGTGTCCGTTACGCCGGCCATGGGTGCGAGCACGGTGGCGGGCGCGATGCGGACGGGACCGATATGCAGCTCGGCGGGCACACTTGCGACCGCGGGCATGGTGCGTTCGACCAGTGTGTCCCACTGTTTATCCATCGGACCGGTGCGCAGCCCCGTGCGAAAGTCTTCCATGGCTCCATCTAGTCCTTCTTTACGGCAGGCTTGCGCCGCGCGGCTGTTGCCGGAAATGACGCGATGTAGAGTTTCGCTTCGCGGACCAGACCGAGCGCCCAGGGGGATCGTCGTTAGCGGAGACCACGAGCCGGTTCTCCAGCGTGCGGTTGCCGAATTGCCAGGCCTTGGCTCGAACATGCTAAGTCTCCAAGGCCGAAGGCCCCCGCAACGCGGAAGCCTTCAGACGATCTCCTCGTGCCGGCTTACTTCGCAGTAGCGGCTTCGGCCTTCTTGGCATCCGAGTTGGCGAACTTGCGGCGGAAGCGCTCGATACGGCCGGCTGTATCTACCAGCTTCTGCTTGCCGGTGAAGAACGGGTGGCAGACCGAGCAGATTTCAAGCACGATGTCGCCCTTGTGCGTGGAACGGGTCTGGAAGCTGTTGCCACAGGCGCAGCGCACCGTGGTTTCGTCGTACTTAGGGTGAATTCCCTCTTTCGGCATCTTTGTCTCCTTAGCTCTCCCGCCGCAGAACGGTCCGCTTGCCTCGGGTGCATCGACTCCGGACATCGGTGTTCCTGTCGCGCTGCCGGCTTATGACCCCGTCTCCCGGGGCCTCAGGCGCTTTGACCATTAGATTACCATCTGCATGCCGGGATTCGGGCCGGAGACGCAGGGGAGATGCCGTGAGCACAGCGAACCAAGCACCGGTCGAGAACGTCTGGGAGTATCCTCGGCCGCCGCGCCTGGAGCGCACGGAAAGCCATCTGCGGGTGGAACACTGCGGAATGCTGGTGGCTGAGACAAGACGCGGGTTTCGTGTGCTGGAAACAAGCCATCCTCCGGTCTTCTACATCCCGCCATACGACGTCGTCGCTGGCGCGCTGCGGCCCTCCGGACGGCGGGGCAGCTTCTGCGAATGGAAGGGCATGGCGTCGTACTGGACGCTCGACCTGCGAACGGCACCTGGCACGGAGGTTGGAACGGAGAGATGTGCTCCCGTGCCGGATGTGGCGTGGAGCTACGCTGAACCGGCAGCCCCATTCGCCCCGATCGCCGGATACCTGGCGTTCTACGCCAGCCGCGTCGTTCTGTGCAGCGTGGACGGAGAACAGGTGCAGGCGCAGCCGGGAGACTTCTACGGCGGCTGGATCACCTCGCGGGTGCGGGGCCCGTTCAAGGGCTCGCCGGGCACGAGCCACTGGTAGCGAAGCTGGCGGACGCGAGATGCGTATGTCCACAACATCCGCAGGTGGGTTTGGATGCCTCCTGCGATACTTGGATAGTCGGGCTTTGGCCCGAAGCCTTATGCCTACTCCCTGCCCTATCTGCGATGATTCCGGCCTGCGCCTGGTGGAGCGGCCCGACGGCACGCGCGTGGCGCAGGAGTGCTCCTGCCGAGCGGAACGGCGGGCCTTTCGGCAGATTGCCTCGGCACGGATTCCGGAGCGGTACCAGCACTGCACCCTGGAAGACTTCGAGCCGAACTACCACGGCAGGAACCAGGCACTTTCGGCCGCGCTGGCGCAGGCACGGAGCTTCGTGCGTGGTTATCCCCTCGAAACAGGCGGAAACGGTCTGCTCCTGACTGGATCGATTGGCGTAGGCAAGACGCACCTCGCGGTAGGCATCCTGCAGGCACTGATCTCAGGGCGCGGCGCGAAAGGCTTGTTCTGGGATTACCGCGATCTGCTGAAGGCCGTACAGCATAGCTACAACCCCACCGTCGTGGCCACCGAGCACGACATCCTGCGGCCCGTCTTCGAAGCCGAAGTGCTGGTGCTGGACGAACTGGGTGCGAACCGGCCCACCGAATGGGTTTGGGACACCGTCGCTCACATCCTGAACACCCGCTACAACGACCAGCGGACGACGATCATCACCACCAACTACGCCAACTTGCCTCCAGGCGGAAATCCGCAAGGCGGAGCTCGCGCAGCAATGCGCGAGGAGACGCTGGGAGATCGCATCGGCGAGCGCATGCGGTCGCGGCTGCAGGAGATGTGCATCGTGATGGAGATGGCGGGCGAAGATTTCCGGCAGGGGGCGCGGAACGCCACAAGGCGGGCACGGTTCGCCTAGAGGACCGCTGGGTGGTGACCGGCTTCGGCTGTGTTGTCCTGCTCAGCAGGAACGGACGCATATAAAATGACTGCGATGGCTGAACCTACACAAAGCACGTCGTCTGGCAATCTGTTCGCAGACCGAAAGCCGGAACGGGGGTTTCCGGCAGCGGCTGTGAGCATTGCGGCCGTGGCCGTGGTGATTTTGGCGGCGGTGCTGATCCTGCTGGGGCAGCATCACGGACCCTCTGGCGAGAGTGCAAGCTACGCGCCGAACGTGCAGCTCGGCGACCTGAAGATGAGCGAGTCGGAAAGCCTGTCGGGCGGCAAGTCGACCTATATCGACGGGCAGATGGCGAATCGCGGACCGCTGGTGGTGACGGGTGTGACCGTGCGGGTGGCTTTTCCTGCCGATGGTGGAGCGTCGCCGCAGACCATGACAGTTCCCGTTCAGTTGATCCGGGCCCGGGAGCCCTATGTGGATGTACAGCCGGTGAGCGCCGCACCCCTGAAGCCCGGCGCGTCCGCGGACTTCCGCCTGATCTTCGAGGGCGTAAGCGGGGCTTGGAACCAGCAGCCTCCAGCCATTCAAGTCGTGAGCGTTTCGACGCGCTGAAGCCCAGCTCAAGGGTTGCTTGCACTTTGCATCTGGAGACGCTTGCGGATCGCACCCGCCATGATGCCGCGCGGGCAAAACATGAGGCTACCGATACATCCGCCTGGCCGCCGCGGTCGTACTAAGAGCAGAGGTGAGTCCGCCTCGAAGAATCGGCAGCCGGACGCGGCGGCCAACACGCTCTCCTAAAAAGGAGAGAACCAAGGCAGATTAGCCCTCCAGCGATGGAGGGCCCTTTTTTGCTACCAGCCCGTGCGGGCACGCAGGTGCGTGATGTGCGCGACGTGGTGGCGGCTATGCCAGGCATACAACAGCGTGATCTTTTCCAAGGTGGAGGGCCCGCGCTCGCTGTGCCGATAGGTGCGGGCAAACTGCTCCGGGCTCAGGTGCTGCAGCAGCAGAACCCAGCGGGCGTGAAGCGCTTCAATCAGTTCCAGCGACCACTCGACGGGCGCATGCGTGTCGGGCAGCAGAGCAAAGGCCTTCTCGTCATACCCGTGAATCTCGGGCGAGTTCTCGGTCAGGATGCGCTTGAAGCGATGCAGGGCGACAGAGTGGGAATCGGCGATGTGATGCACCAGCTGCCGCACGGTCCAGCCGCCTTCGCGATACGGCGTGTTGAGCTGATCTTCGTTGAGACCACGCAGGGCTTCACGCAACTGTTCAGGCATTTCGGCAAGGGTGAGGACGGCATAGGCGCGATCTTCCGCTGTGATGGAGTCGGGCGGCGTGTGGCGACCGAGGGGATAATGAGGGTCGGGTTGTTCCGCGACGGGAGGCATGAAGGCGATTGTAGCGGCAAGCGGAGCTACACTTCGGACATGCGGCGGTGCGTGCTCTCCTGGGGTCTGCTTCTCGTTTCTTCGTCTGCGACGCTCTGGTGCACCCCCATCGCGGGACAGGCGAACAGCCGTCCGCGGACCGAGCCGGCTAAACCGGTCGAGAGTGCAGCCGCCAGTCAGGCAGCCGGCTGGGTGCAGGGTGCATACCGAGGCCTGGATCGGAACGAGTATCCGGGCGATGAGCAGATGAGGATGCTGCACGGCAGCTTCGCCTTCACCGGCTACTGGCTGACGCCACCGCCGGGCGCGACGACGAATTCCTGGATGAGTAAGCGGGCACTGCTGCGGCAGCAGGGGTGGGGATTCTTGTTGTTGGCCAACGGTCGGCTGGATCGCGAGATCCTGAAAGCGCAGAAGGCTGGAACGAAGCCCGCCATGCTGGGCCGGCGGGACGCGGCGGGGGCCATCGCCGCGGTGAAGAAGGAAGGCTTCCCTGCCGGAGCGATCCTCTTTCTGGATCAGGAGGAAGGTGGACGCCTGCTCGATGAACAAGCAAGCTACCTGCTGGGCTGGACGGAGGCCGTGGCCGCGAGCGTTTACAAGCCGGGCGTGTACGCGAGCGGGCAAACGGTCTCTGATGAACCTGGAACGACCATCGACACGATACGCGACATACGGGCGCGCGTGAAGGCGGGCAAGCTGCATCAGGTAGCCATGTTCGACGCGCAGGACGCGTGTCCGCCGGCGCCAGGGTGCACCTTGCAGGCCAAGCCGATGTCGGGGGCGGGGGAACCGGACCTGCTGGCGTGGCAGTACGCGCAGTCGCCGCGCCGGCCGGAGATCACCAAGAGCTGTGCGGCGACGTATGCCGCTGACGGCAACTGCTACGCGCCGGGGGTTGCGGGCGTGTTCCTTGACATGGACCTGGCGCGCGAAGCGGATCCTAGCCACGGACGATGACTCCCGCACAATGCAGTGCGGTCACCGCCTGGGCTTGCTTGCGCGTGAAGGCTGCTCTTCGAGTCCCAAGTGAAACCCTCGTACGCCTCCGCGGAAGTTGTAGTAGCATTCTTCGAAACTTCCCAGTCCAGGAGATTCCTATGCGTCTGCGCTTCGTTACGGCTGCCGTGTTTCTGCTTGCTGGCAGCCTTTCTGCACACGCCGATACCTTTAGCTTCACTTTCACTAGCAACGGACAATCCGGTTCCGGAACCCTTACCGGCAGCAAGGACCCGTATAACTCCTCAGCGTTCGACATCACTTCTGGAAGCGGGATTTTTGGCTCAAGCGGCCTAACGCTCTTCACGCCTTCCGGGGACACAAAGACTACACAGTCCACCGGCGGAACGTCGCCATACTCGTACGATAACGTCCTCTATACAACGGGTGTACCGCTCGATGCCTACGGATTGCTGTTCACCATCAACGGCACGTCCAGCTTCCTGAACATCTACAACCAGGGCAGCTACTTCGTTTCCATGGGACCGACTTCAACTTTCAATCCAATCAATCCTGCAACGTTCAATCTCGTTGCCACTCCTGAACCTTCCGGTTCCATCCTGCTCGGCACGGGTATGCTCGGCATCATCGGGGCAGTTCGCCGACGCCTCGTATGAGGTCAACCTTTCGGAGAGCAGCGGCGCGAGCCTACAATGCGGGCTCTGTGCTGGCTTCGAGAGCGGGCACCGGCGTTTGGTAATCACGGCGGTCGCGCAGGGCGAGCATGGGACGCTCCACGGCAAGGTATAACGCCGCCCCGGCGAGCAGGCAGGCGGGCTCCAGCACAAGCAGCATGCGCCATGGGTGACGGTCCATGAAGCCGGGTAAGACGTGGTACAGGACGTGCGCAACCTCCTTGTGGGTGAGGTACAGGCTGAATGCCATGGCCGCCACGAGGCGCACACCCGGGATCGGGACGCGGCTTAGCCAGGACACGGGAGAGGCCGCTGCGAGTACGAGCAGGGCGAGACCGAACGAGAGCAGCGGGAAGCCGATGACGTCGGCCCAGGCGGCTGCCCCGGTGTCGGACGTGAAGCGCTCGCGCGAGAGGAAGAGAGCCAGCGTGGTGATCGCGGCACCGGTGATCGCCAGCAGATTTGCGTGGTGGCTCAGAGACTGCCAGCGCGTGGGCCGGAACAGCTGGAGAAGAGCGAGAGCGACGCCGGCGAGCAGACCATCAAGGCGCGCATAGGTCGGGTAGTAGATGCGCTCGATATAGCGCGCGTCGAAGAGCTCGTTCTCGGGGCCAAGCGGGCGCAGAACGTGCAGCAGGGTCCAGCCTCGGATGCTGATGCCGAAGAGCAGGACAGCGGCAAGCAGAAGCACTGTCTTGCGTGAGGACGGCTGGCGCGCGAGCAGCAGGACGATCCACGGGAGCAGCAGGTAGAAGTGCTCTTCCACGCACAGTGACCAGACGTGCGAGAAGGCGTGATTGCGGGAGTAATCGACGAACAGGTTCTCGGTGAAGGTGAAAAACTGCCACAGCGGTGACATGCCCGTGTCCTCCTGCCAGAGCGGCCAGACGAGATACAGACCGAGCACGACGACGTAGGCGGGCAGGATGCGGTAGGCACGCCTGCGGTAGAAGTCGGCGATGCGAAGCGGCTGACGGTCACGGGCGCGGCGAAGAATCTGCGAGCCGATAAGGTAGCCGCTCAGCACGAAGAAAAGGTCGACGCCGGCCCAGCCGAAGGATCCGGAGAGCTGAAGGGCCTCGGGCAGGAAGCCGCGCTGGTGGTACAGCAGGACCGCACCGATGGCGAGTGCGCGGAGTGTGTCAAGGCCGCGCATTCGAGGCGGACCAATATGCGCAGAGGAAGCGGTGGGCATAAGCAAGCGACTGTGGGCGATGGTAGCGGCATTCCCCATGCAGGGAATCGCAGGAAAGATGCGGGCATCTACAATGACATATGGCTTCTCTCCCCACGGCTCCGCTGCCTGAAGTGCTCCATCACAAACGCTACTTCTTCGAGAAGCTTGGGCTTACCGAACGGCTGATGGAACGGTGCCTTCATGAGGCGTTGAGCGCGGGCGGCGACTTCGCCGACCTGTACTTCGAGGCGGTGACCTCGAACTCTCTGGCGATGGATGAAGGCATCGTGAAGACAGCCTCGCAGGGCATGAACGTGGGCTGCGGGGTGCGTGTGCTGAGCGGTGAGCGCACCGGCTTTGCCTATACCGATGACCTGAGCGCGGAGCGGCTGCTCAAGGCCGCGCGGACAGCCGCGCTGATCGCCAATGGGCCGCAGCAGCAGCGGGTGCAGGCATTTCAGAACTCCGACTCCGCGCGCGGGGCAACGCTGTACCCGGTGGCCGGCGCGAGCGCGGATGCCGAGATCGGCGAGAAACTCAAGCTGATCGAACGCGCGGACAAGGCGGCACGGGCGTTCGACAGCCGCGTGGTGCAGGTGCGTGCAGGGATCAACGACGAGCTGCGGCGCATCCTGATCGCGGCTTCAGACGGCACATTCGCCAGCGACACCCAGCCGCTGGCGCGCTTCAACGTGATGGTGATCGCGAGGGATGAGAACGGGTCGGCGCGCGGAACGAGCGGCGGCGGCGGGCGCGTCACGCTGGAATTCTTCGCGGAGGCGAGCAAGAGCCCGGAGCACTTTGCGCGCGAGGCCGCACGGACAGCCGTCCTGCAGCTTGGCGCGGTCGCCGCGCCCGCGGGCGAGATGGAAGTGGTGCTCGGGCCCGGCTGGCCGGGTGTACTGCTGCATGAAGCTGTGGGCCACGGCCTGGAAGCGGACTTCAATCGCAAGAAGACGAGCGCTTTTTCGGGGCTGATCGGACAGCAGGTGGCTTCGAGCAAGGTGACGGTGGTGGATAACGGACGCATGCCGGGGCGGCGCGGGTCTCTGAACGTGGATGACGAGGGCAATCCCACGCAGGAAACGGTGCTGATCGAAAACGGCATCCTGCGCACGTACCTGAGCGATAAGCTGAGCTCGCGGCTGATGGGGATGCCGAACACCGGCAGCGGGCGGCGTGAGAGCTACCAGGCGATCCCCATGCCGCGCATGACCAACACCTACATGCTGAGCGGCGAGGATGAACCGGCGGACATACTGCGCAGTGTAAAGCGCGGGTTGTACGCGGTGAACTTCGGCGGTGGTCAGGTGGACATCACCAACGGAAAATTTGTGTTCTCGGCGAGCGAGGCCTACCTGATCGAGGACGGCATGGTGACCAGTCCGGTGAAGGGCGCAACGCTGATCGGCAACGGGCCGGAAGCGCTGAAGTATGTATCCATGGTGGGGAACGACCTGGCCCTCGATGAAGGCATCGGGACCTGCGGCAAAGCGGGGCAAAGCGTGCCGGTAGGCGTGGGCATGCCGACTGTAAAACTGGACCGGATGACGGTGGGCGGGACGGGACAGTAGGCGCCAGCGGCCTCAAGGTAAGATTAAGATGAAGGTGGGCGCAAAGCGACCCCACGACAGGCCCTCCACGCACCGCAACCGCACCGAGAAAGAACGTCCCCTTTGGCAAGCAAGACCGCAGTCACAGAGAAGTTGTACGAGTGTGAAGTGAAACGCCGGCGGGTCCGCGCGACGGGCTCCGGCTATGAACCCTTTTGGAAAGTGAAGGCCGTGCAGGAAGCGCTGATCGATGGCGACACGGAGTTTCGCTGCAAGGATTGCCACGGCGCTGTGAAGCTGCACAAGCGCCATGCAGTCGAAGGTCCCGTGTCTCACGCGGAGCATAAGCTCAAGAGCGATTCAGAGTATTGCATCGCCGGATGGTACTTCCGGCTGGCCGAGGATGGGCGCGAAGCACGGCCTTCCGGCTCGCCCGTATTCTAACCAGCCAGGGAGACTTCTTGGGTTCAGAGACCAGAACTGCCGCGCGTACTCTCGCGGCGGCACCGTTGCTGCATCTTGCAGAGGAGGCGGTGGCGCGCGCTCTGCGCGCGGGCGCCAGCGAAGCGGAAGCGGTCGCGGCAGAGGGCGATGAGTTCTCGGTACGCGTGCGACTGGGCGAGGTGGAAGAGCTCACGGAAGCAGGATCGCGGGCCCTGGGACTTCGAGTATTCTCCGCGGCGGAGGGCGGGTACCGCACAGCCAGCACATCGACCTCGGACCTGAGCGCAGATGGGATTGCACGGCTGGTGAGTGGTGCGGTCGAGCTGGCCAGGGTGACGGGCGTGGACCCGTTCGCGGGACTACCGGAGGGCGCGGAGTTTGGCTCCCTTCAAGGTGACTTGGCGCTCTACTTCGAAGATGCTGCAGCTTTGCCGCCGGCGGAGCGGATCGAGATCGCGAGGCGCTGCGAGGCCGCTGCGATGGCGGCCGACTCGCGCATCCAGAACAGCAAAGGCGCGGGTTGCGACGTGTCGAGCTCGCGGCGCGTCATGGTGAACTCGCGCGGATTTACGGGCGAGTACCGCAAGAGCTACTGCAGCTTTTCAGCGACTCCGATCGCACAGGATGCGAGCGGCATGCAGAGCGGCTATTGGTATTCAAGTGCGCGCACACCGCGGCTGCTGGAAAAGCCCGAAGCCGTGGGGCGCACGGCAGCCGAGCACGCATTGCGCCTGCTGGGCGCGCGGCGGGTGAAGACGCAGCAGTGCCCTATCGTGTTTCCGCCGGAGGTGTCGCGCGGCTTGATGGGACAACTGCTGAACGCAGCGGATGGGGACGCGATTTACCGCAACGCGTCGATGTTTGCAGGAAGGCTCGGCGAGCAGGTGGCGGGCGAGAACATCACGATGGTCGATGACGGCACGATGGTTTTCGAACACGCTTTGTCCAACGGGGCAACGGCAGGCGGCACGCTGCGCGTGGGCGGCTTTGGGACCGCGCCGTTCGATGGGGACGGCTTGCCCACACGACGGACGGTCATTATCGAACGCGGTGTGCTGAAGGAGCTGTTCCTGAACGCCTACACGGCCCGCAAGCTCCGCATGCGGTCGAACGCGAAAGCCTCGCGCGGGCTCGCCGGGGCGCCGGGCATCGGCGGCGGCAACTACTACCTCCAGCCGGGTACGCAAACCCACGAAGAGATCGTTGGCGAGGTGAAGCAGGGCCTGCTCCTGCTGCATACGATGGGCCACGGCGTGAACCTGGTGACCGGCGACTACTCGCTGGGCGCGAGCGGCGTGTGGATCGAGAACGGCGAGCCCGCCTATCCGGTCGAAGAGATCACCATCGCGGGGAACCTGACGGATATGTTCCGCAACATCAGCGCAATCGGCAGCGACCTTGAGTTTCGCGGCTCGGGAGCGGTGCCGACGGTGCGCGTCGAAGGCATGACAGTGGCAGGCAGTTAGGGTCAACGCGGTTTACGCGTAAGCAGCGTTGCAAAATAACGGGCGAATCCAGGTTTTCAAAGGCAATGTGCGCGGGTCAGACCTCGAGCGCTCGACTCCCACGCAGACTCAAAGGGTGCCTCACACTATATCTTTGTCACGGTGGTGATTCACAGGAGACACAGGCAGAATGAGAATTTTTGTAACGGGAGCCACTGGATTTATCGGAACTGAACTGGTGAAGGAGCTCCTCGCGGAGGGTCATCAGGTACGCGGCCTCACACGCAGCGGAGAAGGTGCAAAGCAGTTGGAAGCCATGGGCGCTGAAGTGCACCATGGCAACCTCAAGGATCTGGATAGCCTGCGCCATGGTGCAACCGGCATGGACATTGTGGTGAACCTCGCGTTCAACCACGACGACATGTCCAAGTTTGCCGAGAGCGGGCAAGACGAGCGCACGGGCATCGAAGCGCTCGGCTCCGTACTTGCGCCCGGCAAGCTCCTCGTCGTCACGTCGGGCACCGGACTCGCAGACGGCGGACCCGGCCATGTGCGCGTGGAAACCGACCCACCCGTGAGCACGTTGCCGCGAAACCCCGAAGCCGCGGCTCGATCTGTCGCCGAGCGCGGTGTTCATGTCGCAATCGTTCGTCTGCCCCAGGTACACGACACCCGCAAGCAGGGCCTGGTGCCTTACCTTACCGAAGCGGCGCGCCGGAAAGGCCTTTCAGCGTATGTAGGCGACGGCGCAAACCGCTGGGCTGCAGCTCCTCTTGCGGATGTGGCCCACCTCTACCGGCTCGTCATAGAGCAGACCGGCCCCGGCGTAACGGTGTACCACGCTGTCCAGGAAGAAGGTGTAGCCCTGCGCGAAATCGCGGAAACCATCGGCAAGGGATTGAAGGTGCCTGTTGTGTCGCTTGATCAGGCCAGCGCCGCCGAGCACTTTGGCTGGCTCGCGCACTTTGCGAGCCTGGACATGCCCGCGTCCAGTGAGTGGACACGCATGAAGCTGAAATGGGAGCCTACCGGACCGGGATTGATTGAAGACCTGACGAACATGAAGTACCTGTAGTCCTCGGTGAACCGTGTCGAAGAAAGGCCCTGTCTCGACAGGGCCTTTCCCAGCAGTAAACCCGTACGTACAGGCCGGCTTCCCGGAAGTATTCCGGATGGAACCATGGCAACACGCGAAAGGGTGTTTGCGGCATGGTCATCCACCTGAAATGCCGAAGCGAGCCGAAGCCGCAGGCGGTTTAGGATGTGGTGTGGGCTGAGCGCCGAGTGAGTCGTGGAGTGTGGAGAGTGTTAGCAGCCATGGGTGAACGATGAGGGCCCTCGTACTTTCGGAGTACAAGCATCTTGCGGTAAGCGACGTGCCTACGCCGGTCGCGGCACGCGATGAGCTGCTCATCGCAGTGGCCGCCTGCGGCATCTGCGGGAGCGACGTTCATGGGTACGATGGATCGACCGGACGGCGTATTCCTCCGCTGGTGATGGGGCATGAGGCAGCGGGAACGGTGGTCGCGACCGGTGCGGACGTGACGTCGTTCAAGGTGGGGGATCGCGTTGCCTTCGACTCCACAGTGTATTGCGGAGCCTGCGAGTACTGCCGCAAGGGGGAGATCAACCTGTGCAACGAGCGGCAGGTGCTGGGCGTTTCCTGCGGCGAGTACTCGCGTGCAGGCGCCTTTGCGGAGTTCCTCACGGTTCCGGCGCGGATCGTGTGCGCCCTGCCAGACTCGTTTTCCTTTCCGGAGGCGGCCATGCTGGAAGCGGTGTCGGTTGCGCTGCATGGGGTTGCGGTTTCCGGCATGCGCGCGGGCGACACGGTGCTCATCGTCGGCGCGGGGATGATCGGATTGCTGCTTCTGCAGGCGGCGCGGGCGGCGGGCGCGGCCCGTGTCGTTGTGTCAGATCTCGACGCGACACGACTGAAGCTTGCAGCAGACTTGGGAGCCAACCAGACGTTGCAGGAATCGGGAGAGACCCTGGTGAAGAGCATGCTTGCGGCGACAGCCGGTCAGGGCGTCGATGTGGTGCTGGAGGCGGTCGGGCGGGACGAGACGATCTCGGCGGGAATCGACTGCGTGCGCAAGGGAGGCACGGTGACCCTGGTCGGTAATGTGTCTCCAAGTGTATCGATGCCGCTGCAGAAGGTCGTCTCCCGGCAGATACGGCTGCAGGGGTCCTGCGCGTCTTCGGGAGAATACGGCGAGGCGATCGCACTGATTGCCAGCGGAAAGATCAAGGTGGCTCCGTTGATCACTGCGGTGGCTCCGCTCAGCGACGGACCGCAGTGGTTCGAACGCCTGCACGCGCGGGAGCCGAACCTGATGAAGATCGTGCTGGATCCGCGGGCAGGTGCACTGCGATGAGCTCCGGCCTGTTCGATCTGTCCGGGCAGGTGGCGCTGGTCACGGGCGCGAGCCGGGGCCTGGGTCTCTACTTCGCAAGGGCGCTCGCCAGGGCGGGCGCCGACCTGCTGCTGACCAGCCGCCGCAAGGAAGACCTCGCCGGATCGATAGCGGAGATTGAAGCGCTGGGCCGGCGAGCCACCGCTCTGGAACTCGATGTTCGCGATGGGAAGAGTATCGAGAGCATGGCGGCTGCCGCGCAGGCCGCCGCGGGGCAGGTGCACATCCTGGTCAACAATGCGGGATGCAACGTACGCAAGCCCGCGCTCGATGTGACCTGGGACGACTGGAACCTGATTCTCGACACCAACCTGCGGGGCAGCTTTTTTGTAGCCCAGCAGATCGCAAAGCAGATGGTGCCGCACAGGTACGGACGCATGATCAACATCGGCTCGGTAACCAGCGTGTTCGGCTACGCGGGACTGGCGCCGTATGGAGCCAGCCGCGGAGGGATCCGGCAGCTCACAATGAGCCTGGCGGATGACTGGGGCAAGCATGGAATCACCGTCAACTGCCTGGCTCCAGGCTGGTTCCAAACGGCGCAGAACAGGGTGCTCTACGAGAACAAGGAGTGGGTCGACTACCTGGTGGATCGTATTCCGCTCAGGCGGCCAGGCGCGCCGGATGATCTCGACGGTGCGGTGGTGTTCCTGGCCTCGGAAGCTAGCCGGTACATTACGGGACAAACCTTGCTGGTTGACGGCGGTATCTCGACCGGAGCGATGCGTGCGACGGTGAAGCCGCCAGAGCCTGCCAACAGCGCAGAGCCGAGCTAGACCGTTTCCCTGATCGTGTGATCACCCAACGGGCGTGCAATGGCGTTTTCATTGGGAAAACGCCCATGAATGTCTCGACTTGGAGCGACACCTTCAGGGAAAACGGTCTAGCGCGCAAAGGCGGGGTCCGGCTTCACGGGCTCGATCTTTCCCAGCAGCAGCACGTAAGCGGCAATGCCGATGAGCAGATAGATCGACGCGATCCCGAAGACCCAGAAATAGGAATGGGTCAGCGTGATGACATACCCGGTGACGATGGGCGCGGCGATACCGGAGAGCTGGTTGGAGAAGTTCATGATGCCGCCCACGGTACCGACGCTGTGGCGGGGCGCGATAAGCGAAGGGACGGACCAGCCCACCGGAGCCGCTGCCGACAGGCCGCCGATCGAAATGCTGATCCAGACCAGAGCCCGCGTGGCCGTATGGGCGTTGGCGGCACCGAGAATGCCGAGACCGCAGCACATGCCGCAGACCATGATCGTTTTGCGCACGGAGCTTGGGTTCCAGCCGCGCCGGATCAGCGCGTCGGCGAGCCCGCCTCCGATGAAGTCCATCGCCGTGGCGAAAAGCCAGGGAACGCCGGTGTAGAGGAAGGAATGCAGCAGGTCGATGTGCAGCGCGGACGAAAGATAGCTCGGCAGCCAGGTGAGCAGCAGATAGAAAACATAGTTGTAGGAACCGAAGCCCAGGGCAAGGCCCAGCACTTTCCGCTGACGGAGGAGATAGCCGAGAGAGGCTTTAGCGGTGGGTTCTTCGGCGGCGCCTGGAAACACGGAGCCGCTCTCGATGTGCAGGCGTTCTTCGGGGGTCAGCTTTGGGTCTTCCGAAGGATCGCGGTACAGCTTCCAGAAGATGAAGAAGTAAGCAAGGCTGATGATGCCGGTCAGGGTGAAGCTCCAGCGCCAGCCGACCTTGATCAGAATGATGCCCAGCAGAGGAACGCCGAGGGCAGACGAGAACTTGGCGGCCGCATCGAAGATGGCGGTCGCGAAGCCTCGCTCTGTTGGAGGAAACCATTTCCCGATGGCCTTGGCGTTGGCCGGGAACGTGGGAGCTTCGCCGACGCCGAGCAGAAAGCGCGCGCCGAAGAGCGCTCCCACACTGGGAGCAGCGGCGGCGGCGAAGGATGCGACACTCCACAGGAAGGTGCTGATGCGGCCGACGCGCTTTACGCCGAAGCGGTCGAGGATGATTCCGATGGGTAGCTGGCACAGCGCGTAGGTCCAGTTATAAGCCCCGGAAAGATAGCCGAAGGTGACGTCCGAGACGCCGAAGGTGGTGAAGAGCGCCGCATGCGAAACCGACAGGTTCACGCGGTCGAAGTAGTTGACGAGCACGCCAAGGCCGAGCAGCCATGCGATGCGCCAACGGCGCCCGCCTGCGGCGGCCTGCAGCGGAATGGAGCTCTCAATCAGACAGTTGTTCCCCGCGGACAGGGTAGCCAACGCTGTTCACCAGCATGCGGCGTCAGCGCTTCGCGGCCACGTTGACAGTACCACGGAGCAGAATGGCTTCTGCGGATTGCCCAACCAGAACGTCGAAGACGCCGGGTTCCACCTGGAAGCGGTGTGCCGGCGTGTTGTAGGTTGCGAGCTGTGCGACCGGGATGCTGAAGACGATATGGCGGGTTTCGCCGGGCTGCAGATCGACGCGCTGGAACCCGCGAAGGCTCTTGATAGGCTGCACGACGCTGCTTTGACGCTGATGGGTGTACAGCTGAGGCGTGTCCGAACCGGCGCGGCCGCCGTCGTTCTTCAGGTCGAAGGAAGCTTCCACGTGGCCGTCCATCGCCACTGCCGCCGAGCCGAGTTTGAGGTTGCTGTAGGTGAAATGGGTGTAGCTGAGCCCATGGCCAAAGGGATAGAGAGGCACGCCTTTGAAGTAGAGGTAGGTGTAGCCCTTGGAGACGTCATACTCGTTCTGCGGTGGAACACCATCGAGCGACTGGTACACGGTATAGGGGAGATGGCCGCCGGGGTTGTCTTCGCCGAACAGGGCGCGGGTGATGGCCGTGCCTCCGGCCTCGCCGGGGTACCAGGCAGCGAGGATCGCGGGCAGGTGATCGTTCGCCCAGGTGACGGCCAGCGGGCCGGCGTTGAGCAGGACGAGCACCGTGTGCGGGTTGGCGGCGTACACCGCTTCCAGCAACTGCTCCTGCGCGCCGGGCAGGTTGAGGTCGCGGCGGTCACGCCCTTCGGCTTCGACGCGAAGATTTGTGCCGAGGCAGAGCACGGCGATGTCGGACTTGCGGGCGAGAGCAACCGCCCGGGCGATGGCCGCGGGATCGGCTGCTTCTACGAAACCTGTGCCCTGCTCGAAGCTCACGGACGCGCCGGGGCCGAGCAGCTCGCGGATTCCCTGCGTTACGCCCACCTTCCTTGCCGGTGTGCCGTAGTAATTGCCGGTCTCGTAGTCGTTGTCGCCGGCGGGTCCGATGACAGCGACAGAATGGATCGAATCGCGCTTGAGCGGAAGGAACGACTGGCGATTGCTGAGGAGGGTGATGGACTCCTGGGCCGTCTTGAGGGCCAGCGCGAGATGCTCAGACGAGCGGACAACGGACATGGAGAGGCTGCTGTACTTATTCTGCGCAGGCGGGTCGAACGCGCCGAGGCGGAAGCCGACGCGCAGCACGCGGGTGAGGGCCTGGTCGACATCCCCGGTGGTGAGCAGGCCGCGCTTTACGGCGAGCGGGATGTTGGTCTCGAACTCGGTGTCGTCGGAGTCGTTGCCGGCCCGGATGGCGAAGGCCGTAGCCTGCACGGGGTCTTCCGTGGCGCGCTGACCGATTTCGGTCTGGTTGGGGCGGCTGCCGGTGAGCAGAGCCACCGCGCCGAGGTCGTCGGTCACGAAACCATCGAAGCCCCACTGGGTGCGCAGGATATCCGTGAGGAGGTAGTGATTCATGGCGTCAGGGGTGCCGTTGATGGCGTTGTAGGAGCTCATCACGGATTGCGCATGGGCCTCGGTGATGGCAGCCTTCCAGTGCGGCAGCCAATATTCCATCAGGTTGCGCTCGTCGACCTCCGCGGAGAGGTGCTGGCGGCCCGTCTCCACGTTGTTGACCGCGAAGTGCTTCACGGTTGCAGCGAGCTTGAGGTGGTTGATGTCGTCCCCCTGCAGGCCGCGCACGTAGGCGACCGCCATGCGCGAGGTGAGATACGGGTCCTCCGAGAAAACCTCCTGGATGCGGCCCCAGCGTGGGTCGCGGGAGATGTTGATCACCGGCGAGCGGAAGACCAGACCGTGCGGAGACCGCGGCCCTTCGGCCTTGGCGTTGTAGAGCGCGCGGGCCTCATCGGACATTGCATCGGTGATGGTGTGGATGAGTTCCGGATCCCAGGTCGCGCCCATGGCGATAGCCGCGGGAAAGAGAGTGGTCGGCTGCTTGGACCAGACGCCATGCAGGGTCTGGTTCCAGCCTCCCCACATGGGAACCTTCAGGCGCGGGATACCGGTGTTCAGGTGGTTGAGCTGCGCGGCTTTCTCTTCCAGAGTGAGGCGGCCGATGAGGTCCTGGATGCGCTGCTCCATCGGCTTGGCAGGGTTGAGGTATGCGGGCGCCTGGGCTTGCGCGGTATAGACCACCGCGACGAGTGCAAGAGCGAGAGGAGTCAGTCGCATGATTAGCTCTTTCCGGTGCCCGGATTTACCGGGCGCGAAGGGGTTCGATGACGGCAGCCATGTCTTGCTCGGCATGGCCCTGCTCCATGGCGCGCTGAAAGAGCGCGTGAGCATTGGAAGCAGTGGTCAGGTCGAGACCGGTTTCGGCTGCGGCCGCATGGGCGTAGTGAAGATCCTTGGCCATCAGCTTCAGGAGGAAGTTGACGTTGTAGTCGTGCGCGGTCATGCGTGCGGAGAGTGCGGAAAGCAGCGGGCTTCCCGGGGCTCCAGCCTTGAGGATGCCGAGTGCTTTCTCGCGGTCCAGGCCGCTACGCTCCAGCCAGGCAAGGCCTTCCGCAAGAGAGGCAACCTGCACACCGCAAAGGAAATTGTTGACAAGCTTCAATTTTGCGCCGGAGCCGAGCGGGCCGAGGTAGCTGATCTCCTTGCTCATGGCCTGAAGCACGGGCGTTGCCGTCCCTAACGCCGCCTCTGATCCGCCGACGAGAAAGGTAAGCTGGCCCGCGGCAGCCTGAGTGCGGCTGCCCGTTACGGGAGCGTCGAGGAGTTCCAGTCCGCGCGCCACGGCGGCGGCGCCCAACTCGGCAATCCAGGCGGGGCTTACAGTGCCGGACTCGATCAGGATGGCGCCGGAATCCGCCGCGGCAAGGGCTCCAGACTTGCCGTCCGCGCCGAGCCACGTCTCCCTGGAGGCTGTATCGTCGGCCAGCATGGAGACGACTACTTGCGCGCCCTGTGCGGCGGCAGCAGGGCTTTCGGCCACGCGTGCGCCCTGCTGCACGAAAGGCTCGGCCTTGGCAGCGGTGCGGTTGTAGACGGCGAGAGGAAAGCCGGCTTTGAGCAGGTTGGAAGCCATGCCGCTGCCCATGGTTCCGAGGCCGAGCAGTGCTACTGAAAGTTGCGCCATGATCTTCTCCGGAGCTTGCGCCAGGTAAGGCGCGTGTTTCTAGCCGATGACCTTGAAGCGTTGGAGTGATTCCTCATTGACGGTGAGACCGAGGCCAGGGAGGCTGTCATCGAGGTTGATGTAGCCATTCGTCGGGACCGGCTCGCCATCGAAGATGTACCAGAAGAGCTCGTTGCCGACTTCGACGTCGACCTGCGGGAAGAACTCGGAGATGGGGCAGTTGAGGCTGGCCATGCTGACGTGGTAGTTGTGCATCTGCCCGGCATGGGGAACCACCGGCACCTGGAACGATTCGGCAAGCGCGCAGATCTTGCGGGCCTGGGAGATGCCGCCCACGCGGTTGGTGTCGAACTGGATGTAATCGAGCGCATCGGCTTCCAGCAGCTCGCGAAATCCGAAGATCGTGAACTCATGCTCGCCGCCGGCGATGGGGACGCGGCCATAGGCTTTCAGCGTGGCGTAGCCGCGGGTGTCGTCGGGGATGACAGGCTCTTCCAGCCAGCGCAGATGGAAGGGCTCCAGCAGCGGCAGCATGCGCTTGGCATAGTCGAGCGACCAGCCCATATAGGCGTCGGTCATCAGGTCGACACCCTCGCCGATGACCTCGCGCACGGTGCGGACCAGGTCCAGATTCCGCTGCATGCCGGCGGCGCCGTCCAGCGGTCCCCAGCCGAAACGCAGCTTCATGGCCTGGTAGCCTTCGTCCTTGTACTTCTGCGCCTCCACGCGAAGCTCATCGAGCGGCATGGAGTAGAGGCGGCTGGCGTAGACCGGTATGCGGTCCTTGGTGCGGCCGCCAAGAAGGCGGTATACAGGCTGCTTCGCGTCCTTGCCTAGAAGATCCCAGAGCGCGATGTCCACGGCGGAGATAGCGGTCATCGCGACGCCTTTTCGTCCGAAAGCCATGGTGCGGCGGTACATCTGCTGCCACAGGAACTCGGTATCCCAGGGATCGGCGCCGAGCAGCAGCGGCGTCAGATAGGTGTCGATACAAGCCTTTGTGACGAGCGGCGAAAGAGCTGCATTGCCCAGCCCGACGAAGCCGGAGTCCGTAAAGATTTCGACGAGTACCCAACCATGAAACGCGAAGTTCCCCATGGAGGCTTCGCCAAAATTCACAAGATCCATAGGGTTGGTGCAGAAGTGCGGGGGAAGGGGAACTGTGTCGCCTTCCCACTGAACCACTCGTGTGCGGACTTCGGTGATCTTCATGCTGTGGACTCTATCTCCAGGAGGTTTTGGGTGCGAAGGGGCTGGATCCTGCCCGCGAACAGGAGGACGGCAAAGAAGCCAATGAGGTGAAACGTGCCAACGAGAATAAAGAGTGTGCCGTAGCCGAAGCCGTGGCCGAGGAGATAGCCGGCCACGACACCAAAGATCGCGCCGCCGATCGCGCCGCCAAAGCCCACCAGACCTGAGACGCTTCCGACGGCGGAGAGGGGGAAGATATCCGCCGGAATCGTCATGATGAGGCCGGACCAGGATTGCTGGCAGAAGAACGCCACGCTGAACAGCACGATAGCCCATTGAACCGGCACCAGCGGAACAAACATCACCACCGGCATAAACGCCGCGCTGAGGCCGAGCGCGACCTTGCGAGCCGCATCCAGGGAGCGGCCCCGCCGCACCAGTTGCGAAGAAAACCAGCCACCCAAAAAGCTGCCCACGCCGGAAGCGGCATAGGGAATCCAGGCGTAATAGCTGACATGCTTGATGTCGAAGCCGCGCGCGTCGTAGAGGTACTTGGGAAGCCAGAAGAGCAGGAAGTACCAGGCGGAGTCGCTCATGAACTTGGCGAAGACGAGCGTGGGGACACTGCGGATGGAGAGGAGTTCCGCAAAGGTCAGCCGTTCCGCGAGCGCGCGAGCCTCCACGGTGTTGGAGGAGAGCACGCCGGTGTTGGCGCGATAGCCAAACATCCACCACACCACCCAGGCGAGACCGGCGGCGCCCGCCGCGATGAAGACCATGCGCCAGCCGGAGCGGAGCAGGACGAAACCGATCAGGGGCGGGGCCAGCACGGAACCTACGGCGGTGCCGGCATTGATGATGCCGACGGCGGTGGAGCGCTCGGCAGGCGGAATCCATTCGGCGACGACGCGTACGGCAGCCGGAAAGGCGCCGCCCTCACCCATCCCAAGCAGAAAGCGCGCCGCCAGCAGCAGCGCAAAACCGGAAGCAAAGCCGTGCAGCGCGCACGCGATCGACCACCACAGCATGATGAGAAAGAAACCGCGGCGGGTCCCCAGGCGATCCAATAGGCGTCCCCCGAGCGCGTAGAGCGCGGCATAAGAAAGCAGAAACGCCGTTTGCAGATAAGAGAACTGCTGGTTGGAGATGGGAATGTTGTGCTGGATGGCGGCGATGGCCACCGGCAACGTCTGCCGGTCGAAGTAGCTGATCGCAATGGCCACGGTGACGAGCGCAACCATGTACCAGCGCAGGTCGAGACCCGCGCGGCGTGAGCCGTCCCCGTTTACGGTGTAAGCGCTCATGCGGTCTTGAGGCCTACCACTTCAAGTGGAGCAAAGATGTGCCCTGGCGGGGCAGATCGGTGGTGACGACGATGTGGCCGTCGCGCACATCGATCCACTCGGGCGACGTGAGAAGCTGCAGTTGCCCCGCGGCCTGAAGATCAGCGTATTGCTTCGTGGTCGGATGCTGCGGCGAGCCCATCGCGAGCCAGACCGTGTAAGCATTGGAGTGGGTATCGTCCAGGCGGTAGTGCTCCAGCAGCACGCGATGCACCGTAGCTGGAATGCCGGTGACGGTCACACTCGTCGGAGCAGGCTCGGCGGGACCGTCCACATCGTCGTAGTTCCAGACCAGGACCGCGGCTTCGCGATCGGCTTTGGTCGCGAAGGCGTCCACATCCGAAGACTGGCGCACGCCGGAAGCGATCATCGTATCGAGCGGGACCTGGCCAGTGCTGGTGGTGCCCACGCGGCTGCCGGACATGAGCGCCATCATCCGGAAGACGTTCAGGACGGGTTTGTCGACGCCGTTGGTCGCGAGGGACCGGAACCCTTCAAAGTAATCCTTGTCCTCGAACTCAAACGACCAGCTCAGCATGGCCAGCAGGTTGACTGCATGGCGATCCTGTAAATCAAAAAGCCCCTTGAAGGCTGCAGCGGTATACGCGGGGTACAGCGTACCGTTGCGATAGTTGTTGGCCGGGTTCACCTTGGACGAGCAGGCCGCGCAGCCTTCCGGATCGGCTTCCGAGATGATGATGGGAAGACTCTTGAAGCGTGGATAGCTCCCGATCAGAGCGAAGCCCGCGTCCGCATCCTTGAGCTCGTTCTGGATACCCATGGTAACCTTGCCATCCTTGATGGTGGGCAGGCCCTTGGCATGGAATGAGATGAAGTCCATGGGCAGCGGCTTGCCGTTGGCCGCGCTCTTGCCGGAGTTGACGTGCTCCAGGAAGTTTTTGAGGAAGAGGTTCGCCTTCGGGTTGCGAGGGCTGGTGGTCGCAGGGCCGCCGACGCGCGCCGTGGGCAGCGCCGCGCGAACGCCGGCAACGGCGAAGTCGTAAAGCTTCCAGTACTCCTCAGGCGTGGTGTGCCAGTAGTCGATGTCCGGCTCGTTCCAGACCTCGAAATACCACTGCTGCACGGCCTCCTTGCCGTAGCGCTCGACCAGGTGCGCCGTAACCACGCGGCAAAGCTCGCCCCACTTGGCGTAATCCTTGGGTGGGTTGTTCGACTTGCCGGAGATGGCCGACTTCGGGTAGTGAACCTGATACGGCTCGTGGCGATTGGGCAGATCGGCGGCCAGCGCTTCAGGCATGAAGCCGAGCTCGACCATGGGACGGACGCCGGCGGCCTTGTAGGCGTCAAAGATGCCGTCGAAAATCTTGAAGTCGTATACCGGCCTGCCATCGGCGTCTTCGGTGTAGACGTTGGTGGACGAGAACTTGAGCTCGGCCACGCCGTTACCGGAGGTCAAAAGGTGATGAGCGCGGATGTAGACGGGCACGGGGCTGAGGTCATGCAGCTCCTTGAGCAGCTCGGTGCCGTGGCGCATGGTGGTGTAGTTGGCTTCGTCATAACCGAACCAGCTGTAGATGGGCTTGTACGGCCCCACCGTCTTGCCGAGGTCCACCTGGATCGAGACCGGCGGCATGCTGGAAGGTGCGGGCGGCGGCGGAACCGTTCCCTGAGACAGGGCTGCCAACGTGAAAGCGGCTGCGAGCCAGCCGCTCACCAGAACGCGTCGATATCGAGAAGCAGCATGACTCATAAGGTTTCCTTCGCGGCGCCGCTAGAAGTTGTACTTGAGTGCGAACTGGATATCGCGCGAGGGCACAGACGTGGTGGTGACCTGGCCGCCTGCCGTGGCGTCAATGGTTGCATTCGGCGCGCCGAAGCTGGTGGTGTTGGAAAGGTTGAAGAACTCCGCGCGGAAGGAGAGGACGCTCTCGTGCGGCATGGCGAAGTTCTTGAAGACGGAAGCGTCGTACTGACGATACAGGTCGGTGCGCAGCGTGTTGGCGCGGACCTGGCCGTAGGTGTAGACCGGGCCTACCACGTAGCGTGACTTGTCGAACCAGGTGGCGATCGAGCGCACGAATGCGGGGTTGCCGCCGGCGGGGTTCAGATTGGGCCGTTGACCGCCCACGCCTGTATTCGCGCGGTCGCTGGAGATCACCGGCGTGTACGGAACGCCGCTGCGCACAACCAGGATCGTCTGGATCTGCCAGCCTCCAATCGCCGCATTGACGAAGGAGTTGCTGCGATTGAGGAACTTGCGTCCGTGGCCGAAGGGAAGCTCATAGGTGCCGCTTCCGGCTACGTTGTGTGGCGTATCGTACGGCGAGAGCGCGTACTCGTAGCCGGTGTTGCCGCCTAGCGCGGGAGCCTGGTTGAACTGCATGAACTTCGAGTAGGTGTAGGACAGCAGGCCGGAAAGCCCGTGGCTGGCACGATGATCGATTTTCGCCTGCAGCGAGTTGTAGTTGGTTTGCGTGTCCTGGGTGTTGAAGGTGATGGTGCCGAAAGGTTGATAGGGGCGGCGCGCCTGGATCGCGCCGGCGGCAGGCGTCGGATCGTTGAAGTCGTTGGTGCCGTTAAGGTCGACGCCATGGTTGCCGACGTAGCCTACTTCGAGAACGTCATGCGAGCTCAGCTGCTGTTGAATGCCCAGGCTGTAATGCTCGTTGTAGCCGACGTTGAGATGCGTCTTGCTGGGGCTGAGGGTGGGATTGGCCAGGGCGGAACCTAGCGCCGTGCCCAGGAAGAAATTGCCCAGCGTGCGCGTCGGTACGACGTTCTGCGTCTGGTTCACAGTCTCGGAAAGACGGTACGGAAGCACGCTCAGGTTGACGCGGCCGCTGGTGCCTTCCGGCTCGTAGAACATGCCGAAGCCGCCGCGAACAACGGTCTTGTTGCTGGCGGAAAAAGACACGCCGATGCGTGGGCCGAACTGGATTTTATCGGTATACGTGATGTTCGAGGGCAAGCCGGCCGTTGCGCTGGTCTGGATGTATTGGCCGAAGAACTGGTACGCTGCCGGCGCTGCATACTGCGCGGTAAGGTCGGGCACGGTTCCGCTTCCGGAGACAATGATCGGTTTGGCCTGGGTGGGATCGAAGGTGCCGATCTGCCCTTTATAGCCGGCCAGCCACGGCGAGTACTCGTAGCGCAGGCCGAGGTTCAGCGTGAGCTTGCTGCTGACGCGGATATCGTCCTGCCCGTAGAACTGCTTGTAGGTCTGCTGGCCGCCAAAGTTGTTGGCGGGATAGGCGCGGGCGACCGCGGAGGGATACCCGAGCAGGAAGTCTGCGTAGGCATCGCCGGTTTCATTGCTGTTGAAGGTGAACTGCCCGGCATAGGTCTGGCTGTCATAGCCCAGCCACTGGTAATAGCGAATCAACAGCCCAAACTTGATGGATTGTCTTCCCGCAAGAATCGTGAAGTTCTCGGTTCCCTCCACGGCCTTGCGGTCCTGAGACTTGGGCCGCTGATCGAAGGCCGAACCCTGCAGCGAGGTATAGCCACTCCAGGCGTAATCCGGGAAAGAGCCGCCGGTTCCGGGACGAAGCTGCGGCGCGAAGCCCGCCACCCCGAACTGCGTGTTGTAATCCGGGCCCTGCAGGAAGGCGGTCAGACGCACGTGGCTGGGCAGGTAGTGCGCGCGGGCCTCGTTCACCTTATTGGTGCCGAAGTTGGTTATGAGCCCGACCGCAATGTCCTGGCCGATGGAGGTGAGGGATGCATAGCCAAGCGCAGGCGAGGCGTTCGGGTCCCGCTCGCGATTGGTCACGTACACCCACCGGGCGAAGAGACGGTTCGACCCGTTGATCTGGTGATCGAGACGGGTCGTGAACTGGTCGAAGTCCACGGCCTGCGAAGGTGTATAGCTGAAGGTTCCGGTGGCCGTGTTCGGTGTGGGCTCGAAGGCTTGAATAGCGAGAGCCTGCGGTGCAAGACGCTGGGTCGGGATGGTGTTGTTCTGGAACGGAGTGCGGACGATGGTGCCGACAGGCGAGGTCGATCCATTGCAATTATTGGTCGCAGACACAGTACACGTGAGCAGCGGGTCGTAGATTGTCTTGGTTCCGAAGTTGCCGGAACGCTGCGCTATGCTTGGGACGATGCTGTTGAAGATCAATCCCTGGCGCAGACGCTGGCCTTCGTAGTTGAAGAAGAAAAAGGTACGGTCCTTTCCACTGTAGAGATGAGGGATGGAAAGCGGGCCGCCCAGATCAGCACCGAACTGGTTGCGCTTGAGGATCTGGCGGGTCAGCGCAAAGTAGTTGCGAGCATCGAGCTTGTCGTTGCGGATGAACTCGAAGACGCCGCCGTGAAAACGATTCGTCCCGCTCTTGGTTGTCGCGTTGAAGAAAGCGCCGCCGCGGTTGAACTCGGCCGAGTACGGGCTCTGCTGCACAGAAAACTCCTGCAGCGCATCGATCGAGGTCTGAATGAAGGTACCGCCCTGGTGCTGCTCGCTGACATCGACGCCATCGAGCAGAAAGGATGTAGCGCTGCCGCGGATGCCGGAGATGGTGTTGCCGTCGACCACCTCGGGACGGATAGCCAGTGAGTTCCCGGTGGGCGCGAGCAGCGCGGCGCCGGGGGTGAGTTCTGCCAGGCGGAAGAAGCCTCGGCCATTCAGCGGCAACTCGGTGAGCTGCTTGTTCGTGATCACCTGCCCGACAGTGGCGGAGTCGGTGGTGAGCAGCGGCGCGTCGGTGGTCACCTCCACCGTTGTAGAGGAGGAGCCGACCTTCAGCCTCAGGTCCTCACGCGCGATTTGCCCTACCTGGACCTCGATCGCGGAGGTAGTGGTGGTTTCGAAGCCGGGAGCGCTGACGCTCAACGTGTAGGAACCCGCCTCGATGGGCGTGATGACAAACTCGCCGCTGCGATTGGTGACTGCGCTCTGGGTGATGTTGGTCCCCGTGTTGGTCACTTTCACGGTGGCGCCCTGAATGACCGAATCGGAAGGGTCGGAAATGCGGCCGACAAAGCGGCCCTGTTCCACCTGGCCTCCCGCTTTCGGCGCGAAAGCAGAAATTGTCAGAACCAGCAACGATGACGCGACAGCTCGGCCAAGCTTTCCCAACCTCATACAGATCCTCCACGTCGGCACGGGTGCTGCCACGCTGCCCCGCCCAAACGCGAACAAAGGTAGTACCGAAGAGCCAGGGATGTCAATCATTGCGTATCGGTCTGCCAGAAACATTGGAGTTTCGGAACATTTCTTTGATGAAGAGCCGAGAGCATCAGGATGAAGCCAACGCGAAAGCGAAGTCCGGATAAATTGATTGGTACTACCTATAAGTGGACGAAGCAGCCCTCTCCTTTGACAATCGGACACGGTCCCAGCAGACTAGAGGCATGAAGGGCCGACTCGTCAAACGTCTGCGCACTCCGGAAGACACGCTCAAGAACAAGGAAGATATCACCCACCTCCTGATCCTGCGCTTCCAGCAGATGTTGTCCGAGGGGATCCTGTCGCCCGGGACGAAGCTGCCACCGGAACGTGAGTTGTCCGCGCACTTCAAGGTCGCGCGTTCCTCGCTGCGGCAAGCCTTGAAAGTGCTCGAGATCATGGGCGTGATCCAGCAGAAGGTGGGCGACGGGAGCTACCTGAACCGCGATGCATCGGCCGTTCTCGCGGTCCCCATGGAGTTCCTTTTTCTTCTGGACGATACCTCCGTGGAGGAGTTGACGGAACTCCGCTTCATGATCGAGCCGGCGCTGGCGGCGAAGGCCGCGGAACGCGCGACGCTGGACGACATCGCCCTGCTGCGCCAGTCCATCACCGATCTGGAAAACAGCGAGCGGGACCGGGTTCGCCTGGTCGCCTCCGACCTGCTCTTTCACCGGGCCATCTTTCAGGCATCCGGCAATCGCCTGACGGGACGGCTCTTTCACACGATTCATCGCGCCATGCTGAACATGATCATGCTGACTTCGCAGATGGTCGACCTGGAACATACGGTGGCATTCCATAAACCCATCCTGGCAGCGATCGAAGGCCGCGACCCGGAGCTCGCCGCCCGTTTGATGACCGCTCACCTCACGGATGCTTCGGACCTGCTGGCCCATAGCCGGGAGCAGGAATCTTCCCGCGTGCTGCGCGCGAAGATCGCGAAAAGTGTAGTGGGTGTGAGGAAGAGCGGCTCGTTGCCCAGGGCAGCTGCAAGCGCGGGCGGACGAAGCTCCGTGGCTAAGGGAAGTCGTTTCCGCCTGCAAAGCGGGCCAACCGGCACGGGGCGGTGATTGAAGAGGATGCGGTGAAAAGGTATCGCGGCGTATTTCCGGTAGTGCCTACCATCTTCGATGAAGCGGGACGCCTTGACCTGGAGGGGCAGCGCCGCTGCATCGACTTTATGATCGAGGCCGGCTCCGACGGCCTCTGCATTCTGGCGAATTTCTCGGAGCAGTTCGTGCTTTCCGACGAGGAGCGCGAAACGCTGACCAGCTACATCCTGAAGCAGGTGGCCGGGCGCGTGCCGGTCATTGTCACCACGACGCACTTCAGCACGGACATCTGCGCCGCACGCAGCCGCCGCGCTCAGGACGCGGGAGCGGCCATGGTGATGGTGATGCCGCCGTACCACGGCGCCACGATCCGCGTGAGTCCGGCGGGTATCGAGGCCTTCTTTCAAAAACTCTCCGATGCGATCGACATTCCTATCATGATCCAGGATGCGCCGGTCAGCGGCACCATGCTTTCCGCGGCGTTTCTGGCGCAGATGGCCAAGAGCATCGAGCACGTCGCGTACTTCAAGATTGAGGTGCCGCAGGCAGCTGCAAAACTTCGTGAACTGATCGCGCTGGGTGGGGATGCCGTTGAGGGACCCTGGGACGGGGAGGAGGCCATTACCCTGATGGCGGACCTGGATGCCGGAGCCACGGGCGCGATGACCGGAGGCGGGTACCCGGACCTGATCCGGCCGATCGTGCACGGGTACCTGGCTGGAGAGCGGCATTCCGCGATGGAAGCCTATGCGCGCTGCCTGCCGCTGATCAACTATGAGAACCGTCAGTGCGGTCTGCTCGCTGCCAAAATCCTCATGAAGGAGGGCGGTATCATCGGCTCGGATGCGGGACGTCATCCGCTCGCGGGTGTGCATCCCGCCACCCGCGCCGGCCTGATCGAGATTGCGCGTGATCTCGGTGCGATGGTGCTCTCGTGGGCGAAGTGATCGAGGGCACGGCGGTCCAGGAACCCGGGTGCCGAAGTAGAGAAGCGCGGATACCAGCTTGATTACGGCAGCGCAGGTGCTGGAGAGCGAATCGGTCGTCTTCGCCGGGACAAGAACGCATGCTCCGGGGCCGGAAGGCCGTCTGCCGATTACAGCGGAGATGCTGCTGACGCAGCCTTCGGGAAACCTGTTTGGACTGACCCAGAATGCGGGCATGGGCTGGGAGCCGGCACGGTTGCTGGATCCCGACTTTCTGATCCTGAGCACCCATGGCGGACTGCGCGCGCAAGATGGAACACCTATCGCCTTGGGGTTCCACGGCGGCCACTGGGAAGTGGGGCTACTGGTCGCAGAAGCGGCACGAGCCTTTCGCGGCTTGCATGCGACACCCTTTGCGGGTGCCTGCACCGATCCCTGCGACGGACGGACGCAGGGCACGGCGGGGATGCTCGACTCGCTGCCCTACCGCAACGACGCGGCGATGGTCCTGCGCCGGCTGATGCGTTCGCTGCCGACACGCAAGGGCGTGATGGGCGTGGCGACGTGCGACAAGGGGCTGCCGGCGATGATGATGGCGCTAGCGTCATCGGGCGTCTTGCCCAGCATTCTCGTGCCCGGCGGCGTGACGCTGCTGCCGGATCAAGGCGAGGACGCCGGCAAGGTGCAGACGATCGGCGCGCGCTTTGCGCAGGGGCAGATTTCGCTGGAGGACGCGGCGGAGATGGGCTGCCGCGCCTGTGCCACGCCGGGCGGTGGATGCCAGTTCCTCGGCACGGCGGCAACTTCGCAGGTAGTCGGGGAGGCGCTTGGATTGAGCCTGCCCCACTCGGCTCTGGCTCCCAGCGGACAGGCGGTCTGGCTGGACTGCGCGGCACGCTCAGCGTCGGCTCTGCTGCGCATGGCGGCCATGGGTCTGGGCACCGCCGACGTGTTGACGGATGCGGCCGTCCGCAACGCCATGGTGTTGCATGCGGCGTTCGGCGGCTCGACGAACCTGTTGCTGCACGTGCCTGCCATTGCACACGCCGCCGGGTTACGCAGACCGGCGAAAGCGGACTGGGAAGCGGTGAACCGCGCCGTGCCGCGCCTGGTGGACGCGCTGCCCAATGGTCCCGGCAACTTTGCCACGGTACAGGTCTTTCTTGCCGGCGGGGTTCCGGAGGTGATGCTGTTTCTGCGGCGGATGGGCCTGCTCGACACCAGCGTAAAGACCGTTACCGGCGAAAGCCTGGACGCGAACCTGGACTGGTGGGAGGCGAGCGAGCGAAGGAGGATGCTGCGGGAGAGATTGAAGACGCTGGACGGTATCGATGCGAACGACGTGATCTTGTCGCCCGACCGTGCACGAGACAGGGGCATGACGTCCACCGTCTGCTTTCCGGCAGGGAATCTGGCGCCCGAAGGAAGCGTGATCAAGAGCACGTCGATCGATCCAGCGCTGATCGGCGCGGACGGGGTGTACCGGCACGCGGGGCCGGCCCGGGTGTACTGCACGGAGGAGGCGGCCATCGGCGCGATCAAGCGCGGGGAGGTCGGCCACGGGGACGTAATTGTGCTCCTTTGCGGCGGGCCGGCCGGTGCAGGCATGCAGGAAATCTACCAGGTCACCTCGGCGCTGAGGCACCTGCCGTTTTGCCGGCACGTGGCGGTGCTGACCGACGCGCGCTTCAGTGGGGTCTCCACCGGAGCTTGCGTGGGACACATTTCACCGGAGGCGCTGGCGGGTGGGCCCATTGGGAAGGTGCGGGAGCGCGACTGGATCGAGATCGTCGTGGATCGGGCCGCACTGCACGGAAGGGTTGATCTCCTCGGTGAGGGCGAGGAACGGTTTTCAGCCGAGGAAGGCGAGCGGCGGCTGCGCCTGCGCACTCCCCGCCCGGACCTTGCTCCCCATCGGGAATTGCCGGACGACACACGGTTGTGGGCCGCACTGGTGGAAGCCAGCGGCGGTGTATGGGGCGGATGCGTGTACGACGTGAATGCGATTGTGGCGCGGCTGCAGGGTGCGCCGGAAGGCAGGAATGGATGAAGCTCTACCGATTGGCTGAGGGCGCGTTTGTGGAGACGGATGGCAGGTTTTTCCATGTCGAAGCGGAGAGCTGGGATGAGCTGATCGCCGCACCGGGGTTGCTGCAGCGAACCCGGCGGGCCTGCGCGGGAGAGTCTGTCGCAGTGGGTACCGCGGACGCGCTGGCGCCGGTGTCGGGTCAGGAGGTCTGGGCCGCGGGTGTGACATACTTCCGCAGCCGCAGCGCGCGCATCGAGGAGTCCAGGGAAGCCGGGGGGTTCTATGACCGCGTGTACAACGCAGCGAGGCCCGAGCTGTTCTTCAAGTCCGTGGGCAGGCGCGTCGTGGGGCCGGGTGGAACGGTCCGCATCCGCCGCGACGCAAGCTGGTCGGTGCCGGAACCGGAGTGGACCCTGGTGGTGAACGCAGCAGGGGAGATCGTGGGGTACACGGTAGGGAATGATATGAGCTCGCGCGATATCGAAGGCGAGAACCCGCTGTATCTGCCGCAGGCCAAGACGTATGACGGAAGCTGCGCCGTCGGACCGTGCATTCTTGTTGCAGAAGGTCCCATGCCACGTACCACCCGGATTGGAATCCGGATCGTGCGCTCAAACGGTCTCGCCTTCGCGGGCCAAACCACGCTGGCGGAGATGAAGCGCAAGCCGGAGGAGCTGGTGGAGTTTCTTTACCGCGAGAACAGCTTTCCGCAGGGAGCCCTGTTGATGACCGGGACAGGCGTGGTGCCGGAAGACGATTTCACGCTCAAGTCTGGAGATAGGGTCCACATCGAAATCGACGGAATCGGCACACTCGAAAACGTGGTGGGCTAGACCGTTCTCGCGCAGGTGCAGAGGCTCGCGTGCGCTCTTTTGCTGTCATTCCGCAGCGGAGCGGAGGAATCTGCATATTGGCTGCCGCGGCGCCCCGGGGATGACTGCTGCCGAAACGCTCAATCCCCGCCCGGGGACGAAGCTGCCGATGCCGTTACAGCGTTGCCGGCCGCCGGCTTCAGAACCACCGTCTCCTGATCCTTGGCCTCAAACTGCGAATAGAACTTTCGAAGCTGTTCATACTCCGTGGCCTTCACAATGATGTCGGCAAAGACATAAGTCCGCCGTGACACGAAGAAATTCTGCCCTTGCTGCACGGTCAGGTTGTAAAGCGCCCGCTGGGGAATGTTTGCTTTCGAACTGTCGGGAACCGCCTCGATCGCCAGCCCGGGATCGACGTTCACGCGGATGGCATCCTGCACCGCCGTTGGAAAGTGGAAATACACCGGGAGCTCGCGTTTGTCGTGCGGGAACGTGGCTGCCGAGTTCGATTCAAAGAGGTCCACCGGCAGCAGGATGCGCTTGCCGGTCGCCGTTCCCATGGAACCCGACACCTCATAGTGCACCGCCAGAGGCTTCTGGTAATCGGTCAGGCCGTCGATCGAGCTCACCTTCACTTCCAGTGACTTCGGCACCATCCCTTCCAGGTTCGTCTGCAACTCGTGCCGCGTGCTTTCCTCATCTCCTCGCAGCGCTTTCTGGCGCCATTGCAGGGCTCCTGCGCCGAAGTACGTCACATCGATCTTGCCGCTCACCTCGTCGTGTGCGTCGAGCTTCAGATTAGCCACCCGGGTAGTGCGGTTTACCGTCTGGTCCTCGCCCGGTGCGGTAAAGAAATCGGTGCCATCCTCCGTCTGCCGAAGGCCCTGCACCCAGGTGTGCTGCCAGGCCAGATTCCCGTAGCTGCAGTAACGCTCCCCGGGGTCGAAGAAGCGCTGCTTACCATCCACGGTCACGATGGCGATCAGTGAGTCGAGCTGGTCGATGTTCATCCAGGCCTGGGTGAAGAGTCTCTCCTCGCGGTCCGAAACGCGGCCCAGATACGCCTTCATACCCGCGTCCCTGGCCATCGCCACGAACAGCTCCGTAAGCTGCCACGGCGTTCCGCGCTTGCGGGCCAACACGTCGCTCACATTGGAGATTTTGCCCATACCAGCGGCTTTGTCTTCGCGCTTCTCACGCTCCCGGGAGTACTCCGTGTTCTCAAGTTGCATCACGGCCGCATAGATCTTCTGCAGCTTCGCGTCCTGCGTAGCCGCTCCGTCCGTAATTGTTTCCGTCGCCTCCTGCAGCGGCTTGCCGCCGTTGCTGAACGAGTCCGCCCGCTTGGCCCAGCTCTTCCCTTCCGCGCTCCAGTACTCCTGCTGCGATCTGTACGGCGAAAAGCTGAAGAGCACGCGGTAGCTGAAGCTCCCCATCGGCGGCATGAACTCCTCATGGGCCAGGGGCGGTATGTCCTTTGCCGCCACCTCGTATACCTGCTGCGGGCCATTGCCTGATCCAATGCTGGGTGCCGGGATCTCCTGCCGCGTGATCTTCACGCCCTCCGGAAGGATCGGAAACCAGGAAATCGAGCTGATGAGCTTGCCATCCTCGTCGGTTAGCTCGTGGCGCGTGGGATACCACATGTAGTGCGCCGACTTCACGAACAGGTCTCCCTGCAGGTACCAGCGGGGACCAGAATAGAAGTTCTCCGACCGCTCCGCGTAGCGGTACTCGATGATGCTCCCCACCTGTACATCCGGCAGCGTGAAGACCCGCTCCTGAAACCTTACCCCTCCGGTCTTTTCCACTGTCTTCAGGTAGGGCTTGCCCGTAAACGGAATGATCGTGCCGTCAGCGTGGACCGTTCGCCCGACAATGCTCTCCACGGACATCGAGTTCCCCGCGCCCACGCTGGCGTCGTAAAAGTCGACGAAGCGCAGCTCCACGTTGGCATACTTCTTGCCCTCCTCCGTAAGGATCTTCACCCGCTCGTAGTGCTGCACCGAGTGCAGGTCGTCGCGGTCCAGCTCTTCGCGATAGAGCACCACTGCCGCAGCTCCCGGGTATCCAGGCACGGATGTCATCGCCAGTTCTTCCGCCGTGGGCTTGGTGAACGCATCGGTCGCCCGCGCACTCTGGACGCAGCCCGCCGCCATTGTTCCGCTCAGCATCGCGCGAACTACCCAGCGCTTCCAGTTCCGCCGCCGCATGCATACCCCTGCCGATTCAGCTGCTCCAGACATCTCCACGATCTCCCTACCCTTTCCGTACACCCTCTCAGCGGTTTACTTGACGGGCGCGGGTGCGCGCTTCAACACGGCCCGGCTCTCCTCATCGTTTCCGATCACGGCGGCCAGTTTCTGCAGCTCCGGATACTTGTTCGCCGGCAGGCTCACTTCGCGCTGCGTATAGGTGCGCTTGTAGTAGAGCTTGCCGTCGTGAACTTCGGTCGAGCTCTGGTACTTCGCGAATCCCATGTCCAGCGTCACCGGGTCCGGCAGCTCATCCACCACATACCCCGGAGGCAAAGCGATTTCGTACTCGTCGCTTCCGCTCATGGTCTGCTCCAGGTCGATCGGCACCCTGCGTGCTTTGCGGTCGACGTGCAGGGCAAAGCTGCCCAGCACCCGCGGCCGCACCATCAGCAGCGGCCCGGTCGGCGTGGCGAAATGCGCCGCCTGCAGATCGAAGCTGGTTGTCAGGTCCTTGTTCAGCGCGCTCAGGTTTTCCACCTTCAGCTTGGTCAGCGACACCGAGCTGAAGTCCCGCGCTATGTTTCGATCCATGTACTCCTGCTGCTTCTTCTCATCGTCACGGCCAAAGATCATCCGCCTGCGCTCCGCCAGATCGCCGAACTGTTTTTCCACGACTTCGCCGCTCAGCGTCCCATCCGCGCTCAGCTGAAACGTTGCCGAGCGGTTCACCCGGCTCAGGTCCGGCGGCATCACCGGCAAGGCTATGACCTGGCTCTCTCCGCCCTCCATCAACACGCCGAAGCCCCCCTGCAAATTGCTCTCCAGTTGACCGAAGGGCGTCTTGTCCCAGGTAGGGTCGAAGATCAGGTAACGCTTTCCCGTTTTAGCCGTGACCACGCTGTGCAGCCTCGGTGACTCGTACCCTTTCGGTATCTCGATGGCTCCGATCACGTGGTTGCCCACAATGGACGGTGCGTCCGGATCCACCACCCCGCGATCGGTATCCACCATCACCAGCGCGCCATGGATGCCGACGCTGGCGAGCATTGCCGACAGCAGCGTCGCCTTGTCCTTACAATCGCCGTAGCGCCCTTTGAAGATTTCTCCCGCTGGATGCGGTTGGTAGCCGCCGATGCCCAGCGAGACCGCGAAGTAGCGTACATCTCTCTGTACGAACTCTCCGATCGCCTCGGCCTTGTCGAAGAAGTCTGTCTTCCCCGCCGTCAATTCAGCTGCCTTGGCGGCGATCTCCGGTGTGGGGGAAAGCCGGTCATGGGACAAGCCGTTGTACCACTCGCCGATCCCCTTCCAGGACCCTTCCTGCGGCTGCGCCAATCCGGGTCCGGAGTAGTGCACCGTCATCCGGGCGGCCAGCGAGTCCGCGTCCGGCGGCATGGGAACGTCTTCCAGGTCGATACCCGGCTCGTTGTTCATCTCCCAGCGAAAGTGCCGGTTCTCTAAATCTGCACCCTCCATCTTTGTGTGGTGCGCCCAGGTCGTGGCATAGGTAAACCCATCCGGCAGCACGAGCGTAAAACTCTGCGAGATGTGCGGCAGTTCGTCCTGAAAGAACCAGCTCGTTTCTGCGAGGTAGGGACGCTCACGCCGCTCATACTCCACCGCGATGACGCCGCCGGGATCCCGGCCGGGAGGCTGCGCAATCCGCGCCCGCTGGTCGGTGTACATCTCTCCGCTTGCGGGGGGGCTGTACTCGGAAACCTCGCCGTCTTTCACCGCGAATTCATGGCCGGCCGCGTCGATGCTCCATACGTGCAACGACAGTACCTTCGAATCCTTGTCAAACCAAACCGCCACGTCCCCGTATTCGCGTCCCTGCGGACGAAGGATCTTGACCACGCGCCGTACATGTTTCACGGCTCGCCCATCGGAAGCGACGGTATACGTCGTCTCGTCCAGCAGCACGATGGCCTTGGTGCTGCGTGGAACCTCCGGCAGCGTCTCCGCTGCCGCGGTTTTCACCCAGTCCGGTACATGGTCGCTGAAGGCGTGCGCCTGCAAACCAGCGCTGCAGACTAGCACCCACGCGAGAACTGGGCATAGAGCCGAATGCCTCCTGGTAACAGGCACGCGTCCTGCCACGTCACCGTGTCCGGACCTTCCCCACCACATGGCAATGCACCCCAAGGCCCGGAGCCTCATGCGAACTCCATACATGCGGCGGCCAGCCGCAAACATCGGCGAGTCAACTTCGAGCGTAAGAAAACTTGGCAGAGGTATACCGTGTATCGTGGACCGGCGCAAGGAAAAACCACCTGAATAACGTGACCTTGACCCGCATCGGCACGGACCGCAGCAGCTTTCCGCGAATTACGCCAAAGGCGAGGAATCAGAGGTCGAGGCCAAGGATGAGCAGCCTCGCCCATCCTGCAGTTCGAATTAGCACCACCGACACTTACGGCACCCGCAGCGGCCGGAAGCCCTGCACCGGAAACAGCCCCGTCGGATACTCCGCCGACTGGTACTGCGGCCGGAATGTGTAGCGCGCGTAGAAGCCGCCGGTGACCGTGTCGTAATTGTTGGTGTTGTTGGCGCTCAGGAATGCCCCCACAAACCAGTGATCCGTCACGCGGTACGCCACCTGGCTGTTGAACGAGAAGTTCAGCCCTGTATTGGAGTTCACCGGCAGGCCGCAGGCCCGGTTGATCAGCTGCGCATTGGTGCAGCCGGCCACCGCAAGCAGTCCTGGGTCCAGCGGGAAGTAGCTCTGGTTGTCTTCCTGGAACGTCTGCACGCCCAGGCTGCCGTTGATCGTGTAATGGAGGTCCGCGCCGTAGTGTCCGCTATAGGTCAGCGGCACAGCCGCCAGGAAGTATGCCTCCGGACTGAAGTATCCGCCGAGCCCGTAGGTTTCCCCACGTTCGTTATAGGTGAAGTGTGCGCCATAGAAGGTGGCACCGATGTTCAGCGTGCCGTACTCCGGCCACTGCTTCACCCGGAAATACGTGCCCAAAGTGCCGTCCGCCTGTTGGTTTTGCAGCACGTGATATCCCGTCAGCACCGCACCTTCGCCGGCCACATAGAAGCCCGCATGCTCATCGCCAAAGTCGATCCGCGCACCGCCTCCGGTGGCTACCACGCCACCCCAAACGTTGCCACCGTAGGTCGGCGTCGCCGTCCCCGGATCGCGCAGGCCGGCATAGGAGAGCTGCGTCTCTTCCACAGCGTCGCGGCCGCCATAGAGCGTGAAGTGCGAGTTGCCGGGCCGCCACTGGCCGCGCCCGATCAGGTTGGTCACCAGGAACGGGTACGGCGTCGTTCCCACAGCCACCGCGAAAGTATTCGTCGTCAGCTGCACCTCTCCGCCGATCCCGCTGGCAAACTGCTGTGCCGGATTGTTCGGAGCGGTGCCCAGGTATGTCCCCAGAACAGGTCCCGTCGCCAGCGTGCCGCCGTTCGTATTCAGCGTTCCGGAATCGAGGAACACAGCTTTCGGAATGATCGAGAGCCGGAAGGAGTTGTCCACCACGAACGAGGCTTCCACCGGCACCGTCAGGGCGGCCAGGCGATCGATTCCAGGCGTGCCGCTGCGATAGCGGCCAATGACGCTGCCGCCCAGCCAGCTCGAATAGCTGCCTTCGATCTGCGCCAGGTCGAACTCTGCCTGCGCACGCTCGCTCAGCGGCCGCCGCTGGTCTCCCCGCGGGTCCCAGTAACCGCGCAGCGGCGGCAGGTTATGCTGCTGCAGCTGATAGTCACTGGGGGCCTGTCCCATCGGGTACGGCGCTCCATTCTGCGGTAATCCCAGGTTCCCGATCGGCTGCCCTGTCGCGGGATACTGCGGTCCCGGCTGCTGGCTCCCGGGCTGCTGTGGTCCCGCCTGCGTCGGCGCCGTCGCGGACGGCGCAGGTTCGGGCGCGCCCCCGCCGTGGCGGCGCTTCGCCGGGACGCCACGGCCGGAGTTCCCGCCCGTTCGCGGCGGCGGATACTGCTGCCCATTGCTGTCGCCGTACGATGGCTGGCCGTACTGCGCGGTCTGCGCCCCAGGAGCCTGCCCGCCGTAGGGTTGCCCGCTGGTCGAGTATCCGCCACTTGGGGTGCCTCCCTGCTGTCCCGCGTTCCCCGGCGCCGGCACCTGTCCGCCGTAGGCCGACGGCCCCGTCGTGTACTGCGCATCGCTTAGCGTCGCCGACGAGACGTTGGGGTATGCCTCCACCGGCGGATGGCTTACGCCGGTCGGCGCCGGAGCGGCCGCCGCCTGATCTTCAGGCTGACTCTGACGGATCGCAGCCGCCTGCTGCTCAACCGCGGCGCTTGGGACCCTGGTTACGATCCGCCGCCGCGCCGCAGTTCTCTTCACGGGACGCGCGACCGCGGCATAGGGCACAACCGGTGCGCTGGCTGCATCCGGCTTCGGCCGCGGTGAAAACGTCGGCGCAGCCGGCACCGGATCGGCCTGGAAGCTCGACTCATGGAGCACAGCACGAGACGCATCCTGACCTGTTTGCAGACGAATCACCGCGCTGGCTACCCTGGCCGTCGTTCCCGGCGCATGCAGCCCCGCCGCAGTCACGATGCCATCGCCCAGACCCGTCCGGGCACCCACGAAATGCGGTGTGCCCAGCGAGGGGTCGTAGGCAAGGTACGGCCCGTGCTTCGCTTCGGTAGCGCGGTCTGCCTGGAGGTGCAGAACTCGTTCCTCCGACGCAGCCAGCCACCCAGCGGACGCCGGCTTCGGCAACGGCTCCAGCCTCGAGTGCGGCTTGCCGTCAGCCGGTAGAGTCGGTTGCCGTTGCGCGCCGCTTCCGCTCACCGCGCCCCGGGGAGCCTGCGGCGGGACCGCCGGGAAACCCCCCAGATCCGGACGGTTCATGCCCGGTCCGTTCGTGACCAAGCCGCCGCCCAAACCGACCAGGCCCGGTGCGCCCGGTCCACCTTCCGTGCCGGAGCCCGTAACCTTAGCACCGCCGTGGGGCCTGGAGAGCGCGTCGTCATAAGACGACCCGGCTACCGGATAGCTGTCACTGCCGTAAGCGCCCCGCTCCGCCGGAGTCGGCAAGGTACCCGTCCCCCCGGCAAAGCTCGGCAGATAGGGTCTGATCTCCATCGACTGCGGCCCGGCGGAGTTGCCGCCGCTGTCCGGCATCGCCAACAGCGTGGCCAGGTTTCGCGACTCCCGCCGCGTCGGCAGGCTCATCCCCGCCTGCAGTGCCGGTCGCGCCATCTCCGATGCCAGGTCCGCCCCGGGGTTCGCGGCCGGCATGACGCCCAGCGCTGCCTTGTAGTACAGCCTGGCACGGTTCGGGTCGCCCCGGATACTCTCAAAGCGGGCCGCCAGGACCATCATCTGCGGATCGCGCGGGTACCGGTCCAGCCCGAACCGCAGCCACATCTCCGCATCGCGCAGATCGTTGGCCGCCAGCGCCGCGCCCACCGCGCCGCGATACTCCGCCGCCGTTCCCGTGCTCAGGTCCTGCGCCTTGAAGATCGCCACCGCTTCCTTCGGCATCCCGGCGCTTGCGTAACCTCCTGCCAGGGCGCGCAACACCTCCGGATTGTTCCCAAAACTCTGCGCGGCGGCGTTCAGGATCGCCAGCGCCAGCCGGTCATTGCCCGCTGCGCTTGCCTGGTTGGCGCGCCGCACCGCAAAGTTCGCCCAGATGGTCTGCACCGTCACACGTTGCGTGTCGGACAGGTCCTTGCGGTCACCCAGCGTCAGCAACTCGCTCAGCAGGACCTGGTCGCTGTGGCTGTTGTAGAGCAGCCACGCCTCCTGCACCTCCAGGTCGGCAGACGGCCTTGTATGCTCCGCCGCATAGTGCTGCTGCAGGCGGTTGAAGAACTGCAGCGCCGCCTGCGAGTCGCCCAGGCTGGCGTACACGGACCCAACAGCCTGCAGATACCCGGGATTGTTTTCCAGATTCCTGCGCACATCCGGGGGGATGGCTTCCAGCTGCGCCAGCGCCTCTGTGTCATGGCCTGAGGTATGCAATGCGCCCAGCAATCCCGTCCACGCATCCGCATTGCCGGGGTTGCTCTCCAGCAGTGAGCGGTACAGCGCGTACGCCCGTGCGGCGTCCCCCCGGCGCATATAGATGCTGGCCAACTGAACCTCGGCCGGCGCAAAGGGCTGTTTGCCCTGCGCCTTCTCGGCTTGCAGAAATTGTTCCAAAATCTGCTGCGCGAGCTCGTCGTGGCCCTGGCCCTCGTACACCGCCGCGACCGTGGTCTCGAACCCCGCCTCCTGCATGGCCCCCTCGTAGGCCGGGGCCGGCATGGTGCGGATTGCCTCGTAGGCCGCCGCATCCTCCCCCAGCCCGTGCTCGTTCTGCACCAGCCCGATCCACGCATTTACGTTCTTCGCGTCCCGCGCCAGCACCTGCTTGTACAGGCTCAGCGCCTGTTCCTTGCGGCCCGCAGTGGAAAGCAGCGCCGCATACTGCAGCTCCACGTCGGTCTTCATGCCCCAGCCGCCGCCCTGGGCCGGCAGCGCAAGTGCGCTCTGCAGCACGCTCTGCGCGTCGGCATCGCGGCCCAGCGCGATGTACACGGTCGCGAGAGTGCGCAGGTAGTCCGGGTCGCGCAACAGTCCAGCCTTCACCTGGGGAGGCACCCGCAGGTCGAGGCTCAACGCCTCGCTGTACCGGGTGGCACCGGATTCCGCCATGAACAGGCCCCGCCACCCGGCCGCCTCGCCCGGCGCTACGCGCACCAGCGTGCTGAACACATCGGCCGCGCGCTCGTTCTGCTGTGCCTTGAGCAGCGTTCCGCCCAAACCCTGCAGCGCAGCCGGATCGTCATGCCGCATGCCCAGCGCCGCGCGGAACTCCTGCTCCGCCGCCGCCAAGCGGTTCTCGTTGAGCGCCGCCGTGGCGGTCTGCATGGTGAAGTAGAAGCGCGAATCGCGCAGCGACCGCTCGATGGCGGGGTCGCGGTCGCCAGCCTGCTCCGCCTGCTCGAAGTAGGTTATCGCCGCGCCGAAGTTGAACTGGCTCATCCGCACGTAGCCCAGGCCCGCAGCGGACTGGAAGTCCCTGGGATTCCGATCCAGCAGCGCTTTGAAGCGCGTCTCGGCCTCCGCCATCCGCTTGGCGTTCAGCGCCTTGTACGCTGCACGCTGTTCCGCGTTGCGGCTCCGCGCCGCAGCCCGCGATGCCCGCTGCTCCGCCGTGTTCCCATGCCCAGCAGCCCGGCTCACAGCGCGCCCCCGAAACCGGCGGGGCGCCGCGCTCCCCTGCGTCGGCATCTGAACCTCGGCGCTCTGGCCTGGGGCGTACGCTTGCTGGAATCCGGAAGATCCCTGCCACGCACCGGTTCCTTTGCCTGCCACTCCCGCGCCTTGCCCCGGCTGGTCCCACACCAGCGACTGCCGCATGGCTGCCTGCGCTTCCGGGTCGTTGGCGTGTTTCGCGAGCAGCTTGCGGCCCTCCGCGCGCGTGCGTGGGTTGTAGGTCAGAATCTTGCCCAGGGCGATCTGGTAGCGCGGATCCTGCGGATACTTGTCCGCCAGCGCACGCAGGCCCGCAATGGCCTGCGGCCGGCCCTCTTCCGACCCGGCTTCGGTCTGGTAGTACGAGAGCGCCGCGTCGCCCGGCGGCGGGTTGGTGCCGTACACCTCGCGCAGCAGGTTCATGGCGCGTGCCGACTGACCCGCCTGCGAAAGCCGCGCCGCTTCCTGCAGCTTGCTGCTCTCATCCCGCGACGTGCCCGTCGTCTCGATGCGCTGGATGTTGGGATCATTGGGGCTCACCGCGCGCAGCTTGTTCAGGTACTCCTGCGCGTCCCTGGAGCGCCCTTCGAGCTTGCTGGCGCGCGCCATACCGGCCAGTGCTTCCGGCTGATCGGGGTCGCTGTTCAACACCTGCCGCCACACCTGCTTGGCTAGATCGACGCGGCCGCGCACATCCAGGGCGCGTGCCTTGCCGAGCAGCTGCGCTTCGGCGCTCTGAGGTGACTGGTTGGTTTGATCGGTCTGCTCGGTCTGCGCCGCGGCAATACGGGGCGCGGCGATCCCCGCGCAGAAGCACAGCAGGAGGCCGGTGGCCCCAGCTCGATTCAACGAACGTCTCGTCATCGTGTCTCTTACCAGCCTGCCTAAGGGGAGGAAGTCATCAGCGATTTTCATTTCAGAGTAGCTTCCTTTTCCAACAGGACTTCAGTTATTTTCCGTTCATTCCGGGCAAGTTGTGGATTTCCAAAACTCGCTTTTCCCCCACGCGCGGCCACGCGAAACGCGCCGCCCGGCTCTACTTCCACTTCACCCGCAACTGCCCATCGCTTTGAAAACGAAACCGCTGCTCTGCCCAGCCGGTGGCAAACAGGGCCAGGTTCTGGTCGTAATACTCGCCCCCGCGGCCATACAGCCCGCTACCGGTATCCCTGGTCGCCTGCAGCCGGTCGTTCTGCGCCTTTTCCAGCGAGGGCAGATGCAGGGCATGCAGGTACGGGATCACCGCCGCCGAGAAGCCCGCCGGCGCATCCGCGTCCAGCACCTTCCCATCCGGGTCCACCCGCAGCGGCGGCGTCCCATGCGTGTTCAGGTACGCAGCCATGCCGCGCATACTCGCCAGCGACTCCTTGACAGCGGGTGTGCGGCTGTTCGCCATGCCCATCCATAGATACACGCGAATGGCGTCGTAGCTTCCCAGCGGAGCCGCATCCCCCTGGCTCTCCTGCGCCGCAGCCGGCGTGGGCGAAGGCTTCAGCGTTCCCTTGTCGGCCTTTAGCCAGTCCATCACATAGCCTCCGCCGCCTGCGCCCAGCATGCCAGGCAGGCTTGCAAGCGCCTGCTTCCAGGGAGTCTGCGGCTGTTTGCCTGCGAAGTACGCCAGCAGCATCGGCGGCAGATAGCTGGGATTGAGGTACCAGGTGGAAGGCTGAGGATGGAAACCGTCCGGCCCCGGCAGCAGCGTGGTTCCCAGGCCCGGCACCAGGGTCAGCTCCTGCCTGGCCACGCGCGATGCCAGCACCTCGCCGAGCTTCCGGTAGCGCTCCACCTTCCACAGCCGCCCGGCTTCGCACAGGGTGTACGCCATCCACAGGTCGGCATCGCCAGCCGAGTTCGCGTCCAGCACCCGCCAGCTGCCGTCCTGCGCCTTGCCCCAATTCCACGCCGGCAGCCGCAGGGTCAGGTCGCCGCCGGCCATGTTCGTCTCTGTCCAGTCCAGCAGCTTGGTGAAGCGGATGCGGTCGTCTGTCACCAGGGCGAAGAACATCGCGTACGCCTGGCCTTCGGTCGTGCTCACATCGTTCGCGCTGTGGTTGATCACCCTTCCCTGGCCGTCCAGGAACTTGGCCGAGTAGCTCTCCCACAGCGGCCACGGCTCGGCTTTGCATCCACTGCTCAGCAGGGAGCAAGCCAGCAGAAACAGGGCGGCAGATCCGCGGCCGAAGCGAGACAAACTCCCCGCTGCGGAAAAGCGGCGGGGCTGCTGTCCCCACCGTTCCGGAGAAAGCGCCCACCCGCTTTCACGCCCTCGCCACGTCCGCAACTTTGATGCGCAACCCACCGAGCTTCCTTCCCTCGCCCATCTCATCACCAGGAGCCTCCGCAGCACGCCCTCTGCGGCGAAGGTGCCTTCGGCAGGGCTTGAGCCCGAGGCCGCACGCACCGTCTCCAGCCTGCTAGTCCACCGGCTGTAAACGCCGCCGTGCGAGGCGGCGCAGCACCGCGCGCAGCACCGCTGCCATCAAGAAGCACAACACCGCGGCGCCGATCACAATCAGCCAGGGAAACTGGGAAAACAGCAGCCCCATGCGGATCCAGAAGCCCAGCGCGCCCACGTGGTACACGTTGGTGCCGATCTGGTAACTCGCAAAGCGAGTGCCGTTGAACACACTCACCGTCTGGGAAATGTCCGAGGACTGCGCCACGTTGGGATCGAAGAACGTCCTCTCGAACGCCGGGAAGGCCTGGTCGTTCTGCAAGGCCACCAGCACGACCGAGTTGCGCGAGCCGCTGGGCCACTCCACGCCTTCGATCAACGCATCCGGCACGCCGTTGGAAGCCTCCAGCTTGCCGCTGTCCACATGGTCCGAGCTGCGCACGGTCCACCACTCGTGCTCGCGCTCCTTGAAGAAGCCCTGGGTGTCTTCCACCTGGATTCCCGCATCGGACATCTGCACCGGCAGGCTTTCCTTGATGGTGTTGATCGCGTCCTGCGAATCGTTCACCGTGCCCAGGATCAGGTAGTCCTTGTCGTGGCCCTTCATCCCGGCTGCGTTGGTCACTGTCACATTCAGCACCGGGTAGCCGGTCTGCGCGCCGAAGTGCCCCATGTACGTCAGGTAAAGCTCGATCTCGTTCGCGTTCGGCGTGTTCGGCAGCACCACCGCGCTATCGGAAAGGTCCGCCCGCCGCGTGAACGGGTACCCGGCGTTGGCGAAGATTTCCAGGTCCGGCATGCGCGCCCAGTGCGGGATGCCGCGCAGATCCAGATACGAGTCCTTGCGGATCGCACCCTGCAGGTTCAGCGGCGCGGTGTCCTGGCAGTAGCCTTTCTTCGCGATCTGGAAGATGAACTTCAGCATCATCGAGTTCGAAAACGGCCGCATGTCCACCACCGGAACCGGCACGATCGTCGCCAGATCGGCGGACGCACGGTCGGTGTGCGGCATCGGCGTCGAGCTCACGTACGCGCCGTTCATGTACACCTGCAGCGAGCTCTCGTTGGCCAGCGGAATGCCGTTGTACCGGTAGTACATTTGAAAGGCCAGGTTCTGCTTGGCCCCGTAGTACAGATCCGGCGGAACGCGCGAGTAGATGGCCACCGGCACCGTGCCGTCACCCTGCAGGTCACCCTGTCCGGATATCTGTCCGATCGTTGTCACGTGTTCCGTGCTCAGCCAGCGCGGCGCATCGTCGGGCTCGCGGCGCGCGGGCGCGCTTTTCAGATGCACAGGGGTCTGTTCGCCGGAAAGCTGATCGAACTGCAGCGTCAGCACCCGCGCCGCTTCCAGCAGCTCGTCCGCGTTGCCGCCGGTCACGATCAGCAGCTTGCTATACGGGTCGGTGGGATTGGTCTTGACCGCGAGTTGAGGTCCCGTTCCGTTCACGCCCAGGCCGGGCGGCAGGTCCGCCGCATTCTCGCTGATCACGACCGCATTTCCAGTCGGAATCCGCCCGAGCGACACCGGAAAGTGAACCGGCCGGTAGTCGGTCAGGATGCCGAACCACGAAGCCACCGTGCCCGCGGCCTGCAGGGCCTTCGGCGAGGGCTGCGACGTGAACACGATCGGCACCTGCGGATGGAGGTTCACCGCCACGTCGTAGAACGGCAGTGGCAGCAGCTTCAGGTCGTTCTGCAGCGGCAGCAGCGTTCCCGCAAGCTCCACCGTGGAGTTCGCATCCACGTGCGCCCACAGCGTCGAGTGCGAAGGATCTTCGCACTTGTACGTGTAATGACCGATGAATTCGAAGGTCAGTTCATTGGTGTGCACCAGCATGCCCGCCGGCATGGCCAGCGTGGCGGAGAGCAGGGGGCTGTTCTGCACATTGCTCATGCCGCCCTGGGCATCCTGCGCCAGCTTCTGCTCCGGCGTCAGATCGCGCTGCTCGGTCACCACCACGGTCGGCTCGTGCATCACCGGGATGGTGGCGAACAGCGTGCCGTTCAGGCTCACCTTCAGGTGGCTGATCTGCGGCAGCAGGCCCGGCGAGAAGTGGAAGTACAGCTTCAGCGTCGCCGTCTTCACGTTCTGTGTCTGCGGCACCGAGAAGTAAACCGAATGGTACGTATCAACGCCGCGCAGCACGATCGTATCCGCCACGTTGACGTCGGAAAGCCGGAACAGGTTGTCGAAGGTTCCCGGCGCCGCGGGCCGCGCCATGCGCGCCGCATCCAGCCCTCCGCTGCCCTGCACGACGCCTCCGAAGGCCGTCGGCGTGCCGGAAGGTCCCGTACTGGGATTGATCGGCTGTCCGCCCTGCGGCAGCGGAGCAGTCGTCGTTCTCTGCGCACGCACCTGCGGCGTGGCCGCCATGCCGCCCAGCACCGCCGCCAGCGTCAGCAGGGAAACCGTACTCGCCGCCACGCTGCGCTTCGATCCACGGCGGCGGGTCAGGCCGCGGAAGGTCCGCCGCAGGCCGAAAGCCGCAAGTTGCATGATGCGCCACATGCTGAGCAGCGGCCGGTCCACTTCTCGGGACTCACCCCAGCCCAACCACGTATCCGCGCGCGAGTAGAGCACCATCGTCAAAGCCTCTTCTTCTTGAATCGTCAGGGGATCGAACTGGGTACGCAGCGTGAATCCATCGCTGCCCACCACCGTGGCCGGCAACGTCGCGTCGCCGTCCAGCACAGGAAAGACCAAGCGAACGGGTTCGCCAAGCGGTGCCGTCAACTGCTCTTCCAGCTGCATCATCGCGCCCCCGGAGGAAAGGTCCGTCGTCACGCCATGCGCCGCTGTTCCGTCCGCAAAAACCACACCGACGGGAACCGACATCGCCACGCGCACCGTCAGCCGGCGCTGCTGGCTTTCCCACGCCACCGCGGTGGCCACGCCCAGGATCACCACATTGAAAACCGTCCACAGCAGGTTCATGGCGATCGTGCCGGGGTGCGTGCCGTCGTACATTTCCGCCGGGATATTCAGGAAGAAGTCCACCAGCCAAAGCCCGGAGTGCGCGAACGGCACCTGGAAGTAGCGCGGGATCGCACAAAGCATCCCGAGCAAGTTCAGGGCCAGCAGCAGCAGAAAGGGCTGCGCGATGCGCGTGTCGAAGAAGCTCCGGCTTACCACCCCGCCCTTGGCCGTCACGTTGAAGCTGCCCAGCTTGGGATTCACCAGCGCCAGCATCGTGGGAAGGAAGATATACGGAGCCAGCACCGTCTCATAGATTTCGTTCCAGAACGAGTGCCGATGCTGTCCCTGGATGCGCGAGTTGGTGATGTTCGAAAGCACCAGGTGCGGGAACGCATACGCGAAGATCGCCGCCCAGTAGCCCGGCACGTTGGTGTGTCCGAGGATCAGGTAGATCAGGGGCGCTGTCAGGAAGATCAGCCGCGGCAGCGCGTACAGGAAGTGCGTCATCGCGTTGAAGTAGCAAAGCCGCTGCGCCGGCGAAAGACCGGCCCCGAAAAGGGGGTTGTCGATCCGCAGGATCTGGATCATGCCGCGCGCCCAGCGAATGCGCTGTTTCACATGCCCGCTCAGGCGCTCTGTCGCCAACCCCGCCGCCTGCGGAATGTTGATATACGCCGTGTTCCAGCCGCGCATCTGCATGCGCAAGGAGGTGTGCGCATCCTCGGTCACCGTCTCCACCGCGATGCCGCCCACCGTGTTCAACGCCGCGCGCCGCATGACCGCGCACGATCCGCAGAAGAACGTCGCGTTCCAGAAGTCGTTGCCGTCCTGCACTACGCCGTAAAACAGCTCGCCCTCGTTCGGAATGATCCGGAACTGGCCGAGGTTGCGTTCAAACGGATCGGGCGAATAGAAGTGATGCGGCGTCTGCAGAATGCCCAGCTTCTTGTCGCGCTCGAACCAGCCCATGGTCAGCTGCAGGAAGCTGCGCGTCGGCACATGATCTGAATCAAAGATCGCCACGAACGGCGCGTCCAGCCGGGCCAGCGCTTCGTTGATGTTGCCCGCCTTGGCAAACGCGTTGCTGTCCCGCGTCATGTAGCCAATGCCCGCCTCTTCCGCAAATGCGCGGAACTCTTCCCGCTTGCCGTCGTCCAGGATGTACACATTCAGCTTGTCAGCCGGCCAGTCTATATTCATCGCTGCCAGGGCCGTGTACTTCACCACGCTCAGCGGCTCGTTATAGGTCGGGATGAGCAGGTCGACTTCCGGCCAGGTATCCGTGTCCTCGGACAGCGGCACCGGGGTGCGCCGCAGCGGCCACAACGTCTGCAGAAAGCCCAGGTAAAGAATAGCGAACGCATAGGTTTCCGCCAGCACCAGCAGCCAGATGAAGAACGCGTCCAGCTTGGTCCAGGCCGTGCCCGGGTCCGCGAAGAACTTCACCACCGTCGCGAATCTCCAGAAGCCGTAGCGAAACGTGGAAAAGCACGACAAGAGCATCAGCGTCAGCGTCACCAGATACGAGGTCGAGCTGCGGTCGATCCAGATCGCGATGAACACCAGCAGCAGGCCCAGCACGGCCTGCTGCGGCCAGGTCAGCTCCAGAATCCCGGCCAGGATCAGAAACACCAGACCGCCTCCGATAATCAGGACGCGGAGCAGTCTTGAAAAGAAGTTCTCACCGCTTTCGAACTCTCTCCAGAGTGGAGACCTCGTCATCGTTCACTCCATCGGCTGTTTTTTGAGCCGCTCACCGCTGCCGCTGATTCCATACGCAGCCACGCCGCGAGATTCATGTAGTCGGCCGCGGCCGCGGAGTCTGGCGCATAGTCGATCACCGTCATCCCCTCCGCCAGCGCTTCCGAGATCGACGGCGAGCGCCGGATCACGAATGGCAGCAGGCGGTCCCCAAGCTGTTGCCGCATCACCTCGCGCACATCCAGGTGCAGCGGCAGCGTGGCGTCGAATCCATTCAGCAGATAATACGGCAGCAACGGCCGGCCCCCGCCGTCGAACATCCCGGCGAAGAACTTCTCCACCGGCCCCAGGCTGATCACTGAATTCATGTCCGGCGACACCGGCACGATCACCTGCGAGTTCAACCGCGCCAGCCTGCGCAGTACCCACCCGGAGGCCGGTGACATGTCCAGCAGCACCCGCTGCATTCCCCGGCTCGCCGCCATCAACTCTTCGGCCAGCCACTCGTCCGGCGCATCGGCTTCCTTGCCGGCAGTCTCATAGCTCACCAGAGCGATAGGTGCGTCGAGGCTCCCCGGCGGCGGTGAAAAACGCCGCACCACGCCCGGCTTCAGTTCACTGGCTCCGAAGTAGAACGGCAGCAGTCCTTGGGAGGTTGTATCGGCCAGCAGCACGGATTCCCCGCTTGCGGAAAGTGCCCGTCCCAGCGTGGCCACCATGCTGGTCTTGCCCACTCCGCCAGCCAGCGAAAATACCTCTACCAGCGGCGCCGCCCCATCGCTGGACGGCTCCTCCTGAGCCTCTGCTGGCGGCGTTTCACCGTAGAATCTTCCCTTGAGCGCATACCAGCGCGATGCCACCCGCTCCCGCGATTCCTGCAGCGTGTCGGGCGGCAGCCCTGACGCCGGAATGCGCAGGCGCGACTCGGCCGCGTCCCGTTCTTCCGTCTGTCCATGCAGCCATGCCGGTGTGGCCGTTCCCCGTTCTTCTCCACCCGGGACCCGATACAGGCCGCTCGCCTCGTCCGGCTGGAATCCACGCGGCCGGCGAGTCACTTCCGCGCTGCGCCGGGCAGCTTCCGCCGCGGCTTCCTCGTACCGGCTGCGCGACGCGGCAGTGGGCGCGTCATCCCGCTGAGCCGAATCCGCGTACGGTGCATACTGCGCATACTGATCAACCGCAGCCACGCGCTCCTGCGAGTTCGGCTCATAGGAGTACCGAGCCGGAGCACGCGCCACAATATCCGAGTCCAACACCGGGTCCACTTCGCTTGCGGCGCCCGGCCCGCGATACAGCCGCTGGTGGCTCTCCTCTGCCCACGTCTCCTGCCCCGCAGAGGAACGCGGAGAGTCGGGCAGAATCGAGAGCGGGTCGCGAGACCGAGGCATTCTCGTCGGCCCAAGCTCCTCCCGCGGCGCCGCAGGCCTGGGGAAGCTGCGCCCGGGGATGTCCACCGGCTGCCCCTCCTCGTAGGGATCAAAAAGCGGGCCGGGAAGGAAGCTCTCAGACTGTCCGGCGGCCAGGCTCCGGCGGAGGTGCTCGGACTCCGCGTAGCGCGCTGCCTGCCGCTGCGCCGAAGCCTGTGCCTCGGCCAGCTCGCGCGCTTCTCTCCGCGCCGCCGCCTCTGCAGCCGCCACGGCCTCGGCGCGACGCGCCGCTTCCACCCGCTCCGCGGCCGCCTGCCGGTTCAGCTCGGCCGCATGCCGCATAGCGTGGTCGCGCGCCACCCCTTGTACCGCCGATTCCTGCACCCTGCGTTCCTGCGAGGCTCGTCGCGACTCCGCCTCGTGAAAGCGCGCGGCTTCTTCCGCTTCCCGCGCAGCCCGTTCCGTGATCGCCGCCGCCGCTTCCGCTTCCGCTTTGGCCTTCAGTTCGACCTCTCGCTGCGCCTCCGCGGCGCGATGTCGAAGCTGCGCCCGATACTCGCGGCGCGACGCAGAAAAGTCCCGGTACTTGATGCCCTTCAGATTGGCCCAGGAGTACAGAACTGCAACATCTTCCGGCGCATCCGCCGTTTGCAAATCTTCGAGCTCCTCCCGACTTTGTCCGTCCATCTAGCCCTCACGCGTCAAAAAGCCGCAACTCTGCCGTGCACCCTCAGGTGAGCCCGAAAATCTTTCTGCTGGTCCGTTGTAGTCTGAGGCTAATGGCCTGTTCATGGCAAGTCAATGCAAAGCCCTTCGCCTCGCGGCGAAACTCATGCTGCTTTCGTGGCACACTTTCTGCTTGCGTTGGGCGGTTCCGCTTTCCGCAGGTTGTTCGCGGGGACAGGGCATAGGCTCTGCACCTTACGGTAGCGGCTTGCTGCCGCAACCCTTCCAGCGCGTTCGCTGTGCTACCTTAGCCAAGGGCCGAGCGGGTAGCTCAGTTGGTAGAGCATCGCCCTTTTAAGGCGCTGGTCCTGGGTTCGAGCCCCAGCCCGCTCACCATTTCCTATCACAGCTTCCTCACTGTTCTGTCCTGGACGCGGTCGCCCTGCCGCAGCAGAGCGGCATAGGCCTTTTTGCCCACCCATGGCACGCAGGCTGAAAACTATGCAGCTGCTTGCCCATGCCGTCCTAAGCCCGGCAGAGCTTGTTGGAACCACAGCATCAAGCCCGGCCGAAGCCGGGGCCTGGAGGCAAATGCAGGTTTACGCAAATCGCCTGCGGACCACGCCAACCAGGCCAAGCATACCGGTGCCCAGCAGGGCGATGCTGGAAGGCTCAGGGGTAGCGGCGGTGGTCGTTGTGACCGTCAGCTTTCCATCGGTATTACTTGACGCTTGGCCGTTAGTAGCAAAAAAGAATGTCCCGTTTTCCAGGAAGAAAGCGGGGCCGTACTGAATATTCAGGTAGTCGGCGTGGTACACCGGCGTACTAGTCGGCACGAACAGAGTGAGTTCAGAGTAGAAGCTCACCAGATTGCCGTTCGCGTCCGTGTATGGGTAGATGAACCCTGGTTTAACGGTGCGCCGAGCGTGTACTGGTTCACTCCATCTGTGAAGGAGTAAGCCACCGGAAAGACTTGCGTATTTCCACTCAGATTCGGCGCCAGAGTACGGGAAATCGTGAAGGTTCCGCTGACCGATTCTGAAGTCTTGATGCGCCGGATACCTGGGTGTAATTCGTGCCCTGGTAGCTGATGATCGTATCCGCATGAGCGGCGGAGCTGGCTGAGAGCAGTGCGGCGACAAGGGCGATGAGCAAGAGGCGCAAGGAGACTCCAGGGCAGATGCAGAGGTGTGGTGCCCTGCCGGCCTACATCCTTTGTGCCATTCGCATTTCACTGGTTGAGTCACAGCACGGCCCCCGCGTCGAAAGATGATGCAGGCAGCGGCGGAAGGTGGCTAGGACGTAGGCTTTTCCGGCGCATCCAGCCTTGCATAAAAATCCTCTCCAAAGCGCCGCATGTACTCGCTCAGCAGACCCTCCACGCGGTCCGGACGCTCCGATCGCACGATCAGCCCGGCGTGATGGCTCTTGCGCAGCCGGTAGACAATCTCCGGGTCCGTGTAGCCCGAGGTATCCGGCCATTCCTGCCGCGCCAGGCAGATGGCGCTGCCGGAGTACACCGGGGTAAGAGGCGGCAACTGGTAACGCTCGCCCCGCAGCGCGCACACCTCCATCCGCGCCCACTCCACCCATGGGTTCACACCGTTGCCGGCCTCGGTCACCTCCGCGATATACGCCCCGCCCACCCTTGCAGCCGTCTCCAGGAACAGGAATCTCCCATCCTCCTTGGCACGGATGAACTCCGTATGTGTCACGCCGCTGTGCATTCTCAGTGCCCGCAGCAGCTTTCCGTGCAGCGCGCGCACCTCGCGAGCCTCGTCCCCATCGCGCGGCAGCGTCCGCGTCGAGAACACACCGCCCCGGTGCATCGTTTCAAACGGCGGCTGCGCATACTTGTGCACCACCTCGAACAGCAGTTCGCCTTCGAAGGTGATGCCTTCCACGTGGTAAATCTCGCCCGGCACAAAACGCTCCACCAGGAAGTTCCCCGCGGCGTCTCCCAACTGCTCCAGCAGCGGCCACACATCGTTCGCCTGCTCGAACCGCTTGATGCCGATCGCCGAAGCGCTCCAGCGCGGTTTCAGCATCCACGGTCCGCGCCCCTCACTCAGGAACCGCCACAGCGCATCGTGGTTCACCACGCCGGAGAACTCCGGCACCGCCACCCCGCCCGCCTCCGCCCCCATCCGCATGGCCAGCTTGTCGCGGAAGAACCGTGTCGCGGTCTGCCCCATACCCGGCAGCCGGAACTGCTCGCGAAGGAGCGCCGCGGTGTCCAGGTCGAACTCGTCCAGCGCCACCACGCGCTCGAAGCGCCAGTGCCTGGCCATACGCTCCACGTGTGGCAGCACCTGGTCCGGCCGAAGCTCCTCCGCCATCGTCTCGAAGCCGCCCAGCACGTCCCTGGGCCAGTCCCCGTTCGCCAGCTTGTGCACGGTCAGCAGCTTCACGTCGCAGCCCAGCCGCGCGGCTTCGCGCAGGAAGGCCTGCCCTTTTTCGTACGTGCTGATGCAAAGCAGGCCCGGCTTCGTCTGTCGTTCCGCGTCCACGTCGCTCCCTTTCCGTTCCACGTTCTACGCTGTACGTCTTCTATTCCCTTACTTCAGTTCCCTCGCCTCTCACCGCTCGTCCCGTTCTCTCATCCGTCATTCCCCTGCCAGTTTCCGCACAATGTTGGTCGTCGAAAACCCCTCCACCGTCGGCACGATCTCCACCCGCCCCCCGCCGGCGAGCACATCCTCGTGCCCCACCACCGCCTCCACCGTGTAGTCTCCGCCCTTCACCAGCACGTCCGGCTTCACTGCCCGGATCAGCCGCAGTGGCGTGTCCTCCTCGAACAGCACCACCGCGTCCACGGCCGCCAGCGCCGCCATCACCCGCGCCCGCTCGCCCTCGCCCACCACCGGGCGCGATGGTCCCTTCAGCCGCGCGATGGAGTTGTCCGTATTCAGCGCCAGCACCAGCTTCGACCCGAACCGCTTGCACTGCTCCAGCAGCGTCACATGGCCCACGTGCAGCAGGTCGAAGCACCCGTTGGTGAACACGATGCGCTCGCCGCCAGCTCGCCACTCCGCCACGCGCTGGAGCAGGCGCTCTTCGCTCAGCACCTTCTCTACGCTGGCGATGCCGCTGGAAGGCGTCAGCTCCGCCATCAGCTCATGCCGCGTGATCGGCGCGGTGCCGCTTTTGCCCACCACGATCCCCGCCGCCAGATTGGCGAGCTCCACCGCCGCCCCTACCGGCAGGCCGCCCGCCATCCCCGCTGCCAAAGTCGCGATCACGGTATCGCCTGCGCCCGACACGTCGAATACTTCGCGCGCCCGCGCCGCGAAGTGCAGCGTGCGCTCCGGCTCCAGCACCGTAATGCCTTTCTCGCTGCGCGTCACGGTGAGGAAGCCGATCTCATGCTCCCGCATCTGTGCCCGCGCCGCCGCGAACATCTCCTCCGTCTGATGTGCCGGCACGCCAGTCGCCAGCGACAGCTCCCCGAGATTCGGACACACCGTCGCCACCCCCGAAAATTTGCTCAGGTCGCGCGTCTTGGGATCGGCCAGCACCATCACGCTCGCGGACCGCGCTTCCCGGATCACTGCATGGCACAGGTCGCGCGTCAGCACGCCCTTGGCATAGTCCGAAAGGACGATCGCATGCACCTTGCGCACCAGCTCCACGCAACGCGAGGTCAGCCGCTGCACGTCGTCCGCGCTGTGCTCCTCGCGGGTCTCGATGTCCAGCCGCAGCATCTGCTGCGCCCTCGCCAGGATGCGCGTCTTCGAGGTTGTCGGCAGCGCCGAGGTGACGACCCCCACCGTGTCCACGCCACCGGCCTCCAGCAGCCGGCCCAACTCCGCGGCCTCGCTGTCCGCACCCCAGAACCCGGCCAGCACCGCCTCGCAGCCCAGCCCACGCAAGTTCATGGCCACGTTCGCCGCCCCGCCCGGCCGCTCATAGCGCTGCACATGCCGCAGCACCGGCACCGGGCTCTCCGGCGAAAGCCGTTCCGCGTCCCCGTGAATGTACCGGTCCAGCATCAGGTCGCCGATGACCAGCACCTTCAAGCGGCTGAAGCCGCTTTCCAACAGCTCAAGAATCGCGTGCGTCTCCGACACCATGTGCGCCCATCCCATCCCAGAACCGATTCAGCAGACGCTTCGACGATATCAGCCCTCGCCGGCAGCCTGGCTGTTGCCGTCTTACGCGACATCTTTCCATCACCCGGGTACCATCGAGTGCAGCCCATGCTGAATGCAGCGCATCTTCTCGACCTGCACGATCGTGCCAACGAGCATTGGCACAACTCCTCCCTGCAGGCGCCTGACATTCGCGACTCCTTCGACAAACTCATCCTTGAGCAGCACCGCGCCAACTTCGATCTTTGGCACCGCGAGGACGCGGCTCGCGATCCGCTCGCTGCCGACCAGGCCATCGCCGCCGTCAAGCGCGCCATCGACAAGCTCAACCAGCGTCGCAACGACCTGACCGAGCGCATCGACCAGGCCCTTCTCGCCTTCATTCCACCGCTGGCCGAGGATCTGCCCCTGAACTCCGAAACTCCCGGCCTCATCATTGACCGGCTGTCCATCCTGGCGCTCAAGCTCTTCCACACCGAGGAAGAAGCCCGCCGTCCCGATGCCGGCGAAGGCCATCACCGGCGCAACCGCGAGCGTCTGGCTATACTCATCGAACAGCGTCACGATCTGGAAGGCTGCCTGCACGTCCTCTGGCAGGACGTTCTTGCCGGCCGCCGCCGCTTCAAGCTCTATCGCCAGCTCAAGATGTACAACGATCCTGCCCTGAACCCAGTGCTGTATGCACGGACGGGGGCCATCCCTCCATCCACCTGAACTCGCTGCAACGAACATCTTTACGCGCCAACTCTTCGCCGCCTTATGTGTCACGCCTAAGAGAGTTGACCGCACCCCTGCTCCCCCCGTATAAAACCGAAGCAAGACCCACGGCGTTCCTCGCTACTCCGAGCAACTCATCCTCAGCGCCGCGTGGCGGGTACATTTCATGGCGAAAACCAGTCCCAACACCGTTGACAGCAAGCCCACTTCCGCGCCCGCTCCTCGGCGTTCTCCGCGCACGCTGGCCGGCAGCACTGCCGCCGCGGACACGGCGGCACGCAACAAGACTCTTTCTCTCTACGAGAGCGCCGTCAAGCTCGTGCATGCCGGCAAGTACGAAAAGGCGCATGCCGCTTTCAATGAAATGCTAGCCGTCGCCCCGCCCGAGCTGGGCAACAGCATCCGCATGTATATTTCCTCCTGCGTCAGCCACATCAACAAAGGCACAACCACCTTTGAGAGCCACGAGGAACGCTACGACTATGCCATTTCCCTGCTGAACAACGGCCACTACGAGGACGCGCGGGAGCATTTCGAGCAGATCCTCGCCGACAACGGCGACGCGGATTATGCCTTCTACGGCCTCGCCCTGCTCGGCAGTATGACCGACAACGCCCTGGACTGCATCGAGCACCTGCGCGAAGCCATCCGCCTCAATCCGCAGAACCGCTTCCAGGCGCGTGGCGACTCCGACTTCCAGAACGTCGCCGACGATCCCCGCTTCACCGAGCTTCTCTACCCCGAAACATAGAGCCGCCCTCGCGCAGGTGTAGAGGCTCGCGCACGCTCTTGTGTTGTTATTCCGCAGCGAAGCGGAGGAATTCGCTGGGGGCTGCCACTGCACACTCAGGGTAGCCGCTACAGCAGGAAAAGCTCATAGCTGGCTAAGCCACAGCTCACAGCTGGTAAGGCCTGCACCCGCCCAGTTCCCTTCGGAGCCGCAGCTCTCGCCGACCCCGGAGATCCCCTATTTCAGGGTCGTCAACGTGGGCTGCACCTGCACCGTCAGCCCATCCTGACCGGCCTGGAACGCAATCATGCGCTTCAGCACCTCGTACGGCAGTGAGCCCAGCGGCATCAGGTGCCCGTTGATGGCCAGCATCGGTGTCTGGTCCACCCCCAGGCTGGTCCCCAGCTTGACTTGCGCGGCAATCGCCTCCCGTACCGCCGGCGTCGCTGCACAGGTTGCGACCGCGTTGGGATCCGCACCCGCCCTGCTCACCGCCGCACTGAGCGTGGCCGCCGCGCCTGCGGGCGTCAGCCCGTCCTGTGTGGCATAGACCGCCTCTGCATACGTAAAGAAAGCCGCGTCGCCCTTGCTGCGGCGCACGCACTCACCCTCTTCCGCTGCCCGCATCGCGAACGGATGAATCTCCTGTAGCGGAAAATTCTCAAACACCACGCGCGCCTGCGGAAAGTCCTGCGCCAAGTGATCCATTGTGGCCTGCGCTTCCTTGCAATGGGAGCACTGCAGGTCGGCAAACTCCACCAGCAGCAGCTCCTTGCCGCTCGCGCCCCGCGCCGGGCCATCGGCCTGCGCCTGCAGCACCCCACGGTTTGCCGCAAACGGCTTCGCGCCAAAGGCGATCACGTTCTCGGCAATGGCATGCTGCCCGTCCGGCGTCGTAAAGAACACCGTAGACGCGCTCTTGCCAGGCTGCGTCTTATCCGCGACCGCCACCACTACCTTGCTGACACCGGGAGCCTGCGTCTTCTCAATGGCCATCACTCGCCAGATGCGGTTCGGCTCATATCCCCAAAGAGCCTTCAGGAAGGCATTCACCTCCTCCGTGGTAGGAGAAGTCGCGCTGAAGTTTTTCAAATTCGGCGCCGGGAACGGCTCTCCGGGCCCATTGGTTTGTGTGCCGGTCTGGGCAGCGCTCTTCGTCGCCGCCCCATTGGGCTGCAGGATTGGCGCAGTCCGCGCCGTTGCAGGTGCCGCAGGCTGTACGCCCGCTCCAGGCGATACCGGCAGCGCCTGTTGCGCCGCTGCCATCAGTGCAGCTCCCAGACTCCAGGCAGCCGCAGCCCCCCATATAAAAGCAAACTTCTTCAAGATCGTTTCTCCCGTTCCACTCTTCTTCCGGTCTCTCGTTTCGCGCGAGCCCGTTGTCGCTACACTTCCCGTTTTGCCGCGATAGGAAACCGTCTTCCCATCCCGAAAGCCTTTTTACTCACCTTCAGCACCGGCGCAGCCTGTTGCCGCTTGTACTCCGCAATCTCCACCAGGCGCAGCACCTGCTTCACCAGCGTGAGATCTACCTTCTGATCCCGCACGATTTCTTCGGCCGCGGCATAGTCTTCGATGTACGCCCGCAGAATAGGGTCGAGCACCTCGTACGGCGGCAGCGAGTCCGTGTCCTTCTGTCCCGGCCGCAGCTCCGCGCTGGGCGGCTTCGTCAGCGTGTCCAGGGGAATCACCTCGCGCACGCGGTTCGCATACCGGCTCAGCGCATAAACCTCGGTCTTGTAAAGGTCCGCAATCACCGCCAGCGCGCCCGCCATGTCGCCATAAAGCGTGCAGTAGCCGCACGCCATCTCGCTCTTGTTGCCTGTCGTCAGCACCAGCGCGCCCGTCTTATTGCTCAGCGCCATCAGGATGTTCGCGCGCAGCCGCGGCTGCAGATTCTCTTCCGCCAGGCCGAACGCAGCGCCTCCAGCCGCCCGCGCGAACACAGGTTGCAGCGCTGCCTCTGCAGCCGCGTACATCGCCTTCACGGGCACAATGGAAAACTCCATACCGAGGTTCTTCGCCAGCGTCTCCGCGTCGCTCACCGAACCCGTTGACGAGAACTCGCTCGGCATGCCGATGCCGTGCACGTTCTCCGCGCCCAGCGCCTCCACCGCGATCGCCGCCACCAGCGCTGAATCGATGCCCCCGCTCAGGCCTACCAGGGCTTTGCGAAAACCGCATTTGCGCAGGTAATCGCGTGTCCCCAGCACGAGCGCATTCCAGGTCCGCTCGCACTCGGCCAGGCTCATTGCTTCCACCGCTGGGGCCGTCCTGTCCTCGCCCACGTGCGTTCGCGTCACCGGCTCCGGCTGCTCCGAATCGAAGACCTGCAGGTCCTCGGCAAACGAGCGGCACTGCGCCACCACCTCGCCGCGTTCGTTCATCGCAAACGAATCTCCGTCGAAGATCAGGCTGTCGTTTGCGCCCACCAGGTTCACCATCACGACCGTCGCGCGATGCCGCTTCGCCAGCGCGCCAATCATCCGCCGCCGCGTCTCCGGCTTGCCGTGCCAGTAGGGAGACGCCGAGATGTTCAGGATCAGCCGAGGTCCGCCGAGCGGCTGCGGCAAAGCGCCCCACTGCTTCATCAGCTCCTCGATCGGATCCACAGGGTAGTTGCGCCGCGGCCAGAACATCTTGTCGTTCCACGCGTCTTCGCAAACCGTGACGGCAGCCGCCCGGCCCTTCACCACCGTCAAGCGCTGCTGCGCCGCGGGCTCGAAGTAGCGCTGCTCGTCGAACACGTCATAGAACGGCAGCAGCATCTTGCCCTGCCGCAGCTTGACCTCGCCATCCTGGAGCAGCACGGCCACATTGCACACACGTTTCCCTTCGCGCTCCTGGCCGGCAGGGTTTGCATGCACCGGCAGGCCGCACAGGATCGCCGGCTGTCGCGCGCCGCGCGTCCACTCCGCTATCTGCTGCAGGCACTCCTCGGCCCGGCGCAGGAAAGAGTCCTTCTCCAGCAGGTCAGCCGGCCAGTAGCCGCAGATCGAAAGCTCCGGGAATATGACCAGATCTGCGCCGTGCTCCAGTGCGCGCTCGGTATATGTCCGAATCTTCTCCAGATTGCCTAAGAAGTCCCCGACCGTCTGGTTCACCTGCGCTAAAGCAATCCGCACACTGCAAGTTTACCGCGCCACTCCTAAGGGGCCGCACGAGGCCGAGGGCCACGCCCGCTCCCCCTGTAAAAAACAGGCAACCATCTTCATGGCTGCCCGAACCTTCGTCTCTCGTCTCTCGTCTCTCGTCTCTCGTCTCTCGTCTCTCGTCTCTCGTCTCTCGTCCAGCTAGCTTCCCGTCCCGCCCAGCACCACGCTCACGGTGCGCGCCAGAATCTTCAAATCCAGCATCAGGTTCCAGTTCTCGACATACGCGGTGTCGAGCGAGATATAGCTGTCGAACGAAGGGTCTTGCCGCGCCTCCACCTGCCACAGTCCCGTCATCCCCGGCAGCACATCCAGCCGCTTCAGGTGCGCCACTTCGTACTGCTGCACCTCGGCCGCGATCGGGGGACGCGGGCCCACAAGGCTCATGTCGCCTTTGAGCACGTTCCATAGCTGCGGCAGCTCATCCAGCGAATACTTCCGCAGCAGGGCGCCCACCTTGGTCACGCGCGGGTCGTTGCTGATCTTGAACAGGATGCCGTTGCGCTCATTCATGTGTTCCACTTCGCCCTTGCGCTGGTCCGCGTCCGCCACCATCGTGCGGAACTTGTAGCAGTCGAACAGGCGTCCCTTGCGGCCCACCCGTTGCGCCCGGTAGAAGAACGGGCCCTTTGAATCGGTCCGCACCCAGACGGCGATCGCCAGCATGACCGGAGAAAGCAGCAGCAGAAGCAGCGAAGCCAGCACAATGTCCAGCGCGCGCTTCACCAGAAAAGCACTGCGCGGAAAATCTCTTCTATGCAGCGGAATCGTGGGAAACTGCCCAAGGTACTCCACCTTCGCATTCCACGCCAGGCCGTCATACAGGTCGGGCACCACGCGCACCTCAATGCCGACCGCCCGTGCCTCTTCCACCACGCCCAGCACCGTTTCCTTGTCGGCCGGAGTGGAAAAGTAGATCTCATCCACAAACAGCGATCGTGCCAGCGCAACGCAATTCCGGGTGTCCCCGATAACGTCCACCGCGGCAGCGTCTGCCCCAAGCGCTTCCAGGGAAACGAAGCCCATGAAGCGGAAACCCATGTGCCGCAGGGACTCCAGGTGATTGCGCAGTGCATGCGCAACCCGGCCCTGCCCCACGATCAGGACGTTCCGTGTCTCGTGTCCTTCAAGGTAGCGCCGCTGCAGGATTTTGCGCCATGCAAAGCGCCGCACCATCAGCATGGGCAGGCTGATGCCGATCATCAGCCCCACCGCGACGCGGGACACCGCATAGCCATGGGTCAGATACAGCGTTCCGCACAGCAGCAGCCCTGAGGTCAGGGTGGCCTGAATCGTCATGCGTTGTTCATGCAGACCGCTGTGGCCCAGCTCATGCCGGTACAGACCATACATCCGGGAAAAGAACACGAGGTAAGCGCCAAACGCCATCAGGAACAGCACCGCTGCCAGCGGGGGCAAAGGCATGAAGTGCTGCAGGCCATGGACTGCAGCCGGCCCATCGCCTTGCGCGCGGATGCGATAGGCAATAATGCCGCCCGCCACTGCAGTCAGGAAGTCCAGCCCGGCCCACATCACATGGTGCGCAATCGGCTCCGACCGGCCTTGCGTGCGGTCTGCTGACGCGGTCCGCGAACGTCCTGTGGACACAACCACCTGTTGCAGAGAATCGGGCGTCATCGTGCTCATTAACCGGATACCTCTCCTGAAACACCGATGAGGTTCAAAAGCTGCGGTTACTTTCTCGCAATGCTAGTGTTTCCAGTGACGAAGCTACTAGCCGCCTGCTCGGGTGGGGTACGGCTTTCGTCCATACGGCCTGCACAGAAAGTGTCAAGCAGCAATCAGGAATCTTGGTCTGTTTCCTTTTTACGCTGGCAACACCAGTTCGTCCAGCGCCAGAAACTCGTTCAGGACCGGATCCCGGCTCGCGCGCATCTCCTGCATCGTACCGAAGAAGCGCGCCTTGCCCTCGTGCAAAAACACCACGCGGTCGGCCAGCTTCTCCGCAAAGCGCATGTCGTGCGTCACCACGATGCTGGTCAGATGCAGCTGTTGTTTCAGCCGCTCGATCAGATCCCCCAGCAGGTGCGCCATCAGCGGATCCACCATCGTGGTCGGCTCGTCGTACAGCACCGCTGCCGGTTGCGCCGCCAGCGCCCGCGCAATGGCCACGCTGCGCTTCATCCCTGTGGAAAGATCGCTGGGCAGCAGGTTGTCCATCCCGGCTACACCCACCATCTCCAGCAGGCCCCTTACCACCTGCATCATCTCGTCTTCGGGCATCGCGTTACGCTCGCGCAAAGGAAACGCCACGTTCTCCCCCACCGTGATCGAGTCGAACAGCGCGCCGTTCTGAAACACCATCGTGACCTTGCGCCGTACCTCCTGCATCTCGCGTTCGCTGAAGCCCGCGATGCTCTGCCCCGCCACCAGCACCGTCCCGCTATCCGGTTTCAGAAAGCCCATCAGGATCTGCAGGCTCACGCTCTTGCCGACGCCGCTGCGGCCCAGGATGCACAACGTCTCGCCCGGCAGCACGAAGAAGCTCACATCCTGCAGCACCACAAAGTCTCCAAACGACTTGGATACCCCTTCAAACGCGATATATGGGGCTGTGTTCGAGGCAGACGCAAAGCTCGCCCCCGCAAGCCCCAGGCTTCCCCCAAACTCCGACTCATCCGCAACCGACTCCGCCTCGGCCTCGTTGGCCGCCGCCGACTGGTGCATGAATCCGCTGACGACCTCCACCACATCCGGCGAAAGCTCCGCTTCGAGCGGCTCATCCGCCGCATGATGGTGCGGCACGTGCGGCAGCTTCGGCTCGTCCTGTTCAGCCATGCGAACTAAGTCCTCGGACCTAGTATGTCATTCCACCCTCTCAGGAAGTCATCGTCCCGGATCAGACAAGTATCTTCATCGAGGACCCAGTGCTGTCTCAGCATCCAGGAGTTCCTGTTCCGTGTTTATGTTTGTGAACCAGTTGTGAACTTGCAGGCTGGGGTATTCAGCATGGAGCATCGAGACTGCGATAGTCTCCACTTCGCATACCCAGAGCCATCGCGCCGGGTCGGCAGCCTCGAGAATCCAAAGCAAATTGCGCAACCTGCGTTCGCCGTCCTCAACTGCTTGGCCAACGTGCGCCAAATGCTCCGCTCTCATCACGCAGAAACTCGGCTGCTCCCTCCCATCTGCGAAGAGGAAACTTACTCCGCACCCGATTGCGTCTTGTTTGACCACCGCCTTCGTCCATCGTCGCAGCAAATCTCCCGGGACCATCGGCACATCCACCGGCACGAACATCGCCCACGGTTGCGTACATACCCGCAACCCCGCCTCGATCCCTGCCACCGGTCCGCAGTCTCGACGTGTCTCCCGCACCACCGGCGCAAACCCACTCAGGTCCTCGCGGTTCCCCGATATCGACACCGCGCTGCAAAAACCGCGCAGCTTCTCCACCGCGATCTGCACCATCGGCCGCCCACGAAACGGCAGCAGCGCCTTGTCCCGCCCCATGCGCGAACTCTTCCCTCCGGCCAGCACAAAGCCATGCACCGGAAGCTTTTGCTCATTGCTGGGAAGCTCATCGCTCATAGCTGGATGGTCACCTGCTCCGTCGAAACTCAGCTATGCCAGTGAACCAACGCGTTCCAGGAATCGCACGATCGATTCGATCCCGCGGTGAAAGTTCGCGATGTGGAATTTCTCATTGGGCGCATGGAGGTTGTCATCCGGCAGCCCGAAGCCCATCAGCACCGTCGGCACACCAAGCTCGCGCACGAAGTCGCCCACGATCGGAATCGACCCGCCGCCGCGAACATACACCGTGTCCTTGCCCCACACGTCTTTCATGGCCGCCGCCGCCGCACGCACATAATCGTTGTCGGTACTCACCACAATGGGCTCTCCACTATGGATCAGCCGCACCTCGCAGGTCACGCCGCGCGGGCAAGCCTCCTCCACGAAGGCCTTGTACTTCGCGAACGTCGCCTCGGCTCTCATATTCGGCACCAGCCGGAAGCTGATCTTCGCCAGCGCCCTGGCCGGGATCACCGTCTTTGCACCCGCACCCGTGAAGCCGCCCGGCATGCCGTGCACGTCCATCGTCGGCCGCGCCCACGTGCGCTCCAGCACGCTGAACATGGTCTCGCCCGTCAGTTCCGGCGATCCCACCTCGGTCTTGCGGTAGTGCTCCTCGTCGAACGGCAGCGACCGCCACGCCTCCAGCTCATCCTTGGTTGGTTCTTCAATCTCGTCGTAGAACCCCGGGATCGCAATGCGGCCGTCTTCTCGTTTCAGCTTCGCGATGATTTGCGCCAGCGCCACAAACGGGTTTGGCGCCGCACCGCCATACATTCCGGAGTGGAGGTCCTGCGCGGCGCCCCGCACCTCCAACTCCGTGTAAATCATTCCGCGCAGTCCCACGCACAGCGTAGGCAGCTCCGGCGCGAACATCTCCGTGTCCGAAACCAGCGCGGCATCGGCCTTCAGCACATCCCCATGCTCGCGCACAAACGCCGCGATGCCCTCGCCCCCGACCTCTTCTTCCCCCTCGACGATCACCCTCACGTTCACCGGCAGCGCGGCTCTCTCACCAATCGCGGATGCGGCGCTCATCAACGCTTCCAGCGCCTTGACATGCATCCACATCTGGCCCTTGTCATCCACTGCGCCGCGCGCATACAAATTGCCATCGCGCTCCTCAGGCTCGAACGGCGGAGACTTCCACTCGTCCAGCGGCTCCGCGGGCTGCACGTCGTAGTGCCCATACAGCAGGACCGTCTTTTTGCCGGCACCCGCATGAAGCCAGTCCGCGTACACCAAAGGATGGCCCGTTCGCGCCGGTTTCCCAGCCGCAGCCCCGCTGGAGGTCTCGATCAGCCGCACATGTTCCATGCCGGCCTTGCGCAGCCCTTCGGCCACAAACTCCGCCGCCCGACGCACGTCAGGCGCGCGCTCCGGCGCCGTCGAGATCGACGGGATCCGCAACAGATCCTTCAGTTCCTCTACGAACCTCGCGCCGTTCTTCCGCGCAAACTCCACCGCCGCATCCACGCTCATTCGCCTCGCTCCGCTACCCCACGCATCATCACCAGCACACACGCTACGGCCAGCGCACACGGCACCGCCAGCCAACCGATCGCTCCCGCGTAGCCGCCCGTCCGGTCCCGCATCCAGCCCACCCAGTAGGGCCCCACGAAGCCGCCCGCCACGCCGCCCATCGTCAGCATGGCGATGGCAACCGCGGCGGCTTCACCGCGCATGAGCAGGTTCGGAACGCCCATCAGCGGCCCCTGCATCGCGTAGTAGCTGGTGATCGCCAGCAGCAGCCCGGCCACGGCCATCCCGCCTGCCATCTTTCCGCCCACCGACCCCGCACCCTGCAGCCCCAGTCCCACCGTCACCAGTGCAATCACCATCAGCATCGTCGGCACCAGGATGTGCCAGCGCCGCTCCCGCCGCTTATCCGAACTACGCGCAACCAGCAGCATCGCCGCCGCTCCTGCCACTCCGAACAGTGCCACCATCCAGCCCGTCCGCCCGGCGCTGCGATGGGTCAGCAATCCCAGCACCGCAGGCAGTGAAAACGTCACCGCATAGTAGCTGCCCAACGCAAAGAAGAGCATCAGGCTCAGCGTCCACGCCCGGCCACTACGCAGTGCCTCCCGCAAACCGCCGCCTGCCTCGGCCTTGCGCACGTCCGCAGCCTGCCCAGCTACAGCCCGGGTCAACGCCGCACGCTCCTCCGCGCTCAGCCAGCTTGCCTCCTCCGGCCCTGCCGGCAGCAGCGCCCAGACCGCAAAGCTCAGCCCGATGGCCGGCAGTGCTTCCACCAGGAACAACCACTGCCATCCCCGCAGCCCGGCCACGCCGTTCAGCCGCAGCAGCGCGCCGGCTGCCGCGCCCATCACCGTGCTGCTCAGCGGAAAGGCGACATAGAACAGGCTGATGGACCGCGCCCGCTCCGCGTTTGGAAACCACTGCGACAGGTAGAACAGTGCTCCCGGAAAATACCCTGCCTCCGCCGCACCCAGTGCCAGCCGAAAGCCATAGAAGCCAGCTGCCGAATGGACGAACAGCATGCACGCCGCGATCACTCCCCACAGGAGCATGATGCCGCCCAGCCACCGTCGCGGCCCGATCCGCAGCAACATCCGGTTGGCGGGAATCTCGCACAGCGCGTAGCTCAGGAAGAAAAGCCCCGCGCCCAGCCCATACTGCCGCGCCGAGAAGCCCAAGTCGCGGTTCATGGTCTCCGCCGCAAAGCTGATGTTGGCGCGGTCCATGAACGCCACCAGGTAACACACCGACAAGAGCGGAATCAGCCGCACCCGCGCCTTGCGAAGCGCGGAACCTAACGCCACATTGTCACGCTTCACGCGCTCTGTCTCAGCAAGGATCATCCTTCACGTCAGCATACCGCCGCCCGGAACACGTCGCGCGAACGCACCCAACGGCCACCGCTGCTCCCTCACTTGCTATCTGTTCTCTGATCTCTCCTCCCTATCGCTCGCCTTCCCCGGTTGCCCGCCCGCAGTCCACTTCGGCACGAAGTCACTGGAAGCCAGCCACCGCACCGGCTCCACCAGCGACTGGATCGCTGCCGTCATGAACGGGACATCAAGATGTGCTAGATCGTCGTTCGGTTGGTGGTACGTCGGCGGCGTTCCCCATCCCGCCGCCGTGTGCGCCACCACGCCCTTGAGCGCCAGTGCATAGTTGTCGCTACGCTCGAAAAAGTGCTGCTCCGGATACGGGTCCGGCCCAAGGAGCGCGCCATGCGCCTTCAGCTCCGGCCCGAGATTGGACCGCTCCCAGCCCGTCAGCAGCAGCACGCCCTTGGGCATCTTCGGGTCCTGGTTACCGATCATCTCGAACTCCAGGTTCGTCACCAGGCTCTTCAGCGGCACCGGCGGGTGCTCACCAAAGTACGTCGATCCCAGCTCGCCCGCCTCCTCGCTCCCGTAGCAGACGAACAACACACTTCGCCGCAGCGTGGGCCCTGCCGCCAGCGCATGCGCCAGCTCCATCACCGCCGTGGTGCCCGCAGCATCGTCGTTGGCGCCGTTGAAGATCGCATCCCCATTCACTGCCCGTCCCACACCCAGATGATCCAGGTGCGCCGACAACAGGATCGTTCCCGCACCCTGATCGCTTCCTGGCAGATAGCCGATGGCGTTGTACGTGCGCCGTGTCTCCGCTTGCAGCGCGGCGGGTGTCACCGCCAGCGTCACCACCGTTCCGCCCGCTACTTCCCGCATCTGCGCGAGCTGTGCCGCATTGAGCGCCACCAACGATCCGCCAGGGCGGCCGGCCGGCGCATCCGCCAACCGGATGGGCACGCGCGTCTGCCCGCCGCCCATCGTATACACCTGCTCTGCCGATTCATCCCAGGGCACCATCAGCATCGCCGCTCCGGCCCGCCGCAAAGACCCCAGCAGCTCCATCGACGCATGCCCCGCCGGCACATCGGTCACCAGCACCACGGACCCACGCGCGATGCGCGCCGAGCTCACTTCCGCGCCCCGCACTTTCACCAGCGGTCCACTCACCCCTGCGCCGCCCGACTGCAGCAGCGTAAATCCCGTCCCCTCGTCCGCCGACATGTTGCCCGCCGACAGCACGGCATGGCCGTTCAGCACGGGGGACGCGATCTCCGCTGCCTGCACATAGCCCGTCATCCCCGGCGCGGGCCGCAGCCCATACGCCAGAAACTCGCTCGCCACGTAGGTCGCGGCCACTTCCTCGTCATGCGTCGCGCTGCCGCGCCCTCGCATGGCGTCGCTGGCCAGAAACTCCTCGTGCGCCCGCACCCACTCCGGCTTGACCGTCCAGCCCGCTGCACTCTGAGCCGTCACCGCACTCGCCCAGAGCAAACTCCACGCCAGTGACCCTGCCGCCCCACGCCAGACCGCCCTCATCCGCATTTCCGCTCCTTCAACAAAGCCCGACGGCATTCTGAATAGTTTTGCCGGTTACGTCCGCTCGGCTTCAGACAAGAAGCCTGCCGCCGATGCCTTCACCGGCCACGCTTCCAGGTGATGAGGGTTGCTCCACACCGGTTCTGGTGGAGCTCACATCATTGAGCGGCAAGCAGCGCAGCTCATTGCACGGCTTCTCCGAAGCCCTTCTTCACGAACTCCACAATCCGCCGCCGCGCGTCGAACCCGTGCCACGGCTCGTTCGATGGCGACCCATAGATCGCCCCGCCCAGCGGCCCATGGTCCACCCTCGGATAGGTGACCAGCTCCACCGTCACACCCGTCTCCCGCAGCGCGCGGTACATCTCCTGCGCCTGGCCTAGCGGGTCGGTGGTGTCGCTCTCGCCTTGCAGCAGCAGAAACGGCGTCTTCGCCTTCGCAGCCCCGGCAAGCGGGCTCTGCCGCCACGCATCCGCCGGGTGCTCCCACGGCCGGCCATAGAACCAGCGGTCATACCGTGCCCCGCGCTCGGTTCCATACTCGCTGTTCTGGTCGATCACCGGAGCCATGCTCACGATCGCTTTGAACCTCGTCGTCTTTGTCTCCGCGAAGCCAGCCATCTCGCCGCCGTAGCTGTAGCCCATCAGCGCCATCCGGCTTCCGTCCACCGGCTCGCTCTTCAGCACTGTATCTACCCCGGCCATGATGTCCCGGTAGTCTCCGCCGCCCAGGTCGTTTTTGTTCGCCGCAGCAAAGGCAGCCCCACGCCCCGTGCTGCCGCGCGGATTCGAAAGCAGCACGGCCCACCCCTGCCCCAACAGGTACTGGTCGAACGGCGCAAAGCTGTCCGCATACCCGCCTGTCGGTCCGCCGTGCACCTCCACCACCAGCGGCACCTTGTGCGCCGCTGCCTCCGGCGGCAGATACAGCAGCCCGTCGATGGTGAACCCATCGCTCTTCCACGAGATCCGCTTCGGCGCCACATACCGCAAGTCTTTCGGTGCGATGGGCGGCGTCTTCAGCACCCGCGGCGTTTCCTCAAGGCTCGTGCTGAAGACGAGCTGCGTCGGTGCGTCGCCGCGATTGCCCAGGAACGCCCACGCATTCTGCGCCGCATTCGTTGCCGCACCGCCGAGGCTTGAAAACGGCAGCTTCATCCGTGCAGAACCTTCGCCCGTCCCGCCCGCAGCAGGAAGGCGCAGCAGGCCGGTCTCCAGCCCTTCCTCGACCGGCTGCAGCAGGCCGCCGTCCCGCAGTGCAATTGCGCCGCCGCGGATCGATCCCATGTACCCGTCGCTCAGGTCGCGCAGCTCCCTGCTTGAGAACGTGAGTTGGTACACATCGGCATATCCGGGTGGCGCATCGCGCTTGGCCTGCGCCGTCACATAGAGCGACCTTCCGTCGTGAGCCCACTCCAGCCCTCCAACGCTCGCCGGGATTTCCGTCAGCCGGGTCGCATGGCCAGGATCCGCGGCCTCTACCATCCATCCGCTGCCTGCCTCACGCAGATCGCCGATCCCGTTCGGCTCTTCGCTCACCACCGCCAGCCGTGCCGAGTCCTCGCTCCACCACGCGCCCCGCACGTCCGTCGGCACGCTCACCTGCGTCAGCTTGCCGCTTGCTACCTCCAGCAGGTACAGCCGCGTCCCGTGCAGCTCGTGATCCACCCAGTTCGCGTCGGCCTTGGCATCCTTCTGCTTCTTCTCGCCCGGCGTCTGGGGATCGCTCGCCAGCACCGCGATGCTCTTGCCGTCCGGCGACACGGAGTAATCCGCCACATCGATCTCGAGCCTCTCAGGCTTGCTGTCTCCAGCCTTCCCATCTCCGGCCTTGTCGCCGTCCGGTGTTACCGCCGCCGGGGGCAGCGCACCCGGCCGCTTGGATTCGTCGGCCGCCGGAGTGACTTTCAGATCGAACGGCTTCGCTTCGCCGCCATTCATCGGCAGCCGGAACAGCTGCCGATGCTCACCGCGCTTGGCTAGGAACAGGATGCTTCCCCCGTCCGGCATCCAGGCTCCGCTGCTCTCTCCGCGCTTGTCGCTATCCGGCGAGTACGTTACCTGCCGCGGCTCACCGCCGGCCGCCGCCGTCTCGATCAGCCACAGATGGCTCTTCGCGCCGTCTGCTGTCGGCTCCGTCACCCGCAGCAGCACCTGTTTGCCGTCCGGTGAAACCGCCGGCCCGCCTAGCGAGCCAAAATGCCGAAGCTGCTCGTTGCCCGGAAGTGCTGCTGCAGGACCCTGCGTTATTGCAGGCAAGACGCACGAAACACAGCTGCACAGGACGGCGGCTACTCTCCAAAGCTTCGACATGCGGGAATGCTACAGCATCCCGGCGCACCCCACCCCAGGGCACCTTGCCGCCAGCGGACTACACAAAGCGGTAGAAGCGGGCCAGGCAGCTTTCGCATCGGAAAGGCTTCATCCTGAGCACGGCCAGCAGCCTGTCGAATACTTTCGAATGAGCCCGACGAACCGCTTCGGCGCTCTTGCATCTCCTGCAATTCGGCATAGCCCCAGTTTCCTATGAATCAATCGAATATGCCCTACTCTTTGGTTACCGTTGCCCTGTTAGAAGTACCTTGGTTACGTATTCGCTCGTATACACCGGCATCGTCTAAAATGGCAGGGATGCGCGCTCGCACCGCCCAGCTCGCCTGTCTGCTTCTGCTGCTCTCCACCTTTGGAGCCGCCGAAGCCTCAGATCGTGCCGCCAGCCGGTTGTCCTCCGGCAGCTGCGCTATCGGTGCGCTGCTGCATCAGAGCCACGCTCGCCTCGTCGGCGAGCCCTGCGCTTCCGTGGTCACACATGCGCAGGCCGGTCTTCCCATTGCCTTCATGGCAGGGAATCGCGCCATCTGGACCATGCGCCCGCCCGCTGCCCAAACGCTCGCGCAGCACGCCGTCACCGGCTCCGGACTGTAACGGTCAGCGGCTCTGAGCTTTAACGCTCACTGCTCCGAGTTCGTACCTCCCTTCTGCGCCGCCGCCTTTGCCGCACCACGACACCTCTCTGCTCCATACCGCGCCCCTACGAAGGACCTCACCGTGTTCAATTCGATGCTCGCCAAAGTCTTCGGCACCGCCAATGAGCGCGCCGTCAAGCGCATGCTCCCCACCCTCGCGCGCATTGCCAGCCACGAAGACGCCCTCCAGCAGCTCTCCGACGACGATCTCCGCGGGAAAACCGCCGAGTTCAAGCAGCGTCTGGCCGCCGCTCTTGAGCCCCTCAGCGAGGCTGACCGCAAAGACCCGGACACCCTCGCCGCCGCTGAAAAGGACGCCCTCGACGATCTTCTTCCCGAAGCCTTCGCCGTTGTCCGCGAAGCCGGTCGCCGCGTTGTCGGCATGCGCCACTTCGATGTCCAGATGATCGGCGGCATGGTCCTCCATCAGGGCAAAATCTCGGAGATGAAGACCGGTGAAGGCAAGACCCTCGTTGCCACCCTGCCCTGCTACCTCAACGCCCTCGCCGGCCATGGCGTCCACGTTGTCACCGTCAACGATTACCTCGCCAAGCGCGATGCCGAGTGGATGGGCAAGATCTACGGCTTTCTCGGCCTCACCGTCGGCGTCATCGTCCACGACCTTTCTGACGAGCAGCGCCGCGCCGCCTACGGCTCCGACATCACCTATGGCACCAACAACGAGTTCGGCTTCGACTACCTGCGCGACAACATGAAGTTCGAGCTTGCCGACCAAGTGCAGCGCGGCCACTTCTACTGCATCGTCGACGAGGTCGATTCCATCCTGATCGACGAGGCCCGCACCCCGCTCATCATCTCCGGCCCCACCGACAAGACCACCGACAAGTACCTCATCGCCGACAAGATCATCCCGCAGATCGAAGAAGGCGAGCTGATCGAAACGCTCGAAACCAAGACCTGGTCAGGCGATTACGTCATCGACGAGAAAGCCCGCGCCATCACCGTCACCGACGAAGGCTGGGAAAAGATCGAAAAGCTGCTTGGCATCGGCAACATCGCCGACCCCGAAAACTGGGACATGAAGCACCACATCGAAGTCGCCATCAAGGCGCACACGCTTTACAAGCGCGATGTCGAGTACGTGGTCAAGGACGGCGAGATCATCATCGTCGATGAATTCACCGGCCGCCTCATGCCCGGCCGCCGCTGGTCGGATGGTCTTCATCAGGCTGTCGAAGCCAAGGAAGGCGTGCAGGTCCGCAAGGAAGACCAGACCCTCGCCACCATCACCTTCCAGAACTACTTCCGCATGTACCGGAAGCTCTCCGGCATGACCGGCACCGCGGAAACCGAAGCCACCGAGTTCGACAAGATCTACAAGCTCGATATCGTCGTTATCCCCACCAACCGGCAGATGCTCCGCATTGAAAACGCCGACGTTGTTTACCGCACCGCCAAGGAAAAATACTTCGCCGTCGCCGACGAGATCGAGCGTCTCCACGCCTCCCGCCAGCCCGTGCTCGTCGGCACCACCAGCATCGAAAAGTCCGAGCTCCTGTCCGACATCCTCAAGCGCAAGGGTGTGCGCCACGTCGTGCTGAACGCCAAGTTCCACGAGAAGGAAGCCGAAATCGTCGCCCAGGCCGGCCGCCTCGGCATGGTCACCATCGCCACCAACATGGCCGGCCGCGGCACCGACATCCTGCTCGGCGGCAACTCGGAGTTCATCGCGCGCCAGGACCTCGTGCGCGGCGATGGCAAGCGCTCGCTCGCCCGCGTGATCTCCCTGGCCGAGGGCGCCATCCATCCCAACGCCGCCCCCGGCTTTGTCCGCTTCTACTACCAGGGCCAGGAGTTTGAAACCTCGCAGCCCGACTGGGACGCCGCCATGGCCAAGCACTCCGCCGCGACCAGGGCCGAGCACGACGCCGTGGTAGAAACCGGTGGCCTCCACATCCTCGGCACGGAACGCCATGAGTCGCGCCGCGTCGACAACCAGCTCCGCGGCCGCGCCGGCCGCCAGGGTGACCCCGGCGCCTCGCGCTTCTATCTCTCGCTCGAAGACGATCTCATGCGCATCTTCGCGCGCGAGTGGGTCGGCACCCTCCTCCAGCGCCTCGGCATGGAAGAAGGCGTGCCCATCGAGTCCGGCATGATCTCCAAGCGCATCGAGGCCGCCCAGAAGGCCGTCGAGTCGCAGAACTTCGAGTCTCGCAAGCACGTCCTTGAGTACGACGACGTGATGAACAAGCAGCGCGAAGCCGTGTACGGCCTGCGCCGCCAGCTCATGGAAGGTGTCGACCAGAAGGAGCTCGTCACCGACGACTACGTTTCCACCATCCTCTCCAACCTTCTCGATCAGTTCATCCCTGTGAAGGCCCTGCCCGACACCTGGAAGCTGGACGAGTTCTTCGCCGGCCTCCACGAGGTCTTCGGCGCCGACTTCCGCAGCGAGATCGACACCGCCAACATGGGCCGCAGCGAGATCGGCGACGCTGTCTTTGAAAAGCTCCGCGCCCGCTATGACGTCAAGGAGCAGATCCTCTCCGCGCCGCAGCTCCGCTACCATGAGCGCGTCGTCATGCTCTCCGTACTCGACGGCTTGTGGAAAGAGCACCTGCTCAACATGGATCACCTCAAGGAAGGCATCGGCCTGCGCGGTTACGCCCAGCAGGACCCGCTCGTCGCCTACAAGAAGGAATCCTTCGAGATGTTCGAAAGCATGATGCTGCGCTTCCAGGAAGACACCGCCCGCCATCTCTTCCGCATGCAGATCCTCGCCCCCGACGGCAATCCCATTGAGACCCTCGAGCAGTTCCAGGCCCTCCAGGCCGGCCTCCCCATGCCTCTGGTCCAACAGCTTCCGCAAAGCGCGCCCGCACAGCGCGCCCTCGCGCAGGAACGCGGCCTGCAGCCCACGCAGGAGACGCTTGACGAGCTAATCTCCGGCGGCCGTGACGCCAACATGGCAGTCAACAATCCCGTGAAAGAGATGGTCCCCTCGCGTAACGGTGTCGGGAATGGATCGCAAAACGGCGTCCCGCGCAATGGAACCTCTGCTCCCCCGGTCATTCCTACCCGCGCCCCGCACACCACCATTGACGCGCTCGAGCGCGAGTTCGAGCGCAACAAGCAGCGCGACCTCGCCTCCGCCCGTCAGGCCGGCGGCTCCGCCACAGCAACGGCCCCCGTTCGCACCGCCCAAACCGTGGGCCGCAACGACCCCTGCCCGTGCGGCTCCGGCAAGAAGTACAAGAAGTGCCACGGCGTTAACGCCTGAACACCAGGAGTCCCCGCTTCATGAACCTCGAAATCACCGTAGACCAGCTCAGAGCCGCGCTCGCGGATACTAACCCACCGCTGCTTCTCGACGTACGCGAGTCTTGGGAAGCTGAGGCCGCCAGCATCCCAGGATCGAGACTGATGCCCATGGGCGAAGTCCCCGGCCGCGCCTTCACCGAGCTCGACGAAGACCAACCTATCGCCGTGCTATGCCACCACGGCGCCCGTTCGCTTTCAGTGGCGAACTGGCTGCGCGGCCAGGGCTTCGCGAAGGCGCAATCCGTTGCTGGCGGCATCGACCTCTGGTCACGCGTTATCGATCCCACCGTCCCTCGTTACTGACATTGCCGCAGACTGAAAGAGAAACGGCCCGCTTTAGCAGGCCGTTTTCACACCAGTGCCGCCACTACTCCACCCCGGCCAGCACTTCCTCGCGCACTTCTTCGTCCTGCACCACTTCGCCTACGGTCTGCGGCAGCGCCACGTTCAGCACGTCCTCGAACCGGTTAGCGTAGTGGATCGTCAGGCCCTCGATCTGCTCCGGCGTCAGGTCCTCCTCCACGTTGGTCTTCACGTCGATCGGGAGGATCACATCCCGCACACCCGCGCGCTTGGCCGCCAGGAACTTCTCCTTGATCCCGCCCACCGGCAGCACATTGCCGCTCAGCGTGATCTCGCCCGTCATGGCCAGCAGCGGCCGCACCGGCCTGTCCTTCAGCAGGCTCACGATGGCCGTTGCCATGGTCACCCCTGCGGAGGGCCCGTCCTTCGGGATCGCCCCCGCCGGCACGTGGATATGCAGGTCGATATCCTTCAGCACATCCTCATCCAGGTCCAGCGATGCCGCGTTGGACCGCACCCACGTCAGCGCCGCCTGCATGCTCTCCTTCATCACGTCGCCAATCTGGCCCGTCATCGTGAAGTTGCCCTTGCCCTTCATCTTGTTGGCTTCGATGAACAGCACGTCGCCACCCGCCGGCGTCCACGCCAGGCCCACGGCCACACCTGCCCGCTTGGTCCGCTCCGCTATTTCGGTATCCACGCGCACCTTGATGCCGCCCAGGAACTCGTGCACCACCGCCGGCGTGATCACCAGCTTCTCGCCCTCCGCCAAACTGCCCTCGGCCACCTTGCGAGCCGTCTTGCGGCACACCGTTCCAATGAGCTGCTCCAGCCGCCGCACGCCCGCTTCGCGGGTGTAATGCCGGGCGATCAAAGCCACCGACTCGGTCGGAAACTCAATGTGCGGACTCGAAGCCACCGGCGCCTCCGTCAGGATCGTGACCGGCTCTGTTCCCTCTATCTCGGTCGCCCCTTCTTGACCTGCTTCCAGCGCTCCGCGCCCCGCTTCGTCGCCACTGTTCTCTGAACTCTGTTCTCTGTTTTCCACTCCCTCGTCTCTCGTCTCTCGCGTCTCGCCCCTCGTCTCCCCGTCGATCCCGTTCTCCTTGATCTGCCTCGGAATCAGGTACCGCTCCGCGATGTTGACCTTCTCCTCCTCGGTATACCCGGTCAGCTCGATGATCTCCATGCGATCCAGCAGCGGCGCCGGAATCGTATCCAACTGGTTCGCCGTGCAGATGAACAGCACCTTGCTCAGGTCGAACGGCTGGTCCAGATAGTTGTCGCGGAACGTGTTGTTCTGCTCCGGATCCAGTGTTTCCAGCAGCGCACTGGCCGGATCCCCGCGGAAGTCACGCCCCAGCTTGTCGATCTCGTCCAGCATGAACACCGGGTCGTTCACCTCCACTCGCTTCAGGTGCTGGATGATCTGCCCCGGCAGCGCACCGATGTAGGTTCGGCGATGCCCGCGGATTTCCGCCTCGTCATGCATGCCGCCCAGCGAAATACGCGAAAATTTCCGCCCCAGCGCCCGCGCGATACTCCGCCCCAGCGAGGTCTTGCCCACACCCGGAGGTCCAACAAAGCACAGGATGGGTCCTTTCATATTCGGCTTCAACCGCCGCACGCTCAGGTAGTCCAGAATGCGGTCCTTCACCTTCTTCAGGCCGTAGTGGTCGGTGTCCAGGACATCCTTCGCCTTCTTGATGTCCACTTCTCCCGCCGAGCTCTTGGCCCATGGCAGAACCGCCAGCCACTCCACATAGTTGCGGGTCAGCGAGTAATCCGCTGCCATCGCGTTCATCCGGCTCAGCCGCCCCAACTCCTTCAGCGCGTCCTTCTTCACCTCGTCCGGCATGCCGGCGTTCTCGATCTTGTCCTTCAGGTCGGCGAGGTCTTTCTGCGTCTCGTCCTGGTCGCCGAGCTCCTTCTGGATCGCCTTCATCTGCTCGCGCAGGTAGTAGTCGCGCTGCGACTGCTGCACCGCGTCCTGCACCTCGCTCTGGATCTTGTTGCGCAGCTGCTGGACTTCCAGTTCTTTCGCCAGCATCCCGTTGATCTTGATCATCCGGGACTTCACATCCTCGGTTTCCAGCAGGTCCTGCTTTTCTGCGGTGGTCAGAAACGGCAGGCTGGACGCGATGAAGTCCGCCAGGCGGCTCGGTTCTTCGATATTGATCGCAATCGTCTGCAGATCGTCGTTCAGTGTCGAGGACGACGTCACGATTTCCTGGAACTGTGCCAGCACGTTTCGCTGCAGCGCCTGCATCTCCGGGTTTTTTTCCGGCTCCGTCTCCTCCACCGGCTCGCACTCCGCCAGCAGAAACGGCGTTGCCTGTGTAAAGGTTTCCAGCCTCACGCGCTCAATGCCTTCCGTGAACACGAACAGGCTCTGGTTCGGCATCTTTACGACCTTGTGCACAGTCGCCCGTGTGCCGATCACGTGCAGGTCCGTGCCTTCCGGCTGATCCTGGCGCGCATCCTTCTGGGCCACCACCAGGATGGTCTTCTCCTCACCCAGTGACTGGATCAACTGGATGGAACTTTCCCTGCCCACCGTCAGCGGCAGGACCGCATGCGGAAACAGCACGGTCTCACGCACCGGCAGCACCGGGTATGAACGGCCCTTGTCGGAGCCGGTCTTCCCGCCCCCGGGCTTAATGACACTCACAAATTCATTCGGCATCTGAGTCACCTTCTATCAACAAACATGCATAGGATGCAGCAGTTATCTCAAAGTAGCAAGCTCCAAAGCTCCCGAATGTTCGCGCCGATGCCCAGCCGACAAAACGATCTCGGCTCGCTCCAACACGGCAGCGCGGAAGTCCTGGTCCGGAACTCTTCCTGATACGATGCGATTGTCTGGTCTACCGCCGGAGCAGCTTTTGCAGTCAACCATGGAACCTCCCTCCTTCTCCTTGGCTAAACCGTTCTGCGTCAACAACTTACGCTTGCATAATCTCCTGCACTCCTACGGGGACGCCCGGCTACAATAGAGCAGTTCATCCTGTACGATCGCTCCGCAGGGATCACGACGCCCAGAGGGTCCGTACCTAAGCTTCTTGAACTTAGGATTTTGCGCGGGGCTGTACGGATGAGGTGGTGAGCGGGAGTGGTGAAATGGCAGACACGCAGGTCTTAGAAGCCTGTGCTTCGGCGTGGGGGTTCGAGTCCCCCCTCCCGCACCAGAAACCAAACAGAGAGTTAACCTGAGGAAACCGCATGAGCCAGACCTTTACCCAGCCCGACCAGACGCGCATCACCTTGACCAAGGCCGCCGACTATCGTGAGAACTATGCCAACAGCGTCCAGGTCCGGCTCTCCGTCTGGGACTTCCTCCTCATCTTCGGCAAGCTCGAACAGCAGTCCCCGGAAGAGATGCTGGTCGAGAACTTCCAGGGCGTCTACCTCAGCCCCCAGCAGGCCAAAGCTCTCCAGAGCATCCTGAACCACAACATTGCGCAGTATGAGCAGACCTTCGGCTCCATCTCGCTCGCCCCGCACGATCCCGCCGAGCCGCGCTTTGTCGTGCCTGCCCCCAAAGGCCCGGTCCACTGAGCTTCTTACGTCGCAGCATCTCAGTCCCACTCAGAACGTTGTCATGCTGACCCTGAATGAAGCGAAGGCGGAGGACCTCTTATTCTGCCCGCGCTAGCACGATCCTCCGCGGACGGATGGAGCCACCTGGCCGGCCGAGCCTGCACCGCCTTCGCCAGGCTGCCTCTACTTGTCCAGTACCTCGCCCTCTACGCCGCTGTCGTCCTGGCCCATCTCACGCTGCTGCGCCTTCCGTACTACTGGGACGAGGGCGGCTACTACATTCCTGCAGCGCTGGACTTCTATCACCACGGCGCCCTCATCCCCGTATACACCAACGCCCATCCACCCCTGCCCAACATCCTTCTCGGCGCCGTCTGGCACCTCACCGGCTTCCGAGTACTTCCCACGCGGCTCACCGCCTGCGCCTTTGCCGCTGCCGGGCTTCTAGCCGTCTATCGTCTCAGCCTCCGCCTGCTCGGCTCCGCCTCCGCTGCCCTCGCCGTCACGCTGCTCACCGCGACGTACCCGATCTGGTACGCACAAAGCTCCCTCGCGCACGCCGACATCTTCGCCGCCGCGTTTGCTCTTGCTGCCCTTGCTGTTTACCTCCCTGCCTCCGATGCGGCGAACGGAGAGGCACCTCCTGTCACTCCGGGAAATCGGCACCCGCACGTATGGGTAGCCACCCTGTTCTCGCTCGCCGCGCTCTGCAAGGAGACCGCGATCCTGCAGCCGGCCGCGCTTGCCGTTCTCCACCTTGGCCTCCTCCTCTACAGACGCAGATTGCCCCGGCACCGGCGTGCGAACCTGAAGTGGCTGGCCGCGCTTTCCTTCCCCCTGCTGCCGCTGGCCGCATGGTATGGCTACCACCGCGCTAGCACCGGGTTCGCCTTCGGCAACCCCGAGTACCTGCGCTACAACGCTACCGCAAACCTCACCGCACAACATGTTTGGAATGCCCTGCAGGTCCGCCTCGTACACCTGTGGTGGCAACGGAACATGTGGGTGCCCGCCGCACTGGCCGTGGGCTGCCTGCTGTTCGCCCGTCCGCTCCGCAAGCACGCGTGGCCGCTTCCGCCGGCCGTGGTTCTGCGCTTCGCCGTGCTGGCAGCAGCCAATTGGCTGGCATTCAGCGTACTGGGAGGCGCCCCGCTCACGCGCTATCTCCTGCCTGTTTACCCTCTGCTGCTGCTCGTGTTTGTTGCGGTCTGGATCTCGCGATCTCGCTTCTGGCCGGCGCTCGCGGCGGTGACCGCAGCGTCGTTTGTGTCCGCCTGGTGGCTGAGTCCACCCACATCCTTCGCTCCTGAAGACTGCCTGGCGTACCGGGACATGATCGTCGTTCACCAGGCCGCCATCCGCTTCATCGACAGTCACTTTCAGAACGCCACGGTACTCACCGCCTGGCCGGCCGCCGCCGAGTTGGAGCGGCCGGAGCTCGGATATACCGGCCGTCCCGTAAAGGTAGCCCCGCTGCAGAACTTTTCGTCGGCGGAGGTCGAGAAGGCGGCCCACGATCCGGGCCGGTTCGACACGGCCCTTGTCATCACCACGCATTTCGTCGCTCCCTCCCTGCAGCGCTACTTCACGCGCCACCCGGAAAGTACGCGCGGCCGCAAGTTCGCAGAGGAGCGTGACCTCACTCCTGGGGAAGTCGCTGCTCTTCTGGGCGGCAAGATCGTCTTCCAGGAAGAACGCAACGGTGAGGTCGCGGCCGTGCTGCGCTTCTCTCACAGCGATGCCGCAAGCGCCGATTAGCTCAACAGGTCGAATCGGCTATTTGCCGTCCGTTTCGTTCCACAGAAACGTCAACTCGTCCGCCGTGTCGTTGACCAGCTGGGTCACGCTCACGCCCGCGGAGTGACCCGCCTTGACGTCGTAATGCAGCAGCACGGGCCGCCGCGCGTCCGCCGGCTCAGCCATCACTGTGGCCTGCATCTTGGCCGCCATCTTGCGCGCATGCAGCGGATCCACCCGCGTGTCGGAGTCGCCCGTCAGGAACATGATGGCTGGATACTTCACCCCCGCGCGGATGTTCTGGTACGGCGAGTACTTCAGGATGTAGGGCGCCTGTTCCTCATTGGCAGCCGAGCCGTACTCGGTCGTCCACCAGCGCCCCACCAGGAACATGTGGAAGCGGCTCATATCCAGCAGCGGATAACCGCACAGGATCGCGCCGTACAGATCGGGACGCTGCGTCATACTCGCTCCCATCAGCAACCCGCCATTCGACCGGCCCCAGATACCCAGCCGCTCCCGCGTGGTGTAGTGCTGGGCGATCAGGTATTCGGCAGCCGCATACCAGTCGTCGAACACAGTCTGCTTGTGTTCGAACATGCCTGCCTTGTGCCATGCCCTCACCGTACTCTCCGCCGCCGCGCAAATTGGGTAAGGCAAAGAAGCCACCCTGCTCAATCCACCAAGCATACATCGAGTTGAAGCCCGGCGTCTCCGACAGGTCGAAGCCGCCATAGCCGGTCATCATCAGAGGAGCCTTGCCATCCATCTTCAGGCCCTTGCGACCCGCTACGAACATCGGCACGCGCGTGCCATCCTTCGACGTGTAGAACACCTGCTTCACTTCGTAGCTGCTCGAATCGAACGGCGCGCTCGACTTCGACCACACCGTCGTCTTTCCGCTCGCGACGTCATAGCGAAAGATCGTCGGTGGCACCGTGAACGACGAGAAAGTGTAGAAGCCGGTCTGCGAGTCTTCGCGGCCCTGCACCACGCCGCCGCTGCCGATGGTTGGGTACTGAATGCTGCCGATCTGCTTGCCGTCCAGCGTGTAGATCGTGGTGTCCGACTTGACGTCCACCAGCCGGCCTACAAATAGCTTGCCGCCCACAACAGAAACCTGCCCGATAGGGCTGTTGCTTTCGGGAATCAGCACCGGCCAGCTCTTCGTGGTGGGGTCGCCCAGGCTGGCGCGCAGCACACGTCCGTTGGGCGCGCCGTAGTCCGTGCTCACCAGCATGGTGTCGCCCGCGAAGTGAAGCTGAAAACGCGACTCCACTCCCGCCACCAGCGGCTCAAAAACTGAATCCGGCTTGCGCAGGTCGCGCACGAGAATATCTCGCGCGTAGCCGGCACGCCATGGCTTACCGTGACCACCAGCCAGTGTCCGTTCTGCGACATGCGCACGCCGAGGAGGTCCAGTGCTCCGATCGCGTTGCCAAGATAGCTGTCGCCGAAGATCTGCTGGTCCGCTTCCGGCGATGATCCCATTGCGTGCTGGAACACCGCACCCGCGCCGCTCTTCATCGTCTTCGCGTAGTACAGCGTCTGGGCGTCCGGCGTGAGAGCGAAGCCGCTGTAGCGCGCCAGCGGCAACGTATCCGGGAGATCCTTGCGGGTGTCCACGTCCAGCACGCGGATCGTCTCCTCATCGGCGCCGCCATGCCTCACGCCATAGACCGCCAGCTTGCCATCCTCGGAAAGGCTCGCAATGCCAACGCTCGCATTTGCATCCGTGCTCAGCGTGGCGGCGTCAATCAATCTCGCCTCTGACGCTTCCCCTCCGTCCAGCCCGTGCCGCATGTAGATGGAAGCCTGGTTCTCCGCGGCCAGGCGTTTTGAGTAGAAAAAGCGTCCATGCCGTTCCTGCGGCATACCCACGACGTCGATGCGCTCGAGCTGTGTCAGCCGCGCCCTGATCCGATCCTTCAACGGCTTCAGCTGGTCGAAGTAGGTACCGGTATACGCCATCTCCGCGTTGATGTAAGCACGTGTATCGGGGGCGTTTTTGTCCTCCAGCCAGCGGTAGTCATCCGTAAGCTGCTTGCCTCCGACCGTATCGGTCACCGGCTTCACTGCGACGGGCGGAGGCGCTCCCAGCGTGACACCATTGTCTCCATGGATCACCACCACCGTCTGCGCGGACAGCGCGGAGATCATCACCAGCGAGGCTGCACCGAAGGCGGAAGGAATGCGCATAGCAGATTTCTCCTGAGCCTCTACTGTATGGGAAGCCGTCTTTGCGTGTAGCTAGCGATCTTCGCCGCTTGCCGCGAACAGCGGCTTGCGGTACACCCACGCGTGCGCACCTTTGCCGTAGAAGTTCTCCGCGGCGCCCAGCCGCGTATAGCCCATCGCTTCATACATGGCGATGGCCGCGGTGTTCCCGGTGAATACATGCAGCAGCATCGCCCGGCAGCCTGCCTCGCGCGCTTCCCGCTCCGCGCGCTCCATCAGCCCTGTAGCCACGCCCCGACGCCGAAAGGCCGGCGCTACATCCAGCGTCAGCAGATAAGCCTCAGGCCCTTCGTTGGCGTGCTCCACATGCACGATGCTGAAGCCTGCCAGTTCGCCAGCATTCTCGGCAAGGAGCACCTGCGCATGACCCGCTTCGGCAAAGTGCCGCATGGCGCGTTTGGTAAACCGGAAGGCTGCCTCGAAGCATATCTCGTCCAGCAGGAACATCGCATCGAGATCGCTTCGCTCGTAACCCCGCAGCTTGAGAACGCGTGCACCGCCGATGGTCTGCTCTCCACTCAAGGCGTTCCGCGCCCGACGCTACACGGCGACCGTAAAGCTGACTTCGTCGCGAGTCACGGCACGATACAGGGTGTCGCGCTCAAACGGCACGCGTCCAGCCTCGGTGATGAGCCGTTCGAGGTCGCGCCGCCGCAGGCCCTGTGGCGTCTGCGCGCCGGCATCGTGGTAGATTTTCTCCTCAACCACTGTGCCGTCGATATCGTCCGCGCCGAACCGCAGCGCGATCTGTGCCATCTTCGGAGTCACCATCTGCCAGTAGCTCTTGATGTGCGCGAAATTATCCAGCAGCAGACGGCTGACGGCGATCTGCTTGATGTCCGTCATGCCGGTGCTCTTGGGCAGATGGCTGAGAGCCGTATTCTCCGGATGAAAGCTGAGCGGAATAAACGTCTGGAAGCCGCCCGTCTCATCCTGGACCGCCCGCAGCTTCAGCAGATGATCGACGCGGTCCTCATCGCCTTCGATGTGCCCATACAGCATCGTCGCGTTCGACCGCAGGCCCGCCTTGTGCGTGAGCCGCGCTGTCTCCAGCCACTCCGAACCGTCGATCTTGTGGTCGCAGATGATGTGCCGCACGCGGTCGGCGAAAATCTCAGCGCCTCCGCCCGGGCACGAATCCACGCCGGCGGCCTTCATGCGCTCCAGCACCTCGGCAATCGACATCTTGCCGCGCTTGGCCAGGAAAGCAACCTCCACCATCGTGAAGGCTTTGATGTGCACCTGCGGATAGCGCTCCTTGAGGCCGCTCACCAGGTCCATGAAGTATTCGAAGGGTAGATCCGGGTGCAGGCCGCCCACGATGTGGAACTCCGTGACTGCTTCCGTCAAGCCTTGACCGGCTGTCTCCCACGCTTCTTCCAGCGCCATCGTGTAGGTATCCGCCGCGCCTTTTTTGCGGCCGAACGCGCAGAGCCTGCAGGAGGCAACGCATACATTCGTCGGATTGATATGGCGGTTTACATTGAAATACGCAAGATCGCCATGCATCCGCTCGCGAACCAGATTCGCCATCCAGCCCAGCGCCAGGATGTCCCCGGTGCGATACAGCGCGAGCCCGTCCTCATAGCTCAGCCGCTCCCCAAGTTCCACCTTCCGCGCGACCGGCTTCAGCGCCGGATCGTCGGTCTGAAAGCCGTGACGCGGCCGCCGTACTGCACCCTGAGGATCCATTGGCTTCGATTTTAGTCCTTCTGGAAGCCGGGGCCCACGATGCGGTCAAAAGCTTCCGGTCAGGGCTGCGCTGCGGCTGGAGGCGCTGCCGTCGGTGCCTTCACCGAGTCCGCAGGCGTGCCTGCTGGCGCTACCATGCGCGGCTGCAGAACCATGCCGTCGTACAGCGTGGCGCCGATCAGGTGATCGCCCACTGGCCGGACGAAACGGAGGTGCCAGCCGGTGTCCCAGAAGCTCACTTTGTAATCGGGCAGGTGTGCCGCAAACGTAACCGTGGAATTCGATGTCGTGACCAGCACGCGATGATTGGCTGCGTCGAAGAAGATGCTGTCCACCAGTGTCGTAAAGAGGTTGCGCAGTGTTTTCCAGGTGAGCCCATAATCTGTGGAGTAGTACACGCCTTCCGCGCCGCCGACCCACAGGTTTCCAAGCTCGTCGACCGCCATCGCACTCAGCTGTGTCACGTCCGCCGGCAAGGGAAGGCTGTCCCATGTGGCGCCGGCATCGTTGGATAGCGCCAGCCGCCGCAGCCCGCCGGCAAGTACGAGGCTCTTTTCTCCAGCCACGAACCGCACCTCCGGCATGGCTAGGCTTGAAACGGCAGACCACTGACGGCCATCGTTCCCGGACCGCATGAGCCCGGCAGAAGTGGCTGCATAGACGGCATCGGGCAGAGTCAGCATCCCGTACACGATGGCGTCCATCGATGGATTCGGAGCGGAGATCACCTTCGTGACTGCAACGGTCACAGGCGGCTTTCGCCCCGTCGCCCGCTCACGCTGCGGCGCAGGCGCTCGGCGGACGTTCTTTTTTGCGCTAACGGCGTGCAAGCCCGCGTGACCCTTGCGCGCAGTCGCTTTGGCGGGGACGATCGTTCGCTTGTTCTTGCGGCGTATGGGTGGCTTGGGGCTTGCTGGCCCGTGAAGCTGAGCAGCCGGCTGATGCGGAGGCTCCTGAGAAACAGCGCCCGCGGGAGCGGAACCTGAGGCGGACCCATCTGGAGAGGGGATGGAGGAAGAAAGCGCCTCCATGGCGGACGAGTTCATCCAAGCCCCTGTTTCCAGCCGGTAGACGCCATGACTCGTTCCAGCCAGCAATGTACCGGACGTGGTCGATGCCAGACTGAACACGTCAAGTCCGCCCAGGCCATCGCTCTGTTGAGCCCACTGCACACCGCCGTCACGGCTCTGAAAAACTCCGCCGGTCGCCTTGTCGTTCACTACACCGACGTAGATGGTTCCGGGATTTTCCGGATCGGCAGCGTAGGCCAGCACCTGCCTCGCTGAGAAGCCCGAGTTCGAAGGCTGGAATGTATCGCCGCCATCGTCACTGCTCAGCACGCCGCCACGGTCGGTGGCCAGCAGGACGTGTTCCGGATGCGAGGGGTCGACGTAAACGTCATTGATGATGACGTCGCCCCCGGTCGTGCGGGTAAAGCTCCCTCCCCCGTCCTTAGTCCGGTACAGGCCTTCGGTAGTCCCGGCAAACACCGTGTCCGGCGCGGTTGGATCCTGCAGCAGCCTGCGCGTACGGCGGGCTGTAGACGGTATTCCCTGTACCTTCTGAAATTTCTCCCCGGCATTCTGGCTCTTGTAGATGCCGGAACAGGCACTCGCATATACGGTTTCCGGATGCGTGGGATCGACGATGATAGAAAACACATCCGAATCGTCAATAATGCCCTGCGTGATATTGCTCCACGTCGCTCCTCCATCGGTGGTCTTCCAAGGCAGGTGCCAGGTACCTGCATAGATGACATTCGGGTCCGCGGGATCGATCGCGAGAGATTCAACCTCATGCAGTTCCGTGCTGCCGAGCGGGCTGATCTGCTGCCAGTGCATTCCGCCGTCCCTGCTCAGAAACACACCCTGCAGCGTCCCTGCGGCGATCTCGTTAGGGTCGGTGGCGGAGCGGGCCATCGAACGAACCGACTGGCCACGCATCTGCGCCTGCGCATACCAGGTCTTCCCGCCATCTTCACTGATGAAGACGCCGCCGTCAGGGCGGTCGATCATCCACGCCCCGACGATCAGGCGCTTTGGCTTGGCAGGATCGACAAGAATGTGGCGGATGACAAGATTGTCGTGAGTGCCCAGGTGCGCGACGCGAGCCCATGTGGCTCCCCCGTCGCGGGAGTCATAGATCCACCCCGTAGTCGTGCCGAGGAAAACGTGCCGGGGATCGTTGGGATCCGACCCGAAGGAGCGAGCGTCCCCGCCATAGGGTCCAAGAGGGAACCATGTTGCAGCATGAGCCGTTAGAAAACTGAACGCCAGCAGCAGCCCGGCAAAACCGTTCCCGCGCTTTCGCGCTTTCATCACTTCGGCACGCATTGCTTCCATCATTATCGCAGAGCCCATGTCTCTCGACTGTCCAGCCCAGATGCGTGAGTACATACTCCATGGCATGGACAAAGCGAAGGGGCTGACCGGAATCCGGCCAGCCCCTTGCAGTTTCGGCTGTTCTACTTTTTGTGGTGGCGACGTCCGCGCTTCGCTGGAGCGGAGCGTGGGATTGCCTTGACCGCGCTCTCATCCACAGGGGTAAGGCCCGATGTGTCGAAGTTCGCACCCGTGGGAATCAGCGTTGTCGCCGCAGTCTTGGTACCGGCAGAACCGGTGTACACCGAGATGCGAGACGCATCGACACCCTTCTCTCCGACCAGGTAGGCCTTCTCGTTGACAGCACGTTCTGCCGCTGCCTTCGTGCCCATCTTCTCGTCTGGAGCCGAGCTACCCGCGATCGCCAGCTTGGAGGTTGGATCCTGCTGTGCGCTCAGAGCAATGTCGTCCAGACAAGCCTTCGCTTCGTTATTGACGCGCGTCGGACGCTTCGCATCGCGATCGAAGGAGATGGTGCAGAGGCTCTTGGTGCTGACAGCAACCGGTGCTGCAACCGGGGCGGAAACCGTCACAGTGGTCATCTGCGAGGCCGTCTGACCCTTGTCGTCAACAACGTTGCATGTCACGGTGATGGTTCCAGGAGCAACACCGGTGGTCTGCAAGGTAGCTGTGGACGTGCTGCCGGAGATCGTACCCGCAGTCGCCGAGTAGCTGTAGGTAAGCGGACGATTCTGAGCGCTCACGCCATTCGCTGTGATGGTGGAAGGATCACCCACATTGACAGTGGATGGGTTGGCCGAGCAGCCAACAGTCGGAGGCGTAAACGGGGTCACCGTGAAAGCAGCCGAGCAGTCAGCCATTTGGCCGGGCTTGTTGCCCTCTGACACGTGGCCCTTTACCGTGTAGCTTCCCGGTGTATTGCTGCTGATCGAAGCCACGTTGCTGGTGCCGGAGACCGGACCCGCATCGGAGGTCCAGGTGTAGGCTGGCGTCTTCTTGGGATCCAGGTTGGTAGCCGTGCCGGTAACCGTTACGACATCACCCGGGTAAACGGTACCTGTCGGAGCAGTCACTGCGCAGGCGTAGGTAACGGGCGGCGGCGGAATGATGTGGCCGAAGTGCATCAGGATGCCGGCGCTGAGTTCGGCCGCCCCGATGTTGGCGCGTCCACCTAGCACCCCACCTGTGGGGATGGTCGTTACAGGACCGAAATCGGCGTGGATGTAGCGGTAGTCAGCCTCGAACACACGCAGACCGAAACGATGGTTGAAGAACGGCAGGTCGTAGTCCATACCGCCGCCCGCCATGACACTCGGGCCCCACATGTAGGGCTCGTGCTCCAGCGTCGCCGCTCCTTCGCTGTTCGGTCCGCCAATGCGAACACCACCCGCGAGGCCATGGGCGAAGAGCGTGAAGTTCTGCATGGGAGCGCGGAAGATCGGTCCGGCATATCCGCCGAAGAGGCCGTCGTTTTGGCCATCGGGATTTGCAAAGCCAAGAACCTCGCCGCCCACATACTTGTTGAAGTAGTAGGCTCCGCTCAGCGCCGCGCCCTCATCAACTGAAGAGTAGGAGATTCCAGGCGGCTTCACCTGCCCGTGCGCACCGAAATACGAATAGCCCATGAAAACGTCAAAACGGGAAGGATTCGGCCCGCCCGGGGCGGCTGTGCTGGGCGCGGTCTGTGCGCTCAGGCTTGCAACAACAAGGCCGGCTGCACCGGCAGCCAGCAAACACCGGCCGATACTGCGAAACGGACGATAAGACATTCGAAAATCCTCCACTTGTGACACTGGCGCAAAACTTTGCAGACTCTTCCTTACATCTCAGGGGCCCGCATACCCAATGTGAATCCGTAAAAGTGTACCGCAGATACTCTCCTTGTCGAGAGAAAAATCCCTGCAGCAATACATTGAAAACATTAACCGACGCGTAAGCCCTTCGGCACAAGCATGGAACCAACAGCAGAACCTGAACAGTTACTCGTAGATTACCTCATGCAAGGTTTAGAGCTTCCTTCACTGCGCCTCGACTTGCCTGAATCTTTTCCTGCAACAGCGTGATCGCGTAGAGCAATTGCTCCGGCCGGGGAGGGCATCCTGGCACATACACGTCCACAGGAATGATCTGATTCACTCCCTGCAGCAAAGCGTAATTATTGAACACCCCGCCCGAGGTGGCACAGGCTCCCATGGAAATGACCCACTTGGGCTCCGGCATCTGCTCGTATAACCGGCGGATCACAGGCGCCATCTTCTGCGAGACTCTCCCGGCGATGATCATCAGGTCGCTCTGCCGCGGCGACGGCCGAAACACCTCCGCGCCGAACCGGGCAATATCGTAACGCGAACCCCCCATCGACATCATCTCTATCGCGCAGCAGGCCAGGCCGAACGTCATCGGCCAGACCGAGTTCTTGCGTACCCAGTTGATGGCCGCATCCAGGGACGCAAGCACTATGCCTTCCGGCTGCGAGTCACCCCAGTTCACTTCCGCGACCTTGTCGCGGTTCTTGCCGAAGCTGTCAAGCGTCCCAAAGATGTAGCGGTCGTTATTCTGCGGCCCTGACGTGGGCCGACCGTTCGTCGTCGTCTGTTGGGAAGGACTGGTCATCAGGCTTCAGTATACGATTACACGCGACAACTGCCCGTAAAATAAGGCTACTAAAGTGGGATCTGCATGCTAACGGCTTCGGATGCGGAGCCTGCGCCTGCGGTTGGTCGCACCGGGCAGGGCACATCCGCAATTTTCATCCCTGCCGCAGGCTGCAGCCCCGCAGGCAGGTCCAGCGCCACCCGGAAACGAACTGCCTCAAGACGCCCCAACGCCGAGGCCGGCGCGCTGCCGTCTACCGTGTGCGGCGTTTGCGTAAATCGCGCGGCAACCGCAGCTGCCATGCGCGTCTGATCGGCGACCCCGGGCGCGAGCCTGGCATCCTGAATTTCGAACAGGCCTTCGGGCTGCGCCTCGGCCAGGAGCGCGGCTCGCCTCGAAGCCGGCGCATCGCCGCGCACGACGGCATCGAAGGCATTCTCCAACGCATGGTAAGCGCTCTCGACTGCAGCGTAGTGAAACCGGCGTGGTGTCCACCCCACAGCATCCTGCGCGCGGAACGCCCAGTCCGTGCTCAACAGCAGCGGGCTCACCGACTCATACGGCAGCGTCGCCACCTCGGCATAGTCATGCGGGCCGCGCGCACCCTTCGCCGCGACCACGCGCATCGCCCAGCCGGACCGGATCGGCTCCAATCCGAATACCAGGCCACGCGCAAACTCCACCTGGAATCCTTGCCCAGCCTGCACGGAACCCTCGAACAGCGCGCGCCGGCAGAGCGGCATCCGGGGCGCTTTCATTCCGCGTTGCGGGGTCGCTCCGCTCGCCGAGGCCAGCAGCGCAGCGGCTCCTATCCCCCGCAGAAGGCGGGCGGCCTTTCGCGCTGCGGGAGCTCCTGGCGGTTCACCGGGCATTCGCATCGATGGCTTCCAGCATCGCCTCACGTAGCGCCGTTTCTTCCTCTGGCTGCAACCGAATTCCTCCGCGCGTGAGATAGAACACGTCGATGGCCATCTCGCCTTCCGTGTCGATCAGCGCCACTTCCACGTTATAGCCTGCCGCGCTCAGGGTCCGGCTGATGGTGCGCAGCAGCCCCGGCACATCCTGCGCGATCACCTGCATCACCGTACTCTGCGAGGACGCTGTGCCGTCAAACTCAACCCGCGTGGAGACGGTGACCCGCGGGCGGCGGCGGCTCGAGCGCCGGCGGCTGTTCAACATCGTTTCAGGCGATACGCGTCCGGCCATCATGTCACGAAGACTCGCCATGAAGCGCGTATTCTCGCTTTCGTTCAGCTCGAGCGTGCGAAACACATCGGTGAACCGGAACGAATCGACCACCACGCCCGCCGCATTCGAAAACGCGTCGGCGGTCACCACGTTCATTCCCCACGCGGCCAGGGCCGCAGCCATATCCGCGAACAGCCTGGGACGGTCCCGCGTCACCAGCGTAACCTCATTCACGCCGGCGCCACCGGAAGCAAGATGCAGCGCAAGCTGAAACGCCTCCTCGCCCAGGTGCTCGGTCATCGCGAACTGCTGCTGAATTGCAGCTGCCGAACGCGTCTTCAGGTATCGCTCCGGGAAACCTTCTAAAAACTGCGTCAGTTCGCGTTCCCGCCCCCGCATCGCCGCCATCACGCGCGCCACGCTGTCATCCGTGGTCCACGCTGAAGAGGAACGCGCATGCACCCGCTCTTCATCCACGTTGCGATCGAGCTGGTTGGCCGCATTCATGGAGAGCCGCCAAAGGTTTTCTGCTTTCCAAGGCGTGAGCGCGTCCGGATGCACCGCGGCGATGTCGGCGTAGGTGAAAAGCGTCAGCATGCGCAGCGCTTCATGCGTTTGCACCCTGGCCGCGAACGCGCGCACCGCCCCGGCGTCGAAGATATCGCGGCGGAGCGCGGCGGACATCTCCAGGTGGTTTTCGATCAGCCGCAGCACCAGCGAGGCGTCATAGGGGTCCATCTCCAGCCGCCCCAGTACTTCCCCGGCCAGGCGCGCGCTTTCGGATGCATGCGCGCCGCCCGATCGTCCTTTGCCGGTGTCGTGCAGCAGCGCTGCCAGGTAGAGCAGTCCTGGGGACTGCAGTTCGCGAATCATGGAGCCAAACTTAATCCGCCACTCCGGCGCCTCGGGCCCGGGCTCCAGAGCGAGTTCATGGAGCGTGTCGATCACCACGAAAGTATGCTCATCGACCGTGTAGCGATGGTAAGCATCCCGGATTACCAGCGCGTCAATGCCGTGAAACTCGGGCAGAATCAGTTCCAGCACGCCCAGCGCATGCATGGTGCGTAGCGCTTTGCCTGCAAACGGCTCGGTCAGGATGCCGGAAAGCCTGCGCCACAGAGCGGGCCCCACTTCAAGCGTCGCGCAGATATGCGGCAAGGATTCGGCGATGCGCTCATCGCTTTCAGGCGCCAGAGAGGCGCCCGTGGCCGCCACGGCCGCAAAGGCCGCCAGCACGGTTTCAGCATCCTGCGCCGGTTCCGTGTTGCCGGGCGGCTCCAGTGCGACCTTGCCTCCCTCCAGGCGCACGCCCCGCTTGCCTTCCAGTCTCGCTTTGCGCAGAGGGGGCGTGGCGTAAAGCGAGAGCCCTGCCCTGTCCCACTCGCGATTCAGCCGCCGTTCCACGGTGCGCCCATGCCGGAAGTACGCGCGCATCCACGCCGCTGCATGGGAACCATCTCCACCCGCCGGGCCCGTCCGCGCCGGGGCCATGCCGATCCCTTCCGCCGCCGCCGCATCCTGCGCCTGCCAGTCCAGCGTATTGTCGTCGCGTCCGGCGCGGAAATGCAGAAAACAGCGTAGTGCCGTCAAAAAGCTAAGCGCATCCTTGAACTCCGGGTCGGCCACTTGAGTGAGCGACGCATAGGGCGGCAACCGGCTCAGCCACCCGCAGATATGCGCGTCTCGCAAACCGCCAGGGCAGTCCTTGATATTTGGCTCGAGGTGGAAGAGCGTGTTGCCGTAACGGCCATGCCGTTCCCGGGTCAGTTGCAATAGCTCGATGCGCAGGGCCTTCGCGTCCTTCGCGATCAACCGCGAACAAACGCGCCCCTCCAGCTTTTCGAAGATGTCTGCATCGCCCGCAACATGACGTCGGTCGAGGAGTGAAATACCGAGCTCCGCGTTGCTCTCTTCAAAGCGCTCGCACTCGGTAACCGTCCTTGTCGCTACCGCGGTCCGCAGGCCGCAATCCCATAGCACCTGCGAGGTGCGGCGAATGGATTCCGCCAGGCGCTCGGTTTGCTTCTTCGCCACCGAGCAGAACAGCAGATCGACGTCGGAGTAGGGCAGCAACTCTGCCCGGCCATATCCGCCGACCGCGATCAGCGCCACGTCATCCCCGGCTTCCGCCGCAGGCAGAGACTGCAGCCACACCCTGCCGACCAGCTCATCCACCAGCGCGGAACGTGCGGCGGCGGCGGCAGGTCCGTCCCGCGAGGCCTCGAAACCTCGCCGGATCTCAGCCATGCGCCGTTCGTACTCCGCTCGTACCGTGTCGCTGATCGTGGCCGAGCCCTCCCGTTCCGGCGTGTTCTGCTCTTCTCTAAAGCTGTGAAGCAGGAGGCCAGCTCCGCCCAGAGCCGGAGTCCGAGCCGCGCGGCTTCATCGCTGCAGAGACCTTTCTACAGCGCGATCTCGCCGCGCTCGTCGTTGCGTATGCGAATGGCCTCATCGATCTTAGAAACGAAAATCTTGCCATCCCCGATCCGCCCTGTCCGCGCGGCCGTGATGATGGCCTGAACCGCGCGCTCCAGCATCTCGTCCGGGACCACGAGTTCCAGCTTCACCTTCGGCAGCAGGTCCACCGCATACTCCCGCCCGCGATAGAACTCTGTGTGGCCCTTCTGCCGTCCGTGACCGCGCGCTTCAAATATGGTGATGCCGGACACCCCGGCCTCCACCAGAGCATCTTTCACCGCGTCCAGCTTCGACGGCTGAATCACTGCCTCAATCTTCTGCATACAATCCCTCTTCTCTTCGTTATGCAGCTTCCCAGTCGTAGCCTTCCTCGCCATGCTGCGAGATGTCCAGACCGGTCCGCTCGTCTTCTTCGCTCACCCGAAGACCCACCAGCTTATCAACGATGAATAACAGGAGAAGTGTGCCGACGATCGAGAGTGTCCAGGCGAGGGCTACTCCCACGAGCTGATTGACCAACTGCCGGTGATTTCCGGCAAAAAAGCCCTCGATATTGACGGCGGGATTGATGAACGCACGCGCGAACAGTCCGGTCAGGATCGCGCCCAGCGTTCCCCCGGCCCCGTGCACGCCGAAGGCGTCGAGCGAGTCGTCATAGCCGAACAGGTTCTTTACCTTGACCACCATGAAGAAGCAGAACACCCCCACCAGCGCGCCAATCCAGAGTGCGCCCATCGGAGTCACAAACCCTGCAGCCGGCGTGATGCCCACCAGCCCGGCCACCGCGCCGGAGATACCTCCCAGCGCGGAAGGCTTGCCGTTCCGTATCCACTCCGCGGTCATCCAGCCCAGCGCCGCCGCCGCCGCGCCAAAGTGCGTCGCCACAAAGGCTGATGTCGCCAGCGAGCTCGCTCCCAGCGCCGACCCCGCGTTGAAGCCGAACCAGCCTACCCAGAGCAGGCACGCGCCGATGAAGCTCAACACCACCGAATGCGGTGGCATCGGCTTCTTGGGATACCCAATGCGCTTGCCCAGGTACAGCGCCGTCACCAGCGCGCTCACGCCGGAGGTGACATGCACCACCGTGCCGCCGGCGAAATCAAGGCAGGGAAACTTGCCGCCGGTGACATTGAGCAGGCCGCCCACTCCCCACACCATGTGCGCCATCGGGCTGTAGACCACGATGGCCCACAGGGTGAGGAACAAGGCCATGGCAGAAAATTTCATCCGCTCAGCGAACGCTCCCGTGACCAGCGCCGGAGTGATGATCGCAAACATGAGCTGATACACCATGAACGTTTGTTCAGGGATGGTGGCAGCATAGGTAGCATTTGGCTGCACGCCCACCCCGCGAAGAAACACATTCTGCAGGCCCCCGATGAACGGAGCCAGCATGCCGTGTCCTTGCCCGAATGCCAGCGAGTAGGTCAGGAACGCCCACAACACGGTGATGATCGCCATCATCGCGAACGTCTGCATCATGGTGCCCAGAATGTTCTTCTTGCGCACGAGACCGCCGTAGAACAGGGCCAGACCCGGCCCGCTCATCATCAGCACCAGCAGCGCGCTGGTCAGCATCCAGGCATTGTCGCCGGCGCTCTGCGCCGCCGCGATCTTCACTGCGCTGTCGGTCGCGGATTTCTCAAGCGCCGCCAGCCGGTCCGTCGAAGCCGTGCCCGGCATCTGCGCCCATGCCGAACCCACGCCCGCAAGACAGCTCAGCATCATGGCGGCAGTCCCTACGCGCCGCCCCCGGAGCTTCGTTCCCCACACCAACAACCGAGACCTGGACAACGGAGCCTGCAGACTCATGTGTCGATACCCCTTTCGCATGAAACCGGTGCAGAGATACAGCGGCATCTGCGCCATGGGTACAGGCACATCTGCCTACTAGACCTGAAGCGCCTGATGGGTACGCTCCCGGTTTTCTCGCTTGTGCCAACAGTTACGGTTACTGTACATCAACGTCCCCGCCTGTCTTGGGTAGCCTCGACGCGCCGCCGCGCGAGCCGAGTATGCTGAGACGCATGCCGGACTTCAGCGCACCCCTCCCCGCACAACACAACTCCTGGAACGATCTGCCCGTCGAGCAGCTCAACGATCGACTCACGCGACAGTTCGTGCACGGCTCGCAAGCGATGCTGGCCCGGTTGGAGCTCAGGAAAGGCTGTACCGTTCCCCGCCACGCGCACGAAAACGAGCAGATTTCTTATATCGCCCGAGGGGCTCTGCGCTTCAGCATCGGCCCAGAAGGCAATGCGGAAGAAAAGGTCGTCCGCAGCGGGGAAACTCTCGTGATTCCCGCCGGCCTGCCGCATGCCGCGGAGGCCCTGGAAGACACGGTCAACTTCGATGTTTTCGCTCCGCCACGGGAAGACTGGATCCGCCGCGACGACAGCTATCTGCGTTAACGGGTTCTTGCCGCTGCGAAGTACATTTTGGGGTCCCGCGCCGACAATTTAGTAACTGCCGTGGACGCTCCTCGATAGTTTCTGTAACAATCAACAGGAGTCGTCCTGGTTCGTAAATGAGTAAGTCGCAGGTATGCCCGAACGGGCATGGAGCAAGCATGAGCACCGTCAAGATAGGGAACAAAATTTTGGGCCAGGGTCAGCCCTGCTATGTGATCGCGGAGATCGGCATCAATCACAACGGCGATATCGATTTGGCCAAGCGCCTGATCTCGGTCGCGGTCGCAGCCGGCTGCGATGCCGTCAAGTTCCAGAAGCGCACTGTCGAGGTGGTCTACACCGAGAAGGAGCTGGCTACTCCGCGACCCAACCCGTTTGGAGAAACCAATGGCGACCTCAAGCGCGGCCTGGAGTTCGAGGATGAGGATTACGCTGAAATCTCCAGTTTCTGCAAGCAGCTCAAGATCGATTGGTTCGTCTCGCCCTGGGACGAATATTCTGTGGACTTTATCCAGAAGTTCAACCCTCCGGTCTACAAGATCGCGTCCGCTTCCCTCACCGACGACAACCTGCTCAAGCACGTGCGCGCCACCGGCAAGCCGGTCATCGCGTCTACCGGCATGAGCACCTATGAGGAGATCGATCACGCGGTGGAAGTGCTCGGCAAGGAAGATCTCATTCTCATGCACACCACCTCCACCTACCCTGCCAACTACGAACAGCTGAACCTGCGTGCCATCCCCAACATGATCGAGCGCTACGGTGTTCCGGTGGGCTACTCCGGCCACGAGACCGGCATTCCCACTTCGGTCGCAGCCGCTGTGCTTGGCGCCTGTTGCGTCGAGCGCCACATCACCATGGATCGCGCCATGTGGGGCTCTGATCAGGCCGCCTCGCTCGAGCCCAACGGCATCTCGCGTCTGGTCCGCGACATCCGCCTTTGCGAGCAGTCCATGGGCGACGGCATCAAGCGCGTCTACGAAGAAGAGATTCCGGTTATGAAGAAGCTCCGCCGCGTCGGCGCTGCTGCTTAGTCATGCCGCTGGATCCATCGTTTTCACCCTCGGCACGACTGACAGATGGCCTGCGATCCCTGCAGGCCATCGCCTTTGACGTCGATGGCGTTCTCACCGACGGCATGCTGACCTGGTCGACCGGTTCCAGCGATTCTGACGCTGAGATCAAGAGCTTCAGCTTCGCCGACATCATGGGTGTTTCGCTTTTGCGCCGTCTCGGCATCAGGCTGGCCCTCATCTCCGGCGAGCCCTCTTCGCTCGTCGATCGCTATGCGGCCAAGATGCACCTTCACCATGTCGTGAAAGGCACGCGTGACAAGGCCACGGCTCTGCGTGAGTTCACGGCAAAATTCTCCATACCGCTCGCAAGCGCCTGCTTCTTCGGCGACGACGTCAACGACCTTTTCGCCATGGAGATCGCCGGCCTCTGCGCCTGCCCAGTGAACGCCGCATCCGAGGTCCGCGGGTACGTGGCGGAAAACGGTTTCCTCTCCACCCAGCCCGGCGGCCGCGGTGCTGTCCGCGAGTTTGCCGACACCCTGCTCCAGGCGCGCAATCTCCGCGGCCGCGATGTCTTCCTGCTCCGCCCGCCCGAGTAGCCGGAGCAGTTTCCCAGCGGCTGAACCGCTACCATAGGATCTGATGATCAAGCTTTCCGACTACGTTCTGAAGTTCGTCGCCGATCTCGGCGTCAAAGATCTTTTCCTGGTCACCGGCGGCGGCGCCATGCACCTCAACGCCTCGCTCGGCGCCGAAGCCCGCATTCACGCCGTGTGCAACTCCCACGAGCAAGCCTCCGCCATCTGCGCCGAAGGCTATGCCAAAGCCGTCAATGGCCTCGGCGTTTGCATGGTCACTACCGGCCCCGGCGGAACCAATGCCGTCACCGGCGTGGCCGGCGCATGGCTCGACTCCACGCCCGTCCTTTACCTTTCCGGCCAGGTAAAGCGCCCCGATCGCATGTTCGATTCCATCACCGGCAAACCGCTCGGCATGCGCCAGCTCGGCGTGCAGGAAGTCGATATCGTCAGCATCATTTCGCCAGTCACCAAGTACGCGGTCGTCGTCCTGGAGCCCAACGACATCCGCTACCATCTCGAGAAGGCCGTCTATCTCGCCATGAACGGTCGGCCCGGTCCGGTGTGGATCGACATCCCGCTCGACGTGCAGGCCACGCCGATCGATGAAAACGCCCTGCGCAGCTTCGATCCGCACGAGTACGCCGGCTCCGATTTCATCCATGGGACTGCGAATATCGCGTCGGAAGTGCAGCGCGCCATCGACGCCTTCAACCAGTGCGAGCGGCCCCTGCTCTTCGCCGGTAACGGCATCCGCCTAGCGCGGGCCGAAGCCGAGTTTGAAGAGCTCCACAAATACCTGGGCATTCCCTCGGTCGCGACCTGGTGTGCCGCCGACCTGCTCAAGTCGGACGACCCCACGTACGTCGGCCGTCCCGGCAACGTCGCCGCGCGCGGCGCGAACTTCGCCCTGCAGAACTGTGACTTCCTGCTCGTTCTCGGCGCGCGTATGGACATGGCCATCACTGGCTATGCCCCGCAGAACCTCGCTCGCGAAGCCTATAAAATTACCGTGGACATCGACCCCGCGGAGCTTGGCAAGCTGCACCCTCACGTTCAACAGCCGGTCTGCGCGGACGCGAAGGCGTTCCTCACCGAACTTCTGAAGCACAAGGATCAGCTCAAGCCGAAAAACTTCAAGCCGTGGCTCGACCGTTGCGCAGACTGGAAGACACGCTATGCCGTCGTCACCGACGAGCATCGCAGGCCCGAAGGTCTGGTCTCCATCTTCAACCTCGCCGAGGTTCTCGGCACCGAAGTCTCGCCCGACGACCGTCTGGTCGTCGGCAACTCCGGCTCCGGCATAGAAATTTATCTGCTGGCCTGCCCCACGCTCCATTCTCAACGCCTCTACCACACCGCCGGTCTCGGCTCCATGGGGTATGCCATTCCCATGGCCATCGCGGTTGCCGTTGCCAACCCGGGCCGCGAGGTCATCGCGGTGGATGGCGATGGTGGCTTCATGTTCAACATCCAGGAGCTCGAAACCATCCACCGCCTCAACCTGCCCATCAAATTTTTCGTCCTCAACAATGACGGCTATTCCTCCATCCGTGCCTCCCAGGCCGCGTATTTCGGCAAGGCCACCATCGGGGCGGACAGGAACACCGGCCTCACCGTTCCCGACCTCTCCGCCGTGGCCGAAGCCTTCAAGCTGGGCAGCTACGTCATCAAGGACCAGACCGGCCTGCGCGCCGAGGTCCGCAAGGTCCTCGACATGCCGGGCCCGGTGGTCTGCGATGTCAACGTGCTTCCCGACGAGGTCCGCGCCCCCCGCCTGCAGAGTTACCAGAAGCCCGACGGCAGCTTCGTCTCCAAGCCTCTGGAAGATCTCTTTCCCTTCCTTCCTCGCGAAGAATTTCTCGCCAACATGATCGTCAAGCCGCTCGAAGAGTAGGAGCGGCGCTGTACACGACCGTCATCATCCAGGAATGCGGCCCACAGTGACTGCTTCGTTGCCAGTTTCGGGAAACACGAAGCATACCCGCCCGGAGAACCGCGCCTTCTACCCCGCGCTGGACGGCTTGCGTGCCATCGCCTTCCTGATGGTGTTTCTTAATCACTACAGGAGCTTGCCCTGGGGCTGGGCAGGCGTGGACCTCTTCTTCGTTCTGTCGGGCTTTCTCATCACCGGCATTCTGTACGACAGCCGTGACGACGCGCACCGCGCGCGCAACTTCTACGTGCGCCGGACGCTGCGTATCTTTCCGCTTTACTACGGCGTTTTGCTGCTCATTGCCCTTAGCTGGCCTCTGGCTCACTGGCAGTGGAACTGGCGATGGCTGGTCTGGCCGTTGTACCTCGGCAACTTTGCCTCCATGCATCCGTACGACACCGGCTCCGCGGCGCAGCGGCTCGCGGACTTTCAACTCATCGGCCATTTCCATGGCCGTTCCACCACTCTCTACCTGGGCCATTTCTGGTCGCTGTGCGTGGAAGAGCAGTTCTACCTGCTCTGGCCGTGGCTGGTTTTCTCCATTCGCGATCGCCGCAAGCTGCAGGGAGTGTGTCTCTTTACCATCGTGGCGTGCTTGATCACGCGTTGGCTTGGCCAGCACACCATGACGCCCTGGATGCTCCGCCAAGGCGTGCTGGTGCACCTAACCCCATTCCGCCTCGACGATCTCCTCACTGGGGGCTTGTTGGGTCTACTTCTGCGCGGCCCTCATAAAGCGACCTTTCTGCTCGTTGCGCGGCGGGCAGTGCTACCTTCTCTGCTTCTTGCAATTTCGCTGGTCTTTCTGGTCTTTGCTCGTCGCATCGCGGTGGCGGACTATCCATATCCAAGCTGGTTTTCCACACTGGGCCTGACCCTCATCGCCTTTCTCGCCGCTTTGCTTTTTGGGGCTGCGTTGCAACCCGGGACTTGGTTCTATCGAACCCTTACCTGGTACCCCCTGCGCTGGGCCGGCCGGCTCAGCTACGGAGCGTACGTGTTCCACGACATCACGCACGATCTATACTTCACCCTTGGTACCCGGCTTCATCTCACACGCGAGATCGGAACTCCGCTCATGGCTCTCGGACTCACCTATGTCGCCGCTTGGCTCAGTTTCCGCTTTTTTGAGGGGCCGCTGCTCGATATGAAGGAACGCTGGACGATCCGCTCCGGCACTTCGGCACAAGCCGGCCTGCTGAATACCAGTGGCTCGTCCCATCGTATGTCCACACCCTCGAGGTAAGGCAGAATGAACACCTACGGCGTCATGCAAGGCCGCCTCTCTCCCCCGGAGGACGGCCGCTTCCAATCCTTCCCCCGCCAGGGCTGGCGTGAGGAGTTCGCCAAGGCCAAAGCCGCCGGCTTGAGCTACATCGAGTGGATCCACGACGAATACGACAGCGGCGCGAACCCCATCTTCACCCCCGGTGGCCTCGCCGAGTTCGATGCCCTCAAGCAGAAACACGGCCTTGCCACGCCTGCGCTCTGCGGCGACTGGTTCATGGATTTCCCGCTCATCCGTTGCACGCCCGAAGAGCAGCAAGCTCGCGAACAGCATCTGCACGAGCTCATTCCTATCGCCGCACGCATCGGAGCCTTTCGCATCGTCCTTCCCTTTGTGGACAACTCGAAGATCACCACGGAAACCGAGAAACAACAGGTCCTGGATGTTCTCGGGCGCGCCTTGCCCCTCGCGGACGAGCACGACGTCGAGCTCCATCTGGAGGCCGACTTCAACCCGGCCGACTTCGCCGAATTCCTTGTCCGCATTCCGCACCACATGCTCAAGGTGAACTGGGACTCCGGCAACAGCTCCGGCCTGGGCTATATCGCCACCGAAGAGTTTGCCGCCTACGGCGACCGCATTGGATCCGTCCACATCAAGGACCGCTTCCGCAAACCCGAAGGCGGTATAGAAACCCGGCCGCTCGGTGCCGGCTCCGCAGACTTTGAGGACGTGTTCGCCGCCATCCGCTCCATCCATTACACCGGCGGCCTCACCCTGCAGGTCGCCCGCGGCACACCCGGCGACGAGGTCAACTTCCTCCGCACTCAACTTGATTTTCTGAAGCGCTACGTGTAAGTGCCGCTGCTCTCCAGGAAGCCCTGTCGCTTTTCCTGTTGTCATCCCGAAGGGAATCCGCGTCTTGCTCGCAGCCGCACTCCCGCCCAAGGACCCCCATGCCTCTCTCCGCCGACCAGCTCAAGCTCTCCTCCCTCTTCTCGCTCGAAGGCAAAACCGCCGTCCTCACCGGCGCCTCCGGCTTCCTCGGCCGTACCTTCGCGCTCGCTCTGCTGTCGAATGGCGCGCGCGTCGTCGCCCTGGGCCGCAGCGAACGCCTCAAAACCGAAGCCGCCCACTGGGCTGATCAGTTTGGCGCAGGCAAGATCAGCGTTCAACAGATCGACATGTACGACGTTGCCGCCCTCAACGAGCTCTGCGACAAGATCGCCGCCGAAGAGACGTCCATCGACATCCTCATCAACAACGCCCACGAACTCGGCTCCGCCACCGGCTTCAACGTCCCCGAAGGGTCTCTGGAAAACAGCACCTTCGACCAATGGCAGCGCAATCTGCAGGGCGGCGTCTACTGGGCCGTGCAAACCACACAGCGCCTCGGTCTCAGGATGAAGCAACAGCAGCGTGGCTCCATCGTCAACATCGCGACCATGTATGCCAGCGTCGCTCCTCGCCCGCAGCTCTACGAGGGCACCACATCCCTCAACCCGCCCGGCTACTCCGCCTCCAAGGCCGCGCTGGTGGCCTTCACGCGCTACACGGCCAGCTTCTGGGGCGCTTCCGGCGTGCGCGCCAACTGCATCTCGCCCGGCCCCTTCAGCAACACCGAAGATGTCGGCACCGGGGAGAACGCCGTGCAGGAAGACTCTCCCTTCGTCACCAAGCTCAAGGGCTACACCGTGCTCAACCGCATCGGCCGTCCCCTGGAACTTTGCGGGGCCCTGCTCTTCCTCGCCTCCGACGCCAGCACCTACGTCACCGGCCAGAACCTGAACGTGGACGGCGGTTGGACGGCGGTTTGAAGCCCCACGCTCGCTTTACTGCAAGGACTGAAGCATGGCGCGCGCCTCCGCCTCGGCATCTTTCGAGCCCGCGAACGAGAACATTAACGGCGCCCCTTCCACAACGCAGTCCAGGACTTCTACGCCGCCAGCGTTCGTGCCTGTCACACACAACGACTTGTAGGTTCCGCTTATCTGTTCCTTGCTATGCACAACGAAGTTCCCGACCGTCGACTTAGCGGTGCTCTCCTGCCACTTCTGAGCACCCGGAACAGTGTTGGTCTGCGCGTTGCTCGACAAATAGAAGCTGGCAATGCTGTCCTGCTCGATGATCGGAACGCCGCTGCGCCGCAGGTGGAGGGATGTCATATAGCCATGGCCGTCCGGCGTATATTCGTGCCAGTCACCGGCCACCGTGACTGACCTGGACGCAAATTCGATCTTCTGCGGTCCCCGGCATCCGAAGGCCGTACTCAATCCGATAACGAGTACCAGCTTGAGCCCCGATCCTTTTCCATTCACGCGAATCGCCCTTCATACGCCCAAAGCCCCAGCCCTGGGTTCGAGATATAAAAGATTTCCTCGCCATCCACCATGTTCCATCCGTCAGCCAGCTTCTCAGGGTCGTACTTCGCGGTGTACTCCGCCAGATCGCCATACTCGAAGTGCACACTCTCGATCTCTTGCCGAGTGAGGTGCCCCGGGCAGTAGCGAATCGTAAACCGCCCCTCGCTCGATCCATGGATCAGGTGCGCCGCCGCGCTGAGATTTCCGGCCAGCTCCGGGTCGTCCTTCACCGCCTCGAGCGTCGCCGGCGTCTCGCAGTAGCCATAGCGCCGGATCAGCTCATCGATCTTTTTGTCCTCGCCGAACTCATGCACGCCCGGCGCCAGCACGATCAGCTCCGCCTCGTCCGCCAGCGCCATGCGCGTGCGATACACGCTCTTGTTGCCCAGCCACGTCGAGTGGAACTCATGCGGGTCCAGGAACACCACCGCCTTCTTCATCTCGCGGTTCATCATCAGGAAGTTGCACTTCAGGCTAAGCTCCGCCGCGCGCTCGAACGGCTCCGTGCCTTCGCCGATGAACAGCCCGCGCATCACCAGCTCGCCCTGCGCGTTCTTGTTCACCACCGTCTGCACATACACGATGGGCGGCATCATGCCGCCGAAGTGTTCGCTCGCATAGTCGAGCACGCGCCGCACCGGCGTATCCGCGCGCCCCATCATGCGCTCCATGCCATACACCGCGCCGAGGAAGTGCGAGCGGTGGATGCCCATCACGCCGCCCGTTCCCACAAAGATATTCTTCGAGCCGTTTGCCATTCCCACGACTTCATGAGGCACCACCTGCCCGATGCTCAGGATCAGGTCGTGGCCGCCATCCCGCAGCAGCTTGTTCACTTGCGCCGGCCAGGGATACTCCAGCTTGCCCTCGCTCACTTCCAGCATGAACTCGCCCGGCACCTCGCCCAGGGTCACAATGTCGTCGCGCCAGTTGTGCACGCGGAACAACTCGCGCGGCGTCTTCCCGAACATCGTCGCAATTTGCTTGTCCGGCATCGCTGTATGCGTACCCAGCGCCGGCAGCACATCAGTCAGCCTTTCGCCGTAGAACTCCCACACCCTCTCGGTCAGCTCACCAGCCCTGGAGTGGAACCGCGTAAAGTCCGGCGGCACCGCAAGCACCTTTTTGCGCTCACCCAGTTTCGTCAGCGCCTCGAACAGCCCAGCCCTAATCTCTTCTGCCGACATCTCCGTATCCGGCGACCCCGCCGCAAACAGCAAGCTCATATCACTTCTCCTCGCACAGGATACGCCTGACGATTTGACGTTGACATCATGATGCCTGCAGTGGAAGCATCATGATGTGCGCACAACACTGACTCTCGATGCTGACGTGGCAGCCCTCCTCGCGAAAGAGAACCGGCGCGCCAACGAGCCCATGAAGCAAACGATCAATCGCGCATTGCGTCAGGGACTCTCCATCGCGGCGACTCCTCCGAAACCCAAGCGATTTGTCGTCAAGCCCTTCAAGACGAAGATCACTTCAGAACAGTGGAAAGCCTGGGGTGAGACTCGCCTTGAAGAACGGCTCAGCGAAGCCGAGTTGATGCCTACGAGATGATCGCTCCAGACGCAAACCTTCTCATATACGCGTATACGCCACTTGATGCTCTTCATCGGGCGAGCCGAGCCTGGCTCGAAGGCATTTTCTCTGGTACAGAACTGGTTGGCATACCTATTCTTTCCATCCATGCCTTCATGCGCGTGCTCACACATCCGCGGGCGGGTATTTCCGTCCAGGAGGCCACTGCAACGGTGAACTCGTGGCTTGAGCTCCCTCACGTTCGTGTGCTCTATCCGGGCGACCACCACCTTCGTTTCTATTGGCAGCTCTGCGCAGCGTCTCAGGTTCGCGGCGCTCGACTCACCGATGCAGCCATTACCGCCATCGCGCAGGAGTACGGGGCGGTTGTCTACAGCCACGACCGCGATTTCACCCGCTTCCCTGGCCTGCGCTATGTAGATCCATTGGCGATGTAACCTACAGCCGGTACGCCTTCCGCACCAGCCCCACGGTCAGCTCCTGGGCCAGATCGAACGCTTCATCCTCCTCGATCCGGTGCTCCGCCACTAGCCTTCCCAGAAACGCGCAGTCCACGCGACGCGCCACATCGTGCCGCGCAGGGATCGACAGGAACGCCCGCGTGTCGTCGTTGAATCCGACTGTGTTGTAGAACCCGGCCGTTTCCGTCGCCTGTTCGCGAAAGCGCATCATTCCCTCCGGCGAGTCGTGGAACCACCAGCTCGGCCCCAGCCGGAGACAGGGGTAATGCCCGGCCAGCGGGGCCAGTTCGCGCGAATATGTGGATTCATCCAGCGTGAACAGGATGAACGTAAAGTTCGGCTCGTTGCCATACTTGTTCAGCAACGGCCGCAGGCTGCGCACGTACTCCGTCGGTGCGGGGATGTCCGCACCCTTGTCGCGCCCAAACATTTCGTACACCTTGGCGTTGTGGTTGCGGATCGATCCCGGATGCAGCTGCATGGTCAGCCCATCGTCCACGCTCATCCCGGCCATCTCGGTCAGCATCTGTGCCTGGAACAGTTCGATGTCCTTTGCGGTCGCCTTGCCCGAGTAAATCCTCCTATAGAGCGTTTCCGCATCCAGCGGCGACAAGTCGGCAGTCAGCGCCGTGAGGTGCCCATGATCGGTAGCCGTCGCGCCATTCGCTTTAAAGAACGCCCGCCGCTTGCGCAGGGCGTTCAGGTAGCCCTGCCATGACGAAACATCTTCTCCGCTCACCTCACCCAGCTTGTTGAGGTTCTCCTGGAAGCCCAGGTACTCCGCATCGACCACCGCGTCCGGCCGGAAGGTCGGCAGCACGCGCCCTCCCCAGCCGCTCTCTTGGATCTGCCGGTGCCACTCCAGCGAATCGGTCGCGGTGTCCGTTGTCGCCAGCACTTCGATCCGGAAGCTCTCGAAGAGAGCGCGCGGCAGAAACTCCGGCATCTGCAGCTTCTTGTCGATCGTGTCGTAGTACTCGTCGGCATTCTCCGGCTTCAGCCGATCCGTCAAACCGAACTGCTGCTGAAACGCATAATCCAGCCACAGCCGCGTGGGCGTGCCGCGGAACAGGTAGTAGTGCCTGGCAAAGAGGCGCCACACCTCGCGGGGGTCCGCCTCCTGCTTGCCATCGACTTGCGGCACCCCCAGGCTCTCCAGCGGCACACCTTGCGAGTACAGCATGCGAAAGATGTAGTGGTCCGGCTGAATGAACAATGCGGAAGGATTTGGAAACGGTTTGTTCTCTGCAAACCACCGCGGATCGGTATGCCCATGCGGGCTGATAATGGGAAGCCCCTGAAGGCTCGCATACAGCTTGGCCGCCACGGCACGCGCCGCGGAATCGGGGGGAAACAGTCGGTTGGCATCCAGCATGATCGGCAACACCCTCGTGATCGCGCTCTTGGAAGTGCGGATCGTCTCGTCGGCAAGGCTATCAAACTCAGCCTGTTTTCTGTTCCACATGACAGGACGTGCCATGAACCAGCGTCTATCCAACCTGCCGTCCCTTGGCACATACAGCTTGCTCCTGCTCTACTGAGACTTGCGGCCGCTGCCGCAAGGACGTACTTGTGAGCGTACCCACCGGCCCCGTAGCACCCACACAGGCCACCATCCTGGAACGCGAAGCCTTCTTCGCCCGCGTGCATGCCTTGTCTCCACGGGTGGCTGTCTTCGACTGCGACGGCACCCTGTGGTCCGGCGACGCCGGTTCCTCCTTCATGCGCTGGTCCATGGATACTGGCCTTATTTCCCGAGAAGCTAGCGACTGGATCACCGCCCGCTACCAGGGTTACAAAGCAGGCACTGTCTCGGAGCTGGGCATTTGCGGCGAAATGGTCCAGATCTATGCCGGCCTGCGCGTGGAGGAACTTCGCCGCGCTGCCGCTCAGTTCTTCAGCGAACACATGGAACGCAACATCTTTCCGGACATGCGTCAGCTCATCGCGGAGCTGCAGCAGCAAGACGTGCAGGTGTGGGCTGTAAGCTCCACCTGCGACTGGGTCATTGAGGAAGGCGTACGCCGCTTCGGTATCCCTTCCAACCGCGTGCTCGCGGCGTGCGTGGCGTGCGAAAACAACGTTGCCACCAGCCGGTTGCTCGACGTGCCCACCGACGAGGGCAAGGTGGCGGCCCTGCGAAACGCGGGCATCGTCGCCCCGGACGCCGTCTTCGGGAATTCCGTCCACGACGCTGCCATGCTGGGCATCGCGCGTGGCCCGTTCGCGGTGAATCCCTCTCCCGATCTTGTGCGTGTCAGCGCGGAGAAGGGCTGGCCGATCTTCTATCCCGCATCTGTCCCGCCATCTTCCACGCCGAGCTGAGACCGAAACCGTCGCCACACCATCTACACTGGGCAGGTGAAGCAGCCGATCCGCAAACTCGATGCCGCTCCACACCGCCCGGCTCCCCGCCCCCTTCGGCACGTGGTCGCCGCATTCCTGCTCCGGGGAGAAGGCGCTACCCGCGAAATCCTCGTCTGCCAGCGCCGCCCAGACCAACCCATGGCGCTCAAGTGGGAGTTCCCCGGCGGCAAGATCGAGCTCGGCGAAACGGCTCCGCAGGCCCTGGCCCGCGAGCTCAATGAGGAGTTGGGGATCACTGCCACCATAGGCCGTCATGTTGTGACTGTCCGACACACGTATCGAAACGGCGGCACCATCGAAATCCAGTTCTTTCTCGTCGACGCCTTCACCGGAGAGCTGCAGAACCGCATCTTTCGCGAAATGCGCTGGAGCGTTCTGCCTGAACTGCCGAACCTGGACTTCCTCGCGGCCGACCTTACCCTGGTCTGCGATTTGGCGGAAGGCAAATTGCTCTAACCTGTCCGTTCCTACCGCCTAGCCGTTACCGAACATCTGGTGCAGGCTCTGCCACATCATGATCACCGAGAGTCCGATCACCACGATCGAGGTGGTCCACGCGATCACGTTGAAGGCTCGCGAGTTGGTGTGCTTGCCCATGAGTTCCTTGTTGTTCACCAGCTTGAGCATGAAGTACAGCACGAACGGCAGCAGCACGCCGTTCAGCACCTGCGACAGGATCGCCATTTTCACCATCGGGAAGCGCGGGATGAGCACTACCGCCGCTCCGCCGGCGATCAGAAATGTGTAAAACCAGTAGAAAACGGGAGCCTGCTTCCACTTTCGATCCAGCCCGCTCTCAAATCCCAGCCCTTCACACACGGTGTAGGCCGTCGAAAGCGGAAGGATTGAGGCCGCAAAGAACGACGCATTGAACAATCCCGCCGCGAACAGGATGTACGCATAACGATCGGCCAGCGGCTTCATGGCTTCGGCCGCATCGGCCGCATCCGCAATGTTCCGCATGCCATGCGCGTACAGCGTCGCCGCGCACACCACAATGATGAACCAGGCAACGATGTCCGTGAAGAAAGACCCGACAATCACATCCAGGCGCGACGCCTTGTACTGCCGCACCGTTATACCCTTCTCCACGATGGAGGCCTGCAGGTAGAACTGCATCCACGGCGTAATCGTCGTGCCGATCACGCCTACCGTCAGCGGCACATACGCGGCATCGTGCCACACCGAGCGTTCCGGTAGCTTTACCGTAGCCAGCAGCGCCGTGTGCCAGTCCGGCTGCGACATGACCCCGGCGACCACATATGCAATGTAGATCACACTGGCGACGAGAAAGATCTTCTCTACACTTTTGTAGTCGCCGCGCACCACCAGCGCCCACACCGCAACCGCGCACAATGGCACGCTGATCAGCTTGTTCACGTGGAAGAGGTTCAGCGAGCCTGCTATTCCGGAAAACTCCGCCACCACGTTGGTGAAATTCACAACGACGAGCAGCATCATCATCACAAACGTCATGCGCAGCCCGAACTCTTCGCGGATCAGGTCGCTCAGGCCCTTGCCTGTAACCGCGCCCATGCGCGCGCACATCTCCTGCACCACGATCAGCGCCAGCGTGATCGGGAGCATCGTCCAGAGCAGGTTGTAGCCATACTGCGCGCCTGCCTGCGAATACGTGAAGATGCCACCGGCATCGTTATCCACGTTCGCTGTAATGAAGCCTGGCCCCAACACCGCAAGAAACACAAAGATGCTGGTTCGCCAGCGACGCCACACGCTCACACCGGCACCGCCGCGCCCGGCTTCCGGCTGGCCGGCGCGGCTTCCAATCGACGATCTACGCGCATGGCTCCTCCAGACTCCTCTAGAGTACCCTGCAACGCGCGGTTCTACCCGCCATCCGCTTGGTGTCAAATATCGAGCCACTTCTGTGTGGCTCCGGCTCTCGCGAGCATCGGCCGGCGTATTCTGCCGCGCAACACCCTCGCAGTACCGCTTCAGCCCTCACGCAGTTGCGCGATCACCTGCTCCGCATGGATCACACCCGCGATGGCTCCGTGGTGGTTCACAACCGGTAGGGAGCGCAGGTTGTACTTGTCGAACAGTTCCGCCACCTCACGCTCCGGCGCGTGCAGTTTGCAGCACACAATGTGTCTTTCGGAGAGCCTTTCCAGCGGTGTTTCCGCGGTTGCCAGCAGCAGGCGCGGCAGCGCCACGACACCCTTGAGCTTTTCCGTGTCATCCACCAGATAAAGTTCGGTGATTGTGTCGGCATCGCCTTCGAACTCGCGCAGAGCCTGCACCGCATCGGCAACGGTACGGCCGCCCTCCACACTCACAAAGTCCGTCGTCATGCGGCCGGCAGCGGAATTGGCTGAAAATTCAAGCAGCTCTTCGACCTCGTGCCGCTCCTCCGGCTCCATCTCTTCGAGAATCGCCTCGCTCTGCTCGTCCGTCATCTCCGCGAGCAGGTCGGCCGCCGCGCCAGGATCCATTTCCTCCACGATGTCGGCGGCGCGCTCCGAGTTCAACCCTCGCAGCAGCGCCACCTGCATCTTCGGCTCGATCTCTTCCAGCGTCTCGGCTGCGGTCTCTTCGGGAAGGCTGGTGAACACGGCCTCGCGCTCCGCAGGCGCCAGGTCTTCCAGGATGTCCGCAATGTCGGAGGGGTGCAGCTTGGCCAGCCGCTCCTGGCCGATCTTCAGCCGTACCCGGCGCGCCGGATCGCGCTCGATCAGGTCGACGCAGCTCCAAGGAATGGCCCGTGCCTGGAAGCGCCCGGCAATCGCCTCGACAGTGGCGCTCGGCAATCCCTTGAGCATGCGCCGCGCCGCGCCGCGCATGCCCACTTCAACCTCTACGATGCGCAGCGTGCGAGGTTCCTGCTCCCCGTTTGAATTGCGTTCCGCGGCCTCGCTCTGCCAGGCAAGGTTCACATCGTTGACTCGCACCACCTTCCGGCCGTCCACATCGATAATCTGCTGATCCAGCAGATCGCGCTCCAACAGTAAGAAGTCGTCGAGAGCCTCGGCGGCCTTTGGCTCGCTGGCCGTCTGGAGTGTAGCGTCCTTGCCTGTTCCCACCCGCAGTTCACTCAGCGGCAGCAGCGACATCTGGCTCTTACCGTCAACCTGGTTACGCAACACCAGCGCGGCCACCCGCGTTCCGTCCTCGCGCACGTTAACGGCAAACTCGTGCACACGGCCCCAGGATTTCCCTGTTCCGTCGAGCACCTGCATGCCCACCAGCACGGCAACACTGGTCGGCACACCGCTCGTGACCTCGCCCGCGTTGAGGGTCGCTTCCGCCATCTACGCTCTACCCTAACCCATGAGGAACCCGAACAGGCAGAAGGCCCGGCGATATCGCCGGGCCTTCTGCGCTGCACTTTGGCTTGCCTACTTGCTGAAGTCCACGGTAGGCGCGTTGGCGCTCGCAGGATTTCCCTTGAAATACTCGTCGCGATAGTGGAAGCCGGCAAAGTTGGCCCAGATGCTGTTGGGAAATTGCCGCACGTATACGTTGTATGACTCCAGCGTCTGGTTATATCGCCGCCGCTCCTGTGCGATCCGGTTCTCGGTTCCGGATAGCTCGTCCTCGAGCCGCATGAACTGCTGGTTGCCTTTCAGGTCAGGATAGTTCTCCTGCATCCGGTAGAGTGGCCCCAACACCGCCGTCAGATGCTCGTTGGCGTTGATGTTGGCCGCATTGGGCTTGTCGGAGGGCGTCGCCAGCACAGCTGCGCGCGCATTCGCAATGTTGGTCAACACCGTTTCCTCCTCCTTCACATAACCCTTCACGCTCGCAACCAGGTTGGGAATGAGGTCCAGTCTCCGCTGCTGCTGCACCTGCACCTGCGAGTAGGCCTGCTGTACGTCTTCGTTCTTCTGCACCATCTGGTTCTTCGCCGTGACGTAGCTCATAAAAACGAGCCCCAGGACGACCAGCACTACTACCAGGGCAATTACGCCGCCGAAACCACGCTTCATCGCATCTTCCTTTGCCGCCGGCTTCTTTCACCGGCGCCTTTGCACAAGTGTCAGACTACCAGTCGCCGCTCGCTCCGCCGCCGCCGGAGCTCCCGCCGCCGAATCCACCAAAGCCGCCGTCGTCCCCGCCCCCACCGTTTCCTCCGCCACCGCCGCCCCAGTTGCCGCTGCTGCGATTGCCACCCAGCATGCTGCCGATAAACATCCCTGGCCAGAACCCGCCGCCTCCGCCGAAACCGCCACCTCGACCGCCCCGCCGGCGGAAGATCAGAAACAGCACCAGCAGCAGAATCGCCAGGCGAACGATCGCCGATCCCGAGATGCCGGTCTGCCGCTCGCGCGTTCGGCGATAGGACGGCTGCGGTCGGGTCAGCGTCACCCCCGCGTCCGTCGCGATGTCGTTCGCCACCTGCTGCAGGTCGCCGTAGATCGCCTGGCTGTACCGGCCTTGCTGCATCAGCGGCCGCTGCGAGCGTAGGATATCGCCCACCTTCGCATCGTTGAGCACACCTTCCAGTCCATACCCGACCTCGATGCGGTCCTTGTGCTCGTCCATGGCGAACAACATGAGAACGCCGTGATCGGTCCCTTTCGGTCCTACGCCCCACTGCTTCTCGAGATCCGCTGCGAAATCTTCTACGGAGGCGTCGCCCAGGTTGTGCACCGTCACCACAGCGATTTGCGCATGCGCCTGGTGGTCCGCTTCGCCGCAGAGCTGTTCCATCTGCTGCTTCGTGTCCCCATCCAGCACGCCCGCGAAGTCGCTCACGTAACTGGTCGGCTTGGGCAGGTCCTTGACCGCTTCACCGGACGCCACACCGCTCGCCAGCAGCAGCAGCGCGATGATGACAGCACAACGAACTTCCCGCGCAGCGCTCACACAACTAACCCTACACGTTTCGACGCATTACGATGCTGGTCGCCCATTCGCTTCACAAGGAAGCGGCTTCGCCGGGAGCCGCTGTCCTGGCTGCTCACCGTGCTTAAGCACCCGCCGGTTTCATTCCCATTTTCGTGGATAATGCGTCGATCATCTTGGTGTGCTCGGCAATCACTTCCTCGCCCTTGTGCACCGCGGTCTTCAACTCCATATCCTTGGTTGAGTCGAACTCCGAACGGTAATCCGAAAGGTCCTCATGGTGATCCTTATCCATGGCCTTCACGTACTCCGCATCGAAATCCCTGCCCTGCAAGCCGTTCAGCCTGTTGTAGAGCTTCTGGTGCTCGCTGTTCAGCGAAGTCGAGGGGTGAACGCCTGCCTTCTGCAGAAAGGGTGCCATGCTTCGGGCCAGCATTTCGTGATCGTGAATCATCTTCTGCGCGAATGCCCGCACATCCGGAGTCTGCGTTTTCTTGAGAGCCAGCTTGGCAAGCTCCACTTCGGCGATTGCTCCTTGCGAATCCTTTGCCAGGAACTCCTTATCGCTGTGCGACTGTGCCTGCAGGCCCACACCGTCCGCCATCAGGACGGCTCCCAAAACGGCTCCGAACGCCAACCTCAGCGAAGCTCTTTGTATCGAGTTCATCCTCACCGCTTTGTTCCTCCCAGTTGCTGGAATATTGTGTTGAAAACGTGAACGACTCACACCCGAAGGCGTGAGCCGTTCTCTCCCAGAAACTTACAGCCCCGTCGCGGACGCGCCGACCTTCGGGGCCAGCTTGTCCGCCATCATCTTGTGTTCGGCGACGACCTTCTCTCCGCCGGCCACCGACTTCTTGAACTTTGCATCCGTCGTGGACGCAACTTCCGACTTGAAAAGGTCCAGCGCCTTGCCGTGGTCCATGTCCATCGCTGTCATGTACTCCTTATCGAAGTCTGCGCCACTCAAGCCGTTGAGCTTGTCATACTCGGCCTGATGGTCGGCATCCAGCGATGCAGCCGGCGTCAAACCCCATGCATCTGCGTAGGGCTTCATCTTCGCCTCCAGCGAGGTGTGATCTGTGACCATCTTCGCGGCGAACTTCTTCACCATAGGATCACTCGCTTTGGATGCCGCGAGCTGACTCAGCTTGATCTCGTTGAAGTCCGATTGTGATGCATTGGTAAGGAAAGTCTTGTCCTGTTCGGTTACTTCCGCGCCTGCGCGGCCCGCTGCCAACATCGCTGTGCATCCCAGCACAGCCGTACAGATCCTCATCGATTTGCTGTTCATGTGTTTCTCCTGTGAGCGGCAGGGCCGCCAAGCTCCCGTGGTCGTACGGCACGGGGTGATCCATCAGGATAGGAGGCCATCCCTGCTGCCCGCGTTGCACTTCCCCGCGAGCAGTATCGTTATCCTGAAGGTGGAGTTTTCATGACTGCAACAAGTCTCACGCCGCCCGTCGCTCCGCGCGAACCCCGCTCCATCCGGATCCACGGGGCCGATCTGCACGACGACTACGCCTGGCTTCGCGACAAGTCCTCGCCGCAAGTCATCGCCTACCTGGAAGCCGAGAACGCATGGACGGGGGAATCCATGCAGCCCACAGCCGCTCTCCAGGAGCAGCTCTACGCAGAAACCCTCTCTCACATCAAAGAGGACGACGTCTCCGTGCCTTATCGTGACGGCGAGTGGGAGTACCTCTCGCGCACCGAGCTCGGCAAACAGTATGTGCGCTACTGCCGGTACCCCGCCGGTCATCCGGAAGCAGAGCAAACCATCCTTGACGTGAACCTCCTCGCGAAGGGGCAGCCGTTCATGGCCGTTGGCTCCTCGAGCGTTTCCCCAGACGGCCGCCTGCTCGCCTACACCACAGATAACACCGGCTTCCGCCAATACGCACTGCACATCAAGGACCTCCGCACCGGAGTGCTGCGCGCCGACTCCGCGGAGCGCGTGACCTCGCTCGCCTGGGCCGCCGACTCACGCACCCTTTTCTTTGCCACAGAGGACGAGCAGACCAAGCGCAGCGACCGGCTCTTCCGACAGGTGCTCGGTGGACCCGCTGTCGAGGTCTTCCACGAGCCTGACGAGCGCTTCAACATTAGCGTTGGACGCACCCGCGACCGCGAATACATCCTGCTGCACGTCGGCAGCCACACCACCAGCGAGATGTGGTTCGTCGGTGCTGCTGCAGCCGACGCTGCCTTACGCCTTCTCGCGCCTCGCGTGGACGAGGAAGAGTATGACGCGGACCATCGCGGCGGCTTTTTCTACATTCGAACCAACCGCGACGCGCCGCAGTTCAAGCTGGTCCGCACACCTGTCGCCTCACCGGGCCGGGAGCACTGGCAGGAGCTTCTCCCGGAGCAGCCTGAGTCGCCCCTTGACGAGGTCGATCTATTTCGCGACTTCCTGGTCGCCACGTACCGCGAGCGTGGCCTGCCCGTCCTGCGCGTCTTCGACTTCGATCGCGAAGCCCTCTCCGCGCAGGCCCGCGACATCCGCTTTCCCGACCCCGCTTACGAGGCCTATGGCAGCGTCAACGTGGACCCGGATACGACCACCTACCGCTATGCGTATCAGTCGCTGGTCCGGCCCGCCTCCGTCTTCGAATACGACATTGCCACCGGCGAGTCGCGCCTGCTCAAGCAGCAGGAAGTCCCCGGCGGCTTCGACGCCGCCCGGTACGAATCGGCTCGCCTCTGGTTCTCTGCCGGGGACGACACCCGCATTCCGATCTCGCTTGCGTATCGCCGCGACCTTTTCCACCAGGACAGTACCGCGCCCCTTTACATCTACGGCTACGGCTCTTACGGCTACGCACTTCCGCTCGGCTTCCAGCCCTCGCGTATCTCGCTGCTGGATCGCGGCGTAGTCATGGCCTACGCCCACATCCGCGGCGGCGGAGAGCTCGGCGACCCGTGGCACGATGCCGGCAAGATGATGCTGAAACGCAACACCTTCACCGACTTCATCTCCGCCGTCGAGTTCCTCACGCGCGAAGGCTACGGCTCGCCCGACCGCGTCGCCGTTGAAGGCGGCTCCGCTGGCGGTCTGCTGCTGGGTGCTGCGGTCAACTTCGCCGCAGCCGCGGGCAAGCCGAACCTTTTTCGCGCCGTGCTCTCCCACGTACCCTTCGTCGACGTCATGAACACCATGCTCGATGCCACCCTTCCGCTCACGGTTGCCGAATACGAGGAGTGGGGCAATCCCAACGAGCAGCCTGCATTCGAGTACATGCTGAGCTACTCGCCCTACGACAATCTCCGCGCCGGCCCCTACCCTGCCATGCTCGTCAAAACCAGCCTCAACGACTCGCAGGTCATGTACTGGGAGCCCGCCAAGTATGTGGCCAAGCTCCGCACGTTGAAGACCGACGAAGAAAGGCCGCTCCTGCTTCACATCAACATGGAAGCCGGTCACGGCGGCGCGTCAGGCCGTTACGACGCCCTACGCGAACTCGCGTTCGATCAGGCTTTCCTGCTGCGCGAACTCGGTGTAACCAGCTAGCTGCATCGGGCCAGGCAACACGCGGATGCGGCGCAGACCTTTTCGGGATCACGCCTGAACAGGCACCACGTCGCCCTCGCCCGGCGCCAGGAACAGGTTAGCCTCCAGCCCATGCTGCCGGTCGTAGAGCTCGCGGTAACGCCCGCCCAGCGCATACAGCTCGCCATGCGTTCCGCGTTCCGCAATCCGTCCCTGCTCGATTACCAGTATCTGATCGGCCCGCCGAATCGTGGAAAGCCGGTGGGCAATCACGAACGTCGTCCGGCCCTTCATCAAGTAGCTCAAGCCCTCCTGGATCATGGCTTCTGATTCCGAGTCCAGCGAGCTCGTCGCCTCGTCCAGAATCAGAATGCGCGGCTCCGCCAGGATCGCTCGCGCGATCGAAATCCGCTGTCGCTGCCCGCCGCTCAGCTTCACTCCACGCTCGCCCACGATCGTCTCGTACTGGTCCGGAAAGCGCAGCGCAAACTCATCCACCCGCGCGATGGCGCAGGCCTGCTCGAACTGCTCCTCCGTCGCACCTGGCCGCGAAAACATGACGTTCTCTCGAATAGTTCCATCGAACAGAAACGTCTCCTGCAGCACCACACCCAGTTGCTGCCTGAAGCTGCTCAGCCGCACCGTGGCCAGGTCATGTCCATCCACCACCACCCTGCCGCTGTCGGCCACGTGGAAGCCGCACACCAGGCTGATGATCGTAGACTTCCCCGATCCCGACGAGCCCACCAGCGCCGTCACCGTTCCCGGTCTGGCTTCAAACGAGATGCCGTGCAGCACCGGCTTGCCCGGTTCATAGCTAAACCCGACGTTCTCGAAGTCCACCTCGCCCACCATTGAGCCCAGCGCCACCGCTCGGCTCGGCTCGGAATCTTCCTCGCGCTCGCTCAGAATCTCTTTCGTCCTGTCCAGCCCCGCGAGCGCTTCCGTCAGTTGTGTCCCGATCGACACTAGCTGAATCAGCGGTGCGGTCATGAACGTGAGAAACATCACGTAACTGAAGTAACCGCCCGGCGTCAGCTTGTTGTGGGCGCTCAGGTTCGCGCCCATCCACATCACGATGGCGCCCACAACGCCGAGGATCACCGTCGAGCTCAGCGACATCAGGCTCTGTGCCGTCAGGGAGCTGATCACGTTGTTCAGCAGCCGCTCCACCCCGCCCGCAAACACGCGCGCCTCGCTGGCCTCCGCGTGGTACCCCTTCACCACGCGCACCCCGCCCAGGGACTCGGTCAACCGCCCCGTCACCTCGGCATTAATCTTGGCTCGCTCGCGAAAGATGGGCCGGATCGTTTTGAACGCCCGCTGCAGAACCAGCGCAAAGATCGCCAGAATGGCGAATGTCAGCAGTGTCATGCTCACGCTGATGTAGATCAGGTACAGGAATGCGAACAACGCGGTGAGCACACCGCCCACGAAATCGACAACACCCGTCCCGATGATATTGCGCACGCCTTCGACGTCGGTCATGATGCGCGCCACCAGCGTGCCCGTGCGGTTCTCGTCGTAAAACGCGACCGGCAGCCGGCCGATGTGTGCCTGTACGTTGGTTCGCAGCTCCGCAATCAGCTTCTGCCCTGCCTTCGACAGCAGTTGCGTCAGCGTGTAGGAGGTGATGCCCTGCACGATCGTCGCCGTCACCACCGCACCGACGATCCAGGGCAGAATGTGCAGGTCCCGATGAATGAAAACCCGGTCCGTAAGTGGTTTGAACACCGCCGGCAGCACCAGCGAGCAGGCCCGGTTCACAACCATCAGAAAAAAACTGCCCAGCAGCAGCCACCGTCTCGGCCGAACCAGCGCCCAGATCTCCGGCCACACGTCCTTCAGCTTCGGCTTGGGCCGCTGCTTGGTGAGGTCAGCCGCGACCGCGCGGCCCGTGCCCCGCGAGGGGCGGTCGGCGGCGCTCATGCGGCCGCCTCCTATCGAACTTCCAAGACTTCCCATGAATCCATCCAGTGTATCGCCCCTGGATGGGACAGACCTCCGGAGGAACAACGATCCACATCGTTCTCCTTCGCGAAGCGAAGGAGCTCACCCGCGCGTGCGAGGTTCGCGCCGTGCGCGCCTAGGCCAGCCGATCCCGCCGAGCCGCGATAAACGAGCGCACGCAAAGCGCGGTGAACACGAGGCAGATCAGGATCATCGCTTCCTGCTCCAGCATGGCCATATGGTCCGTGCTCGGGGCAACCGGCACGCCCTGCCTGGCCGCGCCGATCACCCGAATCAGCGGGAACACCCATCCCAGCAGCCCGACGGTTACGGCGATGTGCATCCAGAGCATGCGTCGCTTCGCATCCGGCGTGGATGCCAGCGTGCCGCATACCACCAGCACCAGCCCGAACCAGCACGGAATCAGTGCCGTCGGGTGCGCACTGCCTGTCAACACAAATGCCACCACGCCCAGAATCGCCAGCAGCGCCCCAACTCCAATCGTCGTCTTGGCCAAAGCTCAGACCTCCGGAACCATAAGCCCACCTCAGCTACTCTACTGCCCGGCAGCCCCGCTCAGCGACTTCCGCATCGCCTCGATCGCCTGGGGCGGCGTCCAGTCGTTGCTCGGCCAGAACGCCGCCACTTTGCCTTCCGGCCCGATCGCCAGCGTTGAGAGTGAATGCTGCAGCTGGCCCTCCTGTGCTGTCACCCCGAGATCGAAGAACTGCTCCATGCCCGGCAGCTCCGCTTCGCTCGGCGCGGCGAAGTCCCAGTGCGCAAACGTCTCGTTCACGTAATTTCCGGTGTAAGCAGCGCCATAGCTCTTCAGCACCGCCGGCGTGTCGAACTTCGGATCGAAGCTCACCGTCAGCAGATGCGTTTTGCCGTACAGCTTGGCGTCCCCCCGGAGCGCTTTCTCCACCTCCGCGAAGTTGCGGCTCATGCGCGGGCAAAAATCCGCCAGCGGGCAGCGCGTGTAGACGAAGGTCATCAGCAGCGCCTTGCCGCGAAACTGCTGTAGCCGGACCGTCTTGCCGGACTGGTTCAGCAGCGCGAAATCCGGCAACGTGTCCCCCGGCGCGGGTACGTGGTACTGGACCACGGGCTTGTAGTCCGGGCGAGCCTGCGCGATCACCACCACGTCCCGCAGCCGCAGGTTGGTCGGCGTGTCGCCTTTCTGATCGGTTTCCAGGGTCGCCGTGATGCGGTCACCCGGGTGCAGTTCCGCCAGCGCCGCAGCATCCTCCACCGGGTACGCCATGGTCATGGCTTCCATAAACCCGGGAATCGTCTCATGCTTCAGCAGCACGTTTCCCTGTGCCGCCTGCACCTGCACAACCGTTCCGCGCACCGGGTACTGCCTGCTTTGAAGGGCTGCCCCGCTGCTCGTTCTGCCATGGCATCCAGTCAGCAGGCCGCAGCTCACCGTCGCAGCCGCAAGGGTTCGTCGCGCACGTTCGCAACTCCATCGCAACCGGCTCTCCTGGTATTCCTCCGCCACCGTCACAACCTGCCCGAAGCCATCATACTGGCCGGGCATTATTCTCCGGCCACACCCGCGTAGTACCATCCTCCCAAGCAGCGACCCGTAGACACGTACTCCTACAGAGCCGACCAAGGTGCGGCGGCTACTGAAAGACTTCGCCGTCGCCGGACAACCCGTCGTTCGCCCCTCCATCCCTTCAGCTCCGCACCGCTTCGCCGTCCAGCGAAGTCCACCGCGTGCCGTGAGCGTGATGCCTGCCGTAACAACTTCGACATTTCCTGACCAGGACAAAGACACGGCCGGTCCATCCACCGTCTGGCTTGCCGCAGGCTTTCTGCTTGCCGGTCTCGGCACCGTCCTCCTCGGCCCCATCCTTCCTTCCGTCAGCGCGTCCTGGCGCCTCACGGACGCGCAGGCCGGCAGCCTGCTCTTCGCCAAGTTTCTCGGCGCCTTCGCGGGCGGAGCGACTGTGCCCACCCGCCTCCGCGTCGGCGTGCTCACCGCCACCCTGCTCGTTGCGGCCGGTCTCGCCGGTTTCGGCATGTCCTCCGGCCTCTGGACCGCCGCCTGCGCCCTGCTCGTCACCGGTTTCGGCCTGGGACGGCTGATCGCGTCCTCCAACATTCTGGCTGGCCGCCGCTACGCCGCCCACACCGGCTCCGCGCTCTCCACCTTCAACTTTTTCTGGAGCCTCGGTGCCGTCAGCACGGGGCTGCTCACCGCCTGGCTCCTTCCCCGCTTCCGTTTGCCCGGCCTGATGCTGGGCGCAGCCGGCCTGTTTCTGCTCGTAGGCCTTTGCGGAGCTGCGGGCTGGGTCTTTCGCTCCACGTCATCCACCGCCGGCCCCGCAACGGACCCGCAGCGCCTGCCGCTGCAAACCTTTGTCTTCTTCGCCATCCTGCTTCTCCTCTATGGCGGCCTGGAAACCTCGCTCAGTTCCTGGCTCCCTACCTTTGACCAGCGCTACATCGCGTCTCACGTGCTGGGTGGCCAGTCAGCCCTTGTTCTCCTCTGGATCTCACTCACGGCCGGGCGTCTGCTGACTGCAGGAGCGCTTCGCCGATGGCCGGAACCGCTGGTTCTGCGGGTATCTCTGTCCCTTTCGGTGCTCCTCATCCTGACCCTCGCTTTTGTCCGGAACAGTACCCCTCTTTCGGCGGTTTGCATCCTTCTCGGTTTGACCCTTGCACCCTGGTTTCCGGCTTCGTTCGCGCTCCTGTTGCGCCACCGGCCAAGCTCCCGCGAGGCCGGTCTCATTCTCGCCACTTCCGGCATCGGCGCGGCGGTGTTTCCCTGGTTGACCGGTATCGTCTCCACCCAAACCGGATCGCTCCGGCTGGGTATGGGCATCCCCGCCTTGCTGGCATTTTTGCTGCTTCTAGGCAGCTTCCTGCCAGAACACGCCCAAGGACGCTCGAAAGATCCACAGGCTCTCCACCCCTAGGCTCTCCGTTCCCGCGCTCCAAGCTCTGAGCTCATTCCCTTTTTCCGGAACATCTCTCCGCGGCCCCCCCGGCAGCAAATCCACTTCCGCGCAGGCGAACATCCAGCAAAGCCCGGCGTACACTGGGAGTGTGCCGGTGGCTCCTCCAAGTCTCCTGAAAGCTCTGGACGGCGGCGCTCTCGTGCTCACCCCCACGGCGTTGTCCGCCTCCAGCCTCCGCGCACTCCACGAGTGCCGCCAGCGTTCCGCAGGGCACACAGTCTGGGAGCCCGCCAACATCCTCTCCTGGCACCAGTGGCTCGCCTCCCTCTGGTCCAGCCTCATTCTCAACGGCCATGAGTCCCGCCTGCTGCTCAACACCGCGCAGGAAGATCTCCTCTGGGGGGAAATCGTCACCCCGTCCTTGGAAGCAGTCAACCTTGCGTCTGCCTCCGGCATCGCCACCCTGGCGCGTTCCGCCTTCGGCCTTGCCTGCGGCTACAACGTCCAGACGCGCCTCGCTGCCGCCGCTCATACCGAGGATACGGAGCAGTTCGCCCGCTGGGCCGCTGAGTTCATGCGCGCCTGCGGCCGATACGCCTGCCTGCCTGCCGCCCGGCTGCCGATGGCGCTTCGTGAGCACCTCCAGCGGGAGTCGTTCACAGTTCCGGCAGAGCTTCACTTCACCGGGTTTCTCGATCTCTCACCCGCCGACTCCGATTTCCTCGACGATCTTCGCCGCGCGGGTACCCGTATCGTCGAGCATCCACGCAGCCTTGCTGCTCCGCTAACCCGCCTGACGTTGCGCGCCGCCGGGGAAAGCGAAGAACTCCGTTGCGTGGCCCACTGGCTTCGTGAGTTCCTGGACACACACGTTCGGAACCCTGCTTCAGACGATCGCGGACCGGGGTCTCTCCATCTGCCGTCTGTCGCCGTCGTGCTGGCGTCGCCGGACGCCGATCGGGGAGCGCTCGACAGCATCTTCCGCGAAGTGCTCGCCCCGGAGCTCAACCGGGTCCCCGCCCATTCCGATTCCGATCCTGATCTCGATCCCAGCTCCGCTCCCTGGGAGTCTGCCGCCGGCCAGCCCCTTGCCTCGCAGCCCATTGTCGCTACGCTCATTCGCCTGCTGCGGGGCCTGGGCTCGCCGCTTCCTCTCGAAGATGTGACGGCTCTCCTTCTCAGCCCGTATCTTGGCGCGGGCACCGATCGGGAAGCTGCCGCCCAGTTCGACGCCTGGTGGCTGCACGCGCATCCGCCGCTTCGCCCTGAGCTGAGCCTCCATGATCTGCATCGACTCGCGCAGCAATCTACTTTCGGCCTGCACGCCATCCGCTGGCTTGCACCTCTCCTGGCTGAGCTTCGCGACCAGGGCGACCTCTCCGCGGCCCGCACGCATGCCATGTGGACCTCCTTCGTCCGGCAGCTGAGCGCAACCGTAGCCTGGCCGGGAGAGCAGCCGCTCACATCTGCCGAGTTCGCCGCCACCGAGGCCTGGGAGCATCTGCTCGACAACCTTGCCACCCTGGACTTCACCGGCCGCCGCGTCCCCTTCGCCGAATACCTCGGCACCCTTGAGCACCATCTCCACTCCGCCACGTTCAGGCTTCCGATCCACGCTCCCATCCGCATCCTGCCCGCCGCCGAAGCCGCCATCATTCCCAGCGATGTCGTTCTTCTCCTGCAGGCGACCGAAGCGAACTGGCCACCCCCCGTGCGGCCTCATCCGCTGCTGCCCTGGAGTCTGCAAGTCTCCGCCGGCATGCCCGGCGCGGACCCGGCGCGCGACGCCGCCCGCGCCGAGCGTCTCACCGAAACGCTCCTGAGCGGCGCACCTCACGTCCTGCTCAGCCACGCAGCCGAGTCCAACGAGGCACCTCAGCGGTTCGCCCCGATGCTGGCCCAAACCGCAGCAGCTCCGTGGCGTGAACTTTCGGCTTCCGATCTGCTTCCATCCCTCAGGGCTCTGATCACGCCGGAGCTCATCGTCGACGAGATCCCGCTGCCCCCACTGCCCTCCGCCCAGGTTGCCGGTGGCGCGACCGTGCTCCAGCTCCAGGCCGCCTGCGGCTTCCGGGCCTTCGCCGAGCTTCGCCTGCGTTCTACCGAGCCCCGCGCCGCTGGCCTTGGAATCGACGCCGGCAGGGCCGGCAGCCTGCTCCATCAGGCCCTCGATATCTTCTGGCAGCGCGTTACCTCTCAGGCAGCTCTTCTGGCGCTCCCTGAAACCGATTGCGACGAACACCTGATGGAGGCCATTCGGCAGGCTTTCGCCCGGGTTCCCTCCCTTGCACACCCAGGAGACCCGTGGGACAGGGCCTACCGTGCGCTCCAGATGCAGCGCCTCTTCGACCTGTTGAAGGAATGGCTCGCCTTCGAACGAAATCGCGCGCCGTTCACTGTCCTGGACCGCGAGCAGGAGCGCCATCTCACCGTCGGTCCGGTCGAGCTTCAACTGCGCGTGGACCGCGTCGACTCCGTTGCATCCGACGTTTCCCTTCAGAACAGCCCCGGCACGGTTCTGGTGGACTACAAGACAGGTTTGGAGACTCGCATCTCTGCCTGGGAGGGCGACCGTCCCGATCAGCCGCAGCTTCCGCTCTACACCCTGCTGCCCCACTCCGCCGAGTTGCGCGGTCTGGCCTTCGCCCGCATTCGCCGCGGGGGGGTCGCCTGGGTGGGCCTGCAGAGCCAACCCGGCCTCCTCGGCAATGCCCGTCTGGAACCCGATCTCGACTCCCTGGTCAGCCAGTGGCGGGAGGTCCTTACCCGTCTTGCCGAACAGTTCGCCGCCGGTGACCACTCCGTAAACCCCAAGAGCTATCCCACCACATGCATGCATTGCGGCCAGCGCCTTCTCTGCCGGGTCGATCCGGCTGTGCTCATGGCCGCCGCTGCGGATGAGGATGGGGAGCCGGAACGGATCGAGGAATTCGAGGGAGCCGAGGAGCGCGCGCGTGGCTAGTATCCTCCAATTTCCCGCGCCCGGGGCTGCGTTGGCCATTCCGGACGGCAACGAAAGTGCCCGAGCCCCCTCTTTCCAGGACACCGCCGCTCGGGCTGCGGCGCTCGATGCCCGCCGCTCCTTCATCGTGGAAGCACCCGCAGGCTCCGGCAAGACCGGCCTGCTCGTGCAGCGCTTCCTCAAACTCCTCGCCAGCCCGTCCACCGCTGCCCCGGAGGAGATTCTGGCGATCACCTTCACGCGCAAGGCCACGGCCGAGCTCCGCGAGCGCATCCTGAAGCAGCTTGGTGCCGCGCAACTGGAGGCAGCGCAACTCGAGGCCTCCGCAGCGGAGGCCACCCCCAGGGAAACTCCAGCCTTCGAGCAACAGACCCGTGCGCTGGCCCTGGCCGTGCTCCAGCGCGATCGGGAGTCCGGCTGGGGTCTCCTCGCCAGCCCGCGGCGACTGCGCATACAGACCATCGACTCCCTTTGCATGGAGATCGCCGGCACGATGCCGCTGCTGTCCGGCTCCGCCGGTCGAGCTCCGCTGGACGACGCCTCCGAGCTCTACCGCCAGGCTGCCCGCAACACCCTGCTCCAACTCGGCGGCTCCGACTCCCGGCTCCACGACGCTTTGGAAGTCATCCTGCTTCATCGCGACGGCAATCTCGCGGATGTTGAAAAGCTGCTCGCCGAAATGCTGCAGACTCGCGAGCAGTGGGCAGAGCTTCTCCCGCTGGATCGAGCGTCGCTTTCGGACGAGGTACTCGACGGGCAGGTTCGCCTTTGCCTGGAGCGCACGCTGGAGCAGGTTGTGTGTGCGGGTCTCAGCCGCGCCCTGAAGGCCATCCCCACTTCCGCCCTTGAAGATCTGTCCGCCCTCGCCCATAGCTACGCCGGCGAGCCCGGCTACGGCGGAGGTTCCAACCCTTTCCAGCTTTGCGGCGAACATCCTGGACCGCCGGCAGGCGAAGCCGAGCACCTCGACCACTGGCGGGCCCTCCTGGGTCTGGTCCTTACCGAGTCCAAGTGCAATTGGAGAAGACGCTTCAACCACGATCACGTCAAGGTGAAGCTGTCGAAGGGTGACAAGGCGCGTTTACAAGCTGTCATTGACAGCATCCAGTGCGAGCCCCTGCGCGAGGCTCTGGAGGCGGTTCGCTGTCTTCCGCCTGCCCGCTACCCCGACGATCAGTGGCGTCACGCCAAGGCACTCTTCCGGCTTCTGCTCCACGCCCTCGCTGAGCTGAAGCTGCTCTTCGCCGCCACCGGGCAATGCGACTTCATGGAGTTTTCCCTGGCCGCCCGTCACGCTCTCAGCCGGCACGCCGACGATCTCGCCAACAGCGCCGGCTTCACCCTTCGCCACCTGCTGGTTGACGAGATGCAGGACACCTCCTCGGCCCAGTACGATCTCCTTACCGCCCTCACCCGCACCTGGGACGGCAGCAGCCAGACCCTCTTCCTCGTCGGCGACCCCAAGCAGTCGATCTACCTCTTCCGTCAGGCGCGCGTCGAGCGTTTCCTCCGCACCGCGCGGGAGGGCTCTTTGGGTGACGTTCCCCTCCAATCGCTTCAACTCACCGCCAACTTCCGCTCCCGCCCTGCCGTCATCGCGGGCCTCAATCGCGATTCCTCCCACCTCTTCCCTCTGCCCGGTGCAAGCTCCGCTCCAGAGACTGTTGATGTCCCCTTCGTCGCCGCCATCGCCACCCGTCCCGCGGTCCCGGCATCGGGTGTCCACTGGCACATCCGCGTTCTCCCCCCCACGCCCGCGGCCGCCGCGGGCGCTCCTGCAACTTCGAGCAACGCCGGCGGGAAACAAGCAGCGCTACACCAGGCGAAACGGAGCGATGCGGGAAGGGGCGGCGAGCTTCAGCCCACCGTATCAGCGCACTGGAACGCAGGAGCCTCAACCCTGGGCCTTTCCCTCGCCGCCTCCGGCTCCGGCCCAGTCCCCACGTCCGCCGAGCAGGACGCTCTCGCCATCCGCCGCATCGTGGAACGCTGGCGAGCCACCCCGCTTCCGCCCGACCGCCAGGTCACCGCTACACGCCCGGCCCGGCCATGGCGAATCGCCGTGCTGGCCGCAGCTCGCAGCCACCTGGGGCCCATCGTCGCCGAGTTCAACCGGCCCTCCCCCGGTTCCGCTCCGGTCCCCTACCGCGCCGTCAAGGTTGAGGCCCTTGAAGACCGCCCCGAGGTCCTGGACCTCCTCGCGCTCACCCGCGCTCTCCACCACCCCGCCGACCGGGCCGCATGGTTCGCTGTCCTGCGCGCGCCGTGGTGTGGGCTGGATGCCCCCGACCTGCTCACACTGGCGGCGGAAGGCGACGCCACACGCGCCAAAGCCACGGTTCCGCAGCTAGTGCGCGAAGGCGCGCTGCTCCTGAGCGCTGCTGGACAAAGCTACCTTCGCCGCAGCTGGCCCACCCTCCTGGCAGCAGCGCAGGGGGCGGGACGCACTGCGCCTGCCACCTTGGTAGAACGCACCTGGCACTCTCTCGGCGGAGCCGCTTATGTCACCGCCGCCGAACGCGCGAACGTGGAGCGCTACCTCGCTCTGCTGCGCGACGTAACAGCCGGTGACCGCCTCGATCTTCTTGCCCTGAAGCGCCACCTGAAGCAGCTCTTCGCCGAGCCCTCCGCCGCCGACGACGCGGTTGAGTTGATGACCATTCACGGCGCCAAGGGTCTGGAGTGGGACGTAGTCATCGTCCCCGAACTCGGCCGTCAGGGTCAGCGCGATCCGGCCCGCCTGCTCAACTGGCTGGAGTTGGAGACCGGGCCCGATCCCTCCGTACTCCTTGCCCCCATCCACGGCAAAGGCGATGACCCCACCAGCCTCTACCGCTGGCTCAGCCGGGTCCACAGCCGCCGTCTCGAAGCCGAACGCAAACGCCTCTTCTACGTCGCCGGCACCCGTGCTCGCGAGGAGCTCCACTTCTTCGCCACCGCGAAGCAAGGCAAGGAAGGCGTGTCTCCGGCCGTGGGCAGCCTGCTGCACGCCTGCTGGCCGGCCGCCGCACCCCACTTTGGGCAGCCCGCAGTCCCGGCGCAAACCACTCTGCCCGGATCCCTCCCTGGCGTGAACGATCCGGCGGGGGGAACGGGCCTGGACGAGTCCGCTTTGCCGGGCCTCACTCTCGCCGCCGTGGCGGATCTTGGCGCCGATGGGGACGGGGAGGGCGTTGCGCGGGGCTGCTATCTCCCCCGCCTCGCCCGCCTGCCGTTGAGCTTCGATCCGCAGCAACACTTCCGCGAAGCCGCCGCGCGGCGGCTTCCCTACCCATTCGTCGCAGACGTGCCGCATCGCCGATTGCTCCTCCGCCCGGAGGGCTCGGCCACTGTGCGTGCCTTGGGCAATGTGGTCCATCGATTCCTCGAACAGATCGCACGCAAACTTGCCGCCGGGCACTCAGCCACCCGGCTCCGCGACGAGCTGTCCACCTGGATCGACCGCCTCGCCGCCAGCTTCCGCGGCGAAGGCCTTTCCGCCGCGGACGCCAGCCGCGAGGCCAGCCGTGCTCTTACGCTGCTCGCCAATACCCTGACCGACCCCGTCGGACAGTGGCTGCTGTCTCCCCACCCCGGCGCCGCCAGTGAGCGTTCACTCGGCACGCCTTCCGGCATGCTGCGCGTGGATCGCATCTTGCGCGCGGGGGACGTGCCGCTTTCCAGATCTCCAGCTACACCTCCGGGCTCGAATGCCGGCACTCTCTGGGTGGTCGACTTTAAAACCACCGCCCCCGGTGGACGCGCCCCGGAGCAGTTCCTGCTCGATCAGCGCACCGCCTACGGCCCACAACTCGCCCGCTACGCCGCAGCGCTCCATGGCAGCTCCGCCCACGACGCACGCATCGAGCTCGGCCTCTACTTCCCCGCCATCCCCCGCCTGATCCACTGGCCTGCCGAGTCCTTAGATCTTTCCGCAAAGGTGTAGCGGCTTCCGCTCCTCAGGTTGTCGTGCCGTAACTCTTCCTGTTGTCATTCCGCAAGCGAAGCAAAGAATCTGCTTTCCGGCCTGCCTCTGACTTAGAAAGCGCTGGTCTTCGGACCGATCCCGTCTACCGGGTCAACGCTTTCAGATACAGATACTCGAACTCCACTCCCGCATAGAACGCCTCCACCCGCAGCCGCTCATCCCGTCCATGCGCGCGCACATCGTCGAAATCGATGCCCATGCCGCTCACCCCATAGCTTGGCAGTCCGGCAGCCACGGTGTACACAGAATCGCTCGCTCCCACCTGCATGTTTGGGATCACCGGGATCCCCGGCCACATCTGCTGTGTCACCGCGCGCATTGGACCGAACACGTCCTCGCGGACCGGCGGTGGCGGCGCGCTGCTGCGTTCCGGAGCCTTCGCCGACACCGTTCCGTCGTCAGCCACGTACTCGACCTTCAACTGCGGGTCCGCAAACCTCCCGATCAGCGTTTGCCGTATCTCTTCCTGCGAATGCCCGGGCAGGATCCGGCAGTTCACATTCGCGCTCGCTTCCCCAGGCAGCGCATTGGGCGCGTGTCCGCCCTTCAACATGGTCGCCACGCAGGTTGTGCGCAGCGTGGCGTTATCCGCCGCGTCCTTGCTGAAGGCCGTCACCGCAACCGCATCGGGCGGCTGCGCCAGCACGCCACGGATCAGCGCCGCACGCTCCGGCGTGGCGATCTTCGCCGTCTCTGCCAGTGACGCTCTCGTCACCGCGTTGAGCTCCACCGGAAACGGGCTCGCTTCCAGCCTCGCCAGAGCATGCATCAGCTCGTAGATGGCATTGTCCGGCCGCGGCTCCGAGCTATGTCCACCGCGGTTGGTCGCCGAGACGCGGTAATCCGCGTAGGTCTTCTCCGTAGCCTCCACATCCAGCTCCGCAGGCTTTCCGCCGCGTAGCTCCACGCCGCCGGAGTCCGGGTTCAGCACAAAGTCCGCTCGCATCAGATCCGGCCGGTTCCGCAGCAGCCAGTCCACGCCGTTCGACTGCCCGCCTTCCTCATCCGCCGTAAGCGCGACCACGATGTCGCGGTCCGGCACATACCCTTCGCGACGCATGCGCAGGAAGGTCTCCACCAGAGCCGCATCGCCATCCTTCACATCCTGGGTGCCGCGCCCGTAGAAGTATCCCTCCTTCTCAACAAAGGTATAGGGATCGGTCGTCCAGTCCTCCCTTCGCGCCTCCACCACATCCAGGTGGCAGATCACCAGGATCGGCTTCAACCCGCCGCCCGGCTTGCCGCGGTACCGCGCCACGAGATTCTGCTTTCTCGCATTCGGCCCGGCCAGCGTTACATCCTCCGCGGTAAATCCGCCTGCCAGCAGGCGGTCGCGCATCGCCGTGGCCGCCGCCGTCACGCTGCCATTTGAATCTTGCGAGTTGATCTCCACCAGCTGCTTGAAGATGTCGCGCGCCAACCCACGATCCTGTTCCGGCAACGTCACCGCGCCACTCTGTGCCCAAACGATGCCTGCGCCCAGCACCCATGCCACACCAGCCACGCCCACCCTTCTCACCACCATCGCCGCCGTCCTTCCTTCGTGTCTCTGATCTCTCGCATCTCGTCTCTCGCTTCCGCCTATACTCGCATAGCACCGCATGCCACCTGCCTTTCCAGCTGCAACGGCCGTCGAGCTCGCGCACGTCTCGCGTCTCTACGGCAGCTTCGTTGCCTTGCGCGATATCACACTTGCCGTGCCGCCAGGCTCCAGCATCGTCCTGCTGGGAGAAAACGGCGCCGGGAAATCCACCCTGCTGAAGATCGTCGCGGGCCTCGTGACGCCCACCCTCGGCGCCGTCACCGTTTTCCGCGAGGCGCCTGCCGAAGTGCGTCATCGCATCGCGTACATGAGCCATGCGTCCATGCTGTACGACGAACTCACCGGCCTTGAGAACCTGCGCTACTTCGCAGACCTTCAACGCGCTTCCTCGGACTCGGACCATCAACCTCTCAGCCCCGAGCAGGCCCTGCTGGATGTCGGTCTCAACCCCGCACTCCCGCAGCGTCTCAGCGAGTACTCCCAGGGCATGCGCCAGCGCGCCTCGCTCGCCCGCGTCCTTCTCCTCCAGCCCGACCTTCTCCTGCTCGATGAGCCCTTCTCCAATCTCGATGCCGCCTCCTCCCGCGCCATGGTCGAACGCCTGCAAGCCTGGCACGCGGAGCCCAGACCCGTTGCCCGCACCCTGATCCTGACCACACACCAGGCCGAGTTGGCCCGCCCTCTCGCCCACACCACCCTCACGCTTCAGGAAGGCCGCATCGTATCGCAAACCTCTCCTATCGGGCTCCGCGCCGTTCAAACCTGAGCACCTCACAGCTCTAAGCTCGTTCCCCATCCACTCGCCAGCTCCAGACAAACTCCTCCCAACCGTCCACTCGATGACCCGACCCTCATGAAACCTATCGAACTCACCGGGCAGCGCCGCGCCGACGCCCTTGCCTCCATCCAGCGCTACTTCGAAGAAAACCTGTCCGAGCCCCTCGGCGAGCTGCCCGCCGGCCTGTTGCTCGACTACTTCATCGAGGAGATTGGTTCCGTAATCTACAACCAGGCCATCCACGACGCCCAGACGCGCCTCCTGCAGCGCGTCGCCGACCTGCCCGGCGAGCTCTTCGCCGACGAATTCCAGTATTGGCCGAATCAGAAATCGAAACGCCGCCGCTGACGTGCTGACTCGCCCACTTTGCAAGCTCGCCCCCCGCAGTGCCGCTTATGAAGACCAACGCCGCCCGCCAACTCGACTCCCTGGCCATACCCTATGAGCTCCGCGCCTACGAGGTCGACCCCGACGACCTGACCGCAGTCTCCGTCGCGCGCAAGATCGGCCTCCCGCCCGAGCAGGTGTTCAAGACCCTTCTCACCCACACATCGGACCGCGAGAGCCTCTTCGCAGTGATCCCAGGCGATTCCGAGCTCGATCTCAAGAAGCTTGCCTCCGCCGCCGGTGCGCGCAAAGCCGAGCTCGCCTCGCTCAAGGAGGTGGAACCCCTCACCGGCTACATCCGCGGCGGCGTCACAGTGCTCGCGGCGAAGAAACCATTCCGTGCCTTTGCCGACGAGACCATCGAGCTTTTTGACCTCATCTCCGTCTCCGCGGGCCAGCGCGGCCTGCAGCTCCTTCTCTCTCCCGCCGACTACCTTCGCGCCGCGGCTGTCACCCTCGCCGACCTCACCAAGGGGCCGCTCTAAGGCAGTTCTCCCCCGGTGTGAGTCCTTGTTCTGCAGCGCGTCTCCCGGGCGAGTTGATTGAAGGATCTGGGTAGTTCCTTCCCCGTGCCACGATTCTGCGGAAAGACATCTCCAGCCGAGTGAAATAAAACCGAGCGCAAGCTCCTTGCACCCGTCTGTCTCTGTAGAAAGGGTCACCACTTTGGTCGAGGGCTGCAGCTTGGCGTTACCTGCCGGGGAGACGGCAAGATCCGAAGTCGATCTTGCGGTTCTCGTCAGCGCGTACTCCGCGTTGCTTTTCAGGGTCGCGCACTCGGTGCTGCGCAGCCGCACCGACGCTGAAGACGTCGTGCAGGACACCTTCCTCCGCGTCCTTGAAAACAGCCGCTCTCTCCATCAGGTCCGCGACTTCCGCGTCTGGCTCATCCGCATCGCTTGGAACCTCGCACTGGACCGCCGCCGCCGCATCCGGCCCGACCAGATGGACGATGCGTTCGCGCACAGCCTTCTCGCTTCCGGCACGCCCGCCGACACCGCCTTGCAGCAGGCCGAGGACATGACCTCCGTTCTTCGCGAGCTCGACCGCCTGCCCAGGCTCGAACGCCAGGTACTGCTGCTTTCCGCCGTGGACGACCTCCGCCCCGCCGACATCGCCGAGGTCCTCAACAAGTCTGATTCCGCTGTTCGCGCCTTGATCTTCCGAGCTCGCGCCCGCCTACGCGAACGTCTCACCAGGTCCCAGAAAGGCTCCCGCCCATGAACTCACGTCCACGGAACCCGCCTGAACAGGTCATCGAGGAGACCCTCTCCGCCCTGCGGGAGGTCGAGCCCCCCACCGGTCTCGAAGAGCGCATCCTTCGCACACTCACCCAACGCTCCCGCAACACCACGCATTCAGCGGCGGCCTCTCACCTTTACAGCTCGAATCGCTGGCCCTCGAGCTTTCTGCAAGGGGTGTTCGGCCCTACAGGCAGTCACATCGGTCTCGCGAAACCGTTTGCCGCCTGCGCCCTCGTTCTTGCATTTGTGGCCGCAGCCATCCTGCACCATTCGCATCCGTCTGTGACCCTCACAAAGGAACATGTACCGTCGCAAGCGAATGTTGCAATGTCCGTCCGCGCAACAGTGCCCGTCGATCCTGCAACGCCGCACGCGACCGGCCTGCACGCAATCGGCCTGGCAGCAGGACCACGCATGGTTTCAGTGTCTTCACGTCTGCAACGCCGCGCGACCCCAGCCCACGCGGGTTTGCATACGATTGCCCGTGCTTCGACCGATAGGAGGCCTGGCAGCACGATCCCAGGTGTCGCCGCCGTCGCCGCACTCACTACGCAGGAACGCCTTCTCCAGCAGATCGCCCGCTCCGGCGACCCCAGCCAGATTGCCATGCTCAACCCCGAAATCCTCGCCCGGCAGCGGGCCCAGAAGGACGCCGAGTTCCGCCAGTTCTTCACCCCCCAGGACACTCAAAACCCGTAGCCTCAGGAGATGCACCACATGACACTCAGCCGCGTTCTACTTGCCCTCACCTTGGCTTTCCCGTTTACCGCTGCCCAGGCGCAAAACTCCGCCACACCGCCGGCGCCCGTACCCGCTGCCAAAGCCTACCGTCTCGTTTGGACGCTCGACGAATCGGAAGCCGGCAAGCGTGTCAGCACCCAGCATTACGAGATGATCGTCACCACCAACGGCCGCACCACCGCCAAGCTCGGCAGCAAGGTGCCCGTCGTCACAGGCTCTTATAGCGGCAGCGCTCCGGCCGGTGTGCAGACCCAGTTCCAGTACATCGATGTGGGCCTGAACCTCGACGCCTCGCTCGACGAAACGTCCTCCGGCCTGCGCCTGCGCTCAAAGGTCGAGCAGTCCAGCGTAGCGGACGACAAAACCACCAACGGTTCCGGCGTGGAGTTTCACGAGCCCATCATCCGCCAGGCCGTGATGGAGGGAACCTCGCTCTTAACGCTCGGCAAGACCATCACCCTCGGCTCGCTCGATGTGCCCGCCAGCACCCACCACCTGGATATTTCCGTCACGCTGGAACAGGTCAAGTGAGCCCGGCATGGCAGGCACGGCTGCTCTGCCCTGCCGCTTATCAATCTCGCCTGCTTACGTTCGCGCTTCCGGGTCGTATCCCAGGTTCGGTCCCAGCCAGCGCTCCACCTCGGCCAGCGCCATGCCCTTGCGCTGCTGGTACTCCTGTACCTGGTCGCGGTCGATCTTTCCCACGCTGAAATAACGTGACTGCGGATGCGCGAAGTAGAGCCCGCTCACGCTGGACCCCGGCCACATCGCGAACGACTCGGTCAGCGTCATCCCCGTAGCTTCCTGCACGTTCAGCAACCGCCAGATCGTTCCCTTCTCGGTGTGATCGGGGTACGCCGGATAACCCGGAGCCGGCCGTATCCCGCGATACTTTTCCCCGATCAGGTCCTCGCGGCTCAGCTGCTCGTCGCAGCCATAGCCCCACTCGCGCCGCACGCGTTGGTGCAGGCACTCGGCGAAGGCTTCCGCGAGCCGGTCCGCCACTGCTTCCGCCATGATGGCGTTATAGTCGTCGTGCTCCGCGCGAAAGCTATCCGTCAACTGCTTCAGGCCGAGGCCGGCGGTCACTGCAAAGCAGCCCAGCGTATCGGGCAGCCCGGTATCCTTCGGCGCGATAAAGTCCGCCAGCGAACGACACGGCTCCTTGCCTTCGCGGTTCGCCTGTTGCCGCAGGAAGCAGAAGCGCTCCAACACCTCAGCGCGTGAATCGTTTGTGTAGAGCTCCACGTCATCGCCAACTGCATTGCCCGGAAAGAGCCCGTACACACCGTGCGGCTGCAGCAGCTTTTCGGCCACGATGCGGTCCAGCAGAAGGTTGGCATCCATGAACAACTGCCGCGCCTGTTCACCTTGCCGCTCATCGTCCAGGATGCGCGGGTAAATTCCCCGCAGCTCCCACGTATGGAAGAACGGCGTCCAGTCGATGAACTCCCGCAGCGTTGGGAGATCGAAGTTCTTTAGCACCCGCACGCCTGTGAAGGACGGCACGGCGATGTCCTCCGCGCGCCACTCGATGGGTGTACGCCGCGCGCGGGCCGCCTCGATCCTCGTCATGTGCAGCTTCGGCGCCGAGTACGCCGTGCGGATCGCTTCATACTCCGCCGCGTGCTGATCCTTGAACCCCTGCCGGCTGTCTTCACTCAGCAGGTTCGTGGTTACCGGCACCGCCCGGCTCGCGTCCAGCACATGCACCACCGGCTGGTGGTAATGCGGTGCGATCTTGATTGCCGTGTGCGCGCGGCTCGTCGTCGCGCCTCCGATGAGCAGCGGAATGCTCATCCCTTGCCGCTCCATCTCGCGCGCCACGTGCACCATCTCGTCCAACGAAGGCGTAATCAGCCCGCTCAGCCCGATGAGGTCGGCCCGCACTTCCTTCGCGCGTTGGAGGATCTTCTCCGCGGGCACCATCACGCCCATATCGAAGACTTCATAGTTGTTGCAGGCCAGCACCACGCCCACGATGTTCTTGCCGATGTCGTGCACATCGCCCTTCACCGTTGCCAGCACGATGCGGCCCTGCGTCCTCACTTCCTCGCCCGCCGCGGCCATCGCCGCCTTTTCTTCCTCCATGAACGGCGTCAGGTAGGCCACTGCCTTCTTCATCACCCGCGCCGACTTCACAACCTGCGGCAGAAACATCTTGCCCGCGCCGAACAGGTCGCCGACTACGCTCATGCCCGCCATCAGGGGACCTTCGATCACCAGCAGAGGCCGGCCCAGCTTGGCACGCGCCTCTTCCGTGTCCGCCTCGATGTAAGCGTCGATCCCGCGCACCAGCGCGTGCGCAAGCCGCTCTTCCACCGAGCCGCTCCGCCACTCCTCCGCTTTCCGTGCCCTTTGGGTGTCATCCCCGGAGGAGATCTGCGTATCCGCCTTCAGCCGTTCACCGAACTCCACCAGCCGCTCCGTCGCATCGGGCCGACGGTTCAGCAGCACGTCCTCGACCAGCACCTTCAGCTCCGGCTCGATCTCCTCATAGACCTCCAGCATGCCCGCGTTCACGATGCCCATGTCCAGACCCGCGGCAATCGCGTGATACAGGAACGCCGAGTGCATGGCTTCGCGCACCTTGTTGTTGCCGCGGAAGCTGAAGCTCACGTTGGAGATGCCGCCGCTTACCTTCGCATGCGGCAGATTCCGCTTGATCCAGCGCGTCGCCTCTATGAAGTCCACGCCATACGAGTTGTGTTCATCAATGCCCGTCGCTACCGTGAGCACGTTCGGGTCGAAGATGATGTCTTCCGGCGGGAACCCGACCTCGTCCACCAGAATGCGATATGCCCGCTCGCAGATGCGGATTTTCTCGCCATAGGTGGCGGCCTGCCCCTTCTCATCGAAGGCCATCACCACCACGGCCGCACCGTATTTCCGCACCGTCCGCGCGTGCTGCCGGAACTTGTCCTCACCTTCCTTCAGCGAAATCGAGTTCACGATGCCCTTGCCCTGCAGGCACTTCAACCCGGCCTCGATGACCTCCCACTTGGACGAGTCCACCATGAACGGCACTTTGGCGACCTCGGGCTCGCTCGCCAGCAGCTGCAGAAAGCGCTTCATCGCGGCTACGCCGTCGATCATGCCTTCGTCCATGCAGATGTCGATGACGTTGGCCCCGTTCTCCACCTGCTGCCGCGCCACGCTCACCGCGTCTTCGTACTTGCCTTCCTTGATGAGCTTGGCGAACTTCGGCGAGCCGGCCACATTCGTTCGCTCGCCCAGCAGCATGAACACCCCCGGCTGCTGCGTAAACGGCTGCGACCCCGCCAGCCGCAGGGGCTTCACCGCGGCAGTGTTGCTGCGCTCTCCGTCGATCTCGCCGAGGCCGCCGTTGCTGTTGTCTTTCTTGTTGTCATCCCTGGAGGGGATCTGCGTTTCGCTCAAGCCGCCACCGGTTCCCGGCTAAGCGCCCGCGGCGGCCGCCCTTCCAGAGCCTTCGCAATCGCCGCAATGTGCTCCGGTGTATTTCCGCAGCACCCGCCCGCGATATTGATCAAACCGCCCTGCGCAAACTCACCCAGATACCGCGCCATGTCGTCCGGCAGGAGATCGAAGCCCGTGGCCGATAGCGGATTCGGCAGCCCGGCGTTCGGATACGCCGAGATAGCCACATTCGCCTTCTCCGCCAGCTCCGCCAGAAAGGGGTACATCAGGTCCGGCCCCAGTGAGCAGTTCAGGCCTACACTCAGCGGCTTCACATGCTGCACCGAATTCCAGAACGCCTCCACCGTCTGCGCCGAAATCATCGTCTCGCCTCCGCGCCCCACCGCCGCCGAAATCATTACCGGCAGCTCTTTCCCACTCTCCGCCAGCCCATCCTCATCGAACACTTCGCGGATCGCCACCAGCGCCGCCTTGGCATTCAGCGAGTCGAAGATGGTCTCAACCAGCAGCAGGTCGCTCCCACCCGCGATCAGCGCCCGCACCTGCTGCTTGTACGCCGCGAGCACCTGGTCGAATGTCACCACTCGGAACCCGGGGTCGTCCGCGTCCGGAGAGTTGGAAAGCGATACCGTCAGCGGTCCGATGGCTCCAGCCACAAACCTTTGCCGCGCCATTCCCGGACCAGCCGCATTGCCCACCCGGTCCGCCCACTCCCGGCACTGCCGCGCCGAGGTCTCGTTGATGTCCCAGGCCAGATCGCACAGCATCTTGTTGTCGATGATCTTCCCATAGAACTCCGGATCCTTGCGCCCGCCATGCTCCCGTGGGTCGTCCACAAAGAACTCGCTCTGCGCGATGCTCGTCGCCCCAAATGTATTGGTCTCGATGATATCCGCGCCCGCCTCCAGGAACCGCCGGTGAATGTCCCCGATCATCTCCGGCTGCGTCAGCGAAAACAGGTCGCCGTTGTTGAGTAAATCCTTCTTGGAACCGGTGAACCGCTTTCCCCGGATGTCCGCTTCGGTCATCCCGTACGTCCGTATCGTCGTTCCCATGGCCCCATCGATGATGGCGATGCGGCTCTCCAGCACATCTTCCAAAGCATGTTTCTGGGTTGTCGTCATCCGTAACCCCATCTTTCTGTACGACCGCCCTCACGCGCCACCCAACAGCCGCTACGCCCCATGCCGCTGCCGAGCGCCTGTTTTCACGCCCAACCTTCAGGATAGCAACCGGCGTGCCCGCTCGATATCCCCACATCCGGACCTCGAAGAATCGGTCCGCGCTGCGGCGCCAATCTCCCCGCGAAAGTTCGACACCCATCGAAGCGTCTCCCGCTCCGTCTGCGTCAAAGCATTGGAGTCCGCGAGGGCTCCCGAGGACTCCCGAGGACTTCAAGTGCGCCCCTTCGCTCTTTTGTTTTTCATCTCGCTGCCGGCAGCATTCACAACGTCCGCTTTGCCGCAGGCTTCTCCCGCCCAGGCAGGCGCCGCGACGTCCGCTCCGCGAGGCGCAATCCTGGTCGAGCTCTTCACTTCGGAAGGCTGCTCCGACTGCCCGCTCGCCGACGCACATCTACGGGAGATCAGCAACATGCATACCCCTGAGGGCCAGCTGATCGTTGCGCTCAGCGAGCACGTCACCTACTGGGACCGGCTTGGCTGGAAAGACAGCTTCTCCGACTCCATCTTCACCGCGCGCCAGAATGGCTATGGCTACCGCTTCACCTTGGACAGCGTGTACACCCCGCAGATGATCGTGAATGGCACCACACAGTTCGTGGGCGGCAATCGCAAGGCTCTCGTTGACGCTCTGCACGCCGAAGCGCCCCGCGGCCGTATCGACCTGCGCATCGTTTCAGTGGAGCCGCTTGAGCCCTCGCCTGCCGCCCATGATGACGCTCTCTCGAGCTCTCACCAAACCTCGTCCCACGCAGTGCTCCCCACTGTACTCACAGTTCGCTTCTCAGCGCAGAACGTCTCCGGCACCGCGCCACTCGACGTGATGGCCGCCATCACCGACGACCTCGATGAAACCAAGGTTCTCCGCGGAGAAAACGGCGGCCGCACTCTGACGCACGCCTCAGTCGCCCGCTCCCTGACACGTGTTGGAGAGATTCGCGGCAACACGGCCAATGCCGTGCGCGTCGCGTTGCCTGCGTCCGTTCAGCAGTCACCGGACAAGCCACACCATCTCGTCCTGTTCGTCCAGCAGCACAATTTCGGCCGCATCGTCGGCGCAGACACAAAGCCGCTCCGGCTCGCAGCTACGCCATAAATCAGGCCCGGCTACGCCAGCGCTTCAGCCTCTTCGCGCGCGGAGTTCGGAATCCCCTTGGAGACCGGCACCAGCATGTCTTCCTTGCGCATCACCATCGTAGTCGCGTTCAGGCTGGCCAACTCGAACCCATGCCCATGCGTGATCGCATCGGTGGGACAAGCCTCCACGCAGTAGCCGCAGAAAATGCACCGGTTGTAGTCGATGTTGTAGACCTTGGCATACCGCTCGGCGCTGGAGATCCGCACCTCTTCGGTGTTCTCCGCCGCCTCGATGTAGATGCAGTTGCTGGGACACGCCGCCGCGCATAGAAAGCACGCCACGCACTTCTCCAGCCCATTCTCATCGCGCTGCAGCTGGTGCTTGCCGCGGAACCGTTCCTGCAGCACCGCTCCCCGCAGCGGCCCCTTGCCGTCGGGATAGTTCTCCACCTCGGTCGGCTTGAACGCCTCGCCAAGCGTGATTCCCATGCCCTTCGCGATTGCCACTGCGTTGCCCAGAATCGACATGAAGGCAGTATATCTCCCGCACCGTGTACTCTGTTGGCGATATGAAGCTCTTCGGCCCTGCCCTTGCCCTCGGTCTTTCCTGTGTCGTTCTCCATGCGCAAACTGCGCAGCCGAACGCCGCGCAGCATCATGAAAGCAGCGGTGTGCAGCCCGGCATGGACATGCACCACGACAAACCGCCCGCGCCACCCTCGAAAGGGATACGGCTGACCTACGCGGCCAACACCATGACGCTCACCGCCGCGGACCTCGCCGCCCTGCCGCAGGTCACGGTCCACGTCCACAACGCTCACCTCAACAAGGACGAGGATTACACCGGCCCGCTCCTGTCTGACGTCCTCGCCAAGGTCGGCTTCGTGGTCTCCCACGAGACCGAGCCGGCCGTCCTGCACAGCACCGTCATGGCCTCGGCCACGGACCACTACTACGTCCTCTACTCCATGGCCGAAGTGCAGCCCAGCTTCTCCAACGGCAAGGTGATTGTCGCCCTCGTCAAATCCGGCCTGCCCGACACGGAAGGCGGCATGATCCAGCTCATCAACACCGACGGCGCTAAACCTGCCCGCTGGGTTCACGGCCTCTCCAACCTCGACGTTCTCACGCTCAGCCAGAACAAGTAGACTCGGATTCCGTGTGAACAGGCTGCGTCTGCCTCCTCCGCTACTCCTTGCCTTGGGGTACTGGGCGAAAGCTCCTGAGATTGCTGCGTGGCTCGCGAAAGCCTCGAAATAGATTCGGTTACTTCCGAGAAGCCGACCTGTCAAGACTGATCTGGTGTCGGCGAGCGCATTGGCGATACCACTAAGTGAAGTAGGCGAACATACTATGTGATTACTTACTTGCGTGGCATTTCGATGATGGTCGTCGCCCACAGAAACCCGGCCACAGCTTCCTTCGCGTTCACGGATTTCGGATAGTGAACGTAATCGCCGTAACTTGCCTGAACACACACGCCGTCGCCTGCACTGTATATATCAACTAACCCCTTGTCGTCGATCCTGGCATTCCCAGCAATAGCACGGTACCCGTTCTCCGCAACGCCCGCAAATTTCTGCTTCTTTAAAAGGCCGAGATCGATTCCACGTCGGATTGCATAGGTGAACATGGCACTGCCGGACGTGTCGATCCAATTGTCGGGCTCGCTCCCTTTGTCCACCACCTGGAACCAGCCTCCGGTTTTCGTATCCTGCATACGCTTCAGGCCGTCTGCCAGCCGAGTGTAGATATCCAGTACCTCCGCGCGGCGGGGATAATCCGCTGGAAGGACGGCAAGTGTCTCGACGAGTATCAGCGCATACCAACCGAGTCCTTCGCTCCAGACCTCCCTGGAGAGACCAGTCTTAGGATCCGCCCAACCGATCTTCCTCTGTGGAATGACCAGCGCTGTTGCAGGATTCGCAGCCCAGGCATGGTAATACAGACCGCTGGTACCCTTCTGTGCGTGCCCCGCGAAGACAGTAATCTGTTTGATCGCTTCGTCGAAACAATACTGCCTGTCGCCGATCGACTTGCCGTAGCGAATCAGGAACATCTCACCCATAAAGACGCCGTCTACCCACATCTGTCCGTTGAGCCGCGGGCTATGCCAGAAGCCGCCGTCGGGGTTGCGCGGATAGGTGTCGAATGCCTCGCGTATCTGCATTGCGGCCGTTCGATATCGCGCTTCGTGCGTATGCTCGTAGAGCGCTATTATCACGTTTCCAGCCATGAAACTATCGAGGCTGTTGAGAGATACGTCCTTGAGGTTCCCTTCGGCATCGAGATGCGGATCCATCTCGCGCCTGATGTACTCGATATAACGAGGGTTGCCGGTCGATCGCCAGAGCTGTTCAAACCCCATGAGCGTATAACCCTTCCAGTAGGACCACTTCGCCAGCCTGTCCTGTGGTGTACCGGGGTTGCGTTGCATGATGGTCTCGGCAAGCGCTACCGACCAGAATTTTGGTGAGGGTGTACTCGCAAACGCAGCCGAACAAAAGAAAACGCCAGCTACGAAGAGAATCGATTTCAAAGTGCGCATTAGAGATCCAGACTCATGATCAATATCGCTCGGTTCGACAGCAGGGGGACGGAAAGGTGTAAAGCCGATGCAGGTTACCGCTGCAGATCCCCCGGCTTTTCAGGCTTACCTGGCTGATCCAGAAATTGCGCCGTTGTGGCGGGACCGAGGTTTTTCCAATCCTGTAGCACCCACACGATTTTCTTGTCGTGTGTCACTTCCAATGCCTGAATTATGCCTGCCCAGTCCTGACGTTTGACCTTCCAAACCGAATTGAACAGGACAGTGTTGCCATCGTTGAGGCGCTCCGCAGTCTGGATGTTGCCCAGCACTACATCGGCGGGAAGGTCGGACTGTTTGAGCTCCCATACGGTTTCGCCTTTCTTGTCGACTTCCCGAACGAGTCTTTCGCTCTGGTCGGTGATCAGCGTGTTGCCGTTATGTAAACGGGCCGCGGCCCAAGGTGTTGGGATCTCATAGCTCCAGATAGGGTTGAAATGTTTGTCGTATTCGACAACTTTGTTCATCCGCAGGAAGGCGACGAGGTAGGTTCCCTTGGCCGTCATCCTTACGCGCCGGAATTGCAGGTGCATGGTCGCGGGGTCCGTGAGACTCTCTGCTGGCAACGCGTGGTCCACTTCCACTCTGCCGGTCTTCTTGTTGAGGATCATCAGTCTTGGCGGAAGCCCATTCTGCACCAACAGAACCTTGTCCAATCCGATGGGTTCGCAACTGTGTATCTCGGTGCCCTGGAGAGCGTCGTAGTGCCAGACGATCTGCTTCTGCGCCGTCACCTCGGCCACCCGGAACTGGCTTGCGAAGAGGATATGTCCGTTCGAAAGCATCCACAGATCGTCAAGCTCGCCGCGCGATCCGGAGAAGTAGTTCCAGATCACCTTGCCTCCGTCTACCAGGAGAATGTTGTTATAGCCTTCTCCGGCATAGAGCATGGGATGCTGGGCAATGCCATCTCCTGGTCGGTTTCGACTCTGTTGCGGCTCAGGCCAATTGCGATTGACTGGTTGCTCGTCCGGTCCGAGTACAGGTATTGCGACGCTCTGAAAGCCGCTGAGGATAGATTTTTCCGGGGCGCCCGCTTGAGCCAAAAGCGAGGTCGTCAGAACAGAGCAGAGAACGATTGGCGCCAAGCGCACAAGGTGTACTCCGAAGACCAATCTTACAGCAGTAACGTGACCTGGCATACTTCGAGTTTAGTCGGCCCTTGCAGGCAGCAGCGTGTCTTTATAGAACTGTTGCGAACGGGCCGATGCATTCATTGAGCCTGGAATCAGTCCTCTCAAACGCGCTTGCCGGCATTGATGGGCGTAAGGCGGCAGCCGCAACTGCCGCGGAATGTCCCATGCCAACGACGTCCTCTGTCCGGATCGGTTGTGAGTTCGAAAGTGTCTGCAAGATCAGCGAACAGGCCTCTTGTACTGGCGTTCTGCCCAGCGGCGGCCCCGACTCCGCCTTAACGCACCGCAGTCACCGCGGCCCTCATCATCCCCAGGCTCCCCATCCACCCTGCCAGCCCACCTAGCAATGATCCGGCAGGCACCTGTTCCCTGATCCCTGTTCCCTGGTCCCTGCCCTTCGCCTCCCGCAGCGGTCCACTCCCCTGCGACCCCTCGATAATCCCCCGCAGCTTGCGGCTTAGATTCAGCGCAAAGCCCTCGCTGACCCAGACATTCGTACCCGAAATCGCCAGAAACACATCGCCTTCGCGCGTCGAGTACACCCGTTCGTCCGCGCCGATATCGTTCCCGGCTTCATCCTTCTGCCGCCGTTGGATCCCGTCATACTGCCGCGGCAGCTCCTCTTCGAACACCCGGAAAAAGCTCCGCGCCGAATCCTCGTTCTTCCACTCCGACTCATACAGCAGCGCCAGCGATCCGGTGGTCTCCTTCTCCTCTTCGCTCACGGCCTTACGCTGCGCCGCGTAGTAGATGCCGCCCTTCCAGTTCGGGGCCAGCGCCTCGGCCAGCGGTTGGCCACCGAACAGCTCTGCAAGCACCCGCACGTCGAACTCGCCCATCACGCCGATGTCATACGGCCCATAGCCTGCGCCTTCCAGCAGCGGATGGATATCCGGCAGGCGCAGCACCGGCTGCGGCGTATGCCGCAGGTACTGGTCCGGGTGCATGATTTCCGCCGTCGTGTTCGGCGGCGCATCCATGGTCCCCGCGAAGGCCGCCGCTGTCCCCCTCTTCACCAGCACGCGATGCTCAAACGCCAGACCCTCGGTATAAGGAAAAATCAGCGCCTGCTGCAGCAGCAGCGGCGCCCGCGCCAGCACCGGCGAGCTGCTCATGTCGCCGCCTCCGTTCTTCAGCGCCTCCGGGAGCTCCGGCAGGTCGCGCAGCGAAGGGATCGTCGCCGGAACCGGCTTGCCCGCATTCCGCGCCTCCTGTTTTGTGGCTTCCTGGATCGAGTAGTCCGCGAAGGTCACCATCGCCTGGCCCTCCAGCACCGACTGCCGCACCGTGTCCGTCTCGTCGGTCTGGATGTGTTCGTTGTCCTCGCGCGCGTCCCTGGCGATCCCTTCGTGCTCCTGGTCCTGCCACTTGTTCAGATCCACGTGCTGGTCCTGCAGCGCATGCGTCAATTCATGCGCCATCACCGGCTTCTGCTCCTCCAACGGAACCCAGTCCAGCAGGTTCATCGTCTTGCTCTTGTCGTCATAAAAGCCCGCGATCTGCTCGGTAAGCAGGCTCAGCAGAAAGGGCCGCAGGTGAAAATCCCGGTCGATGAGCCCGAACTTCTTGAGCACCAGCTCACTTCGCTCCATCCGCTTGGTGTCCTTGTCCTCATCGAATTTCTTCAGGAGATATTTCTTCACATCCTCGCGCGTCAGAAAGGCATGCTTGATCGGATGCGCGAGCGGGAGTCCCGAATCCTTGCTGGCGAAGTGAAAGATGTTGTCCAGATCGCCGATCAGCTGGTCTTCCTGCGCCTTCGTCAGGTGAGCATCGACCGTGATCCTCGTCTTGCCGGACTGCAGCTGCGGCGGCGTCACGCCCGGCGTCGCAGCTGGCGTTGGCTGCTGCGTGGTGGGTGAACCCGGTTCCGGCGCACCCGGCCTGGCCGGCGAAACGCTGCTCGGCGAGGTAGCCTGCCCCCATGCTGTCCCCGTCATCGCGGCCGCCAGCACCGCTATACCCCATCCCCGCATCCGTCCCACAAATCCTCCAGCAGCGCCGCTGATCTATCTCACAAGTGTACGCAGGGCGCACTTCCGAGAGTGCCGGCAACCACTCCACTTCCGGGTGAAGTCCTTCGAGCCCAATCGGCCTCGCTACAATCAAATACCGGAATGCCCGAAGCCACCCAAGCCGAGCTCGAAGCCATCCTGCACGGGGCCGCCGTGGCGCCAATCAGCGCTCCCGGCTATGAGGCGTTCGCGCGCAGTTTCCTCCGCATCACCGGCTCCGACGCCACCCGCTGGCTCAACGGCATGGTCACCAATTCGGTCCAGGCCCTCCAGCCCGGCGAAGGCAACTACAACTTCCTCCTCAACGCCCAGGGCCGTATCCAGGCCGACTGCACTATCTATCGCGAGCCAGGGGAGGGCGAGCCAACATTCTTGCTAGAAACCGACAGCTCACAACTCATAACTGTCCAGGAAATCTTGGACCGCTTCATCATCATGGACGATGTCGAGCTATCCCCAGCCTTGGGAGATGAGTTCGGATGTCTCCTACTCGGACCGAAAGCAAAGCTATCGTTGGACACGGGCCTGATCTGGCCATCAAATCCTGTGAGCCTCTCTTACGCGAGCGGGGAAGTGGATTCTATTGTTCTTGCGAGGTCTGAGGTCATGTATGAGGTCTGGGGTAATGCTGAAGCCGCCGCATGGTTCCAGCGATCAGAGCGCGAAGTCTCCCCCGCCGCTCTCGAAGCCTTCCGCATCCTCTCCGGCACGCCTCGCTACGGCACCGACATTCGCAACTCCGATTCTGCCCGCGACCTCCCTCAGGAGACCAACCAGACGCACGCCCTCCATTTCAGCAAGGGCTGCTACGTCGGCCAGGAGATCGTGGAGCGCATCCGCTCCCGGGGCCAGGTCCATCGCCTCTTCACCCGCTTCCGTCTCCAGGGCGATCTCCCGACGTTCCTGCCCGCACCCCTCACCGTCGGGGGCAAGGCCGCAGGCGAGCTCACCTCCGCCGCCCTTGTACCATTCCCCGAGGGTCCGCAACTTCTTGCGCTCGGCTACGCCCGCCGCGAGTTCCTTGAACTGCGCAATGACCTCACCTACGCAGGCGGTACGGCAACACCCCTCCAGGCATCTGACAACTAAATCAAGAAAAACGGAACTGAGATCTGAAAAATGGCCGACAAGCCCTTCGTCATCAATGACCGCCGCAAGTTCACCGCGGAAGGCGACCTCCGCGACGACACGCAGCCTGCCTCCCCGGCGGAGTCCAAGATCGCGTCTCCGGGTGCCCAGCCCGCTTCTCCGGGTGCCGAGCCCACTCCCGCCGGGTCTGTCCCGGATTCCATCAAGCCCCACAAGGAGCCCATCGCATTTCCGGCTTCCTCCTCGCGAGTACCCGCAGCCGAGCCGGGCCGCTCAGAAGACGAACCGGATCCCCGCGCCGGACACGCCGCCGAGTCTACGGCGGCAGGTCGAACTCACGAGACTCTCGCCTTTCCATCCGGCGCCCGCTCCGGCACCGTCGAGCAGGAACCGGACGATGCCAACCCAAGCATGCCGCCCCTCACCGCCGAGCAGAGCGAACAGGCAGCCCGCGCCTACGCCGCCACGGTGGAGCGCCTGGATACCGCTCTGCGCGCCAACAATCTCGGGTCTGAGCCCCTGCCGGAGATGAACTTCGAGCGCCTCGTTCAGTCTCTGTACATGCAGGCGCTCCTGCAGCTCGGCGGAGCCGCCGAACCCGGCCAGGCCCCGCAGGTGGACCTGCTCGGCTCCCGGCAGACCATCGACATGCTCACGGTCATCGCTGCCAGGACGGAAGGGAACCTTTCCGCCAACGAGCAGGTGCTCGTCCAGTCCGCCCTCTTTGAGCTGCGCATGGGATTCTTGGAGATGACCCAGGCCCTCGCGCGCCAGGCCGCCTCGCGTCAGCCCGGAGGCACCTTCCCCGGAGCTCCGAAGGGACCGGGCGCCCGCTAACCCTCCACCCATACGTAACCTCCCGAGGTCAGCCGCTGGACGCAACTCTCACCTTTTTCGGCAGCGGCACCTCCATGGGCGTTCCGACGCTCGGCTGCACCTGTTCTGTCTGTGAAGATGCCCACCGTCCCGGCTCGCTCAACCGGCGCACCCGGCCCTCAGTCCTTGTCTCCTTTAACGACCGTCACGTGCTCATTGACACCGGCCCGGACTTCCACGCTCAGGCCGTCCGCGAGCGCCTTTCCAGCCTCGACGCCGTCCTCTACACCCACGGCCATGCTGACCACATTCTCGGCATGGACGATCTCCGCCCCCTGAGCTTCGGTCATCCGGGCGGACTCCCCCTTTACGCCGAGGAAGACACCGCCGCGGCTCTTGAGCGCATCTTCGATTACACCTTTCGCAAGGTGGACCGCTACCCCACCAGCGCCCGCGTTACCGTTCACCGCCTGCCTCCTGTATCGGAGCGGGCCATTTCCATCGAGCTCTTTGGCGCTCACTTCCTCCGCATCCCGGTTCAGCATGGCCGTAACACCATCGCGGGCTACCGCTTTGGTTCGGTGGCTTATCTCACCGACATGAGCGGCATTCCGGAAGGTAGCCTGCCCCTCCTGCGCGGCCTCGACATCCTGATCCTCGACGCGCTGCGCCACGAGCCTCACCCGAGCCACTCGCATCTCGCCAACTCGGTGGACATCGTCGCAAAGCTCGCTCCGCGGCGCGCCCTTTTCACCCACATCAGCCACGACCTCGACCACGACGCCACCAACGCCATGCTCCCACCTCACATCCGCCTTGCGCATGATGGCCTGAAACTTTCCTTCGACATAAGCGACGCTGTCGATACGGTGGAGAACGCCTGATGCAGCTTTGGAGTGCAAAGACCGTCGTCCTGAACGAACTCATGGGCCCGCTTTCCAACTGTTTGGGTGGAACAGGTCGAGGAGTCTCCAGGGGATGAGGATCCTCCGCTCCATCGCCGAACTTGCTGCCGACACCACACCCTCGGTCGTCACCATCGGCAACTTCGATGGTGTGCACTGTGGGCATCGCAAGGTCATTGCCTCGGTGAAGGCCCGTGCGCGCGAGCTCGGTGCCCGCTCCGTCGCCGTCACCTTCGATCCCCACCCGGCTCACCTTCTCGGCCCCTCCGAAGGCGCTCCGGGCAGGCTCAAGCTGCTCACGCCTGCGCCGCAGAAGCTGGATCTTGTCGCCGCGACTGGCCTGGACCTCGCCTTGGTGCTTCCCTTCACGCAGGAACTCAGCCGCTGGAGCGCCGAAGACTTCGCCCGTCACATACTTTGTGATGCTCTTCATGCGCGCGAAATCCACGAAGGTGAAACCTTCCGCTTCGGCCACAAGGCAGAGGCGGATATTACGGGGCTTACCGCGCTAGGCGAGCGCCTGTGCTTTCGCGTTCGAGCGTACGAACCCATGGGGCTTCGCGGCGCGCCTGTTTCATCCAGCCGTATTCGTTCCCTGATCGCAGCGGGCCAGGTAAGCGTTGCCCGCGCTTTGCTCGGCCGCCCCTTCAGCGTTGTAAGCACGCCCGCTTCGGGCCGCGGCTATGGCACTCTTTACACAGTCCCCACCATCAACCTCGCGCCTTACCCAGAGCTGCTTCCCGCCAATGGCGTCTACATCACCACGCTGCGCGTCGGCGAAGGGAAGTCCGCACGCATCTTCCAGGGGGTTACCAACTGCGGCAACCGTCCTACCTTCGGTGTCGACTCCTTCGCCGTGGAAACGCATCTGCTCGACTTCGAGCCGGTCGCCCTGACCGAGCGAACTCCGCTTGAGCTCACCTTCCTCAGGCACCTTCGCGAGGAACGCCGATTCCCCTCCTCTGAGGCCCTTCGCGAACAGATCCGACAGGACGTCCGGCGCGCACAGCGCTACTTCGCCTTGGCTGGAGCTGTTCTGCCCCGGCTGTAGCTCTTCTCTTTGTTTTCTTTCGCGGCGGAGCGACGGAATCTGCCCACGGCCAGCTACACACCTTCACGAAACCCGCCATGGAGACACTCTCTACTGCGGCGGCGCACCACTCGCCTGCGGTGGAGGCGCCTTGGCCGGAGGCGCACCTGCCGGCTTGGGCGTCGGCAGAATGATCGGTTTTGCGGGCGCCGTGTCCTGTGGGGTGGCTTCGGTCGGCAGGGGCGGCACGGTTACCGGGCTAGGCGAAGCAGCCGGTGCCTCTCCAGGCTCCTCGTCCTCGGATTCGTCATCGGTCTTCGCCTTCGCTGTCGTGTCTTCATCCCCTGGCGTCACGTTCAGCGCCAGCTGCCTCTTCGGCGCGTTGGCGCGCGCAAACTGCTCATTCGGCCGGTCCGCGATCGCGACCTTCATAAAGTCCATCCAGATGGGCAGCGCCGCTTTCGCACCGGTCTCCTTGTCACCGAGCGAATGGCTCGGGTCGTCGAACCCGATCCACACCCCGGCAGTGATGGAAGGCGAAAATCCAAGAAACCAGGCGTCCGTGAAGTTGTTCGTCGTTCCGGTTTTTCCGCCGAACGGATGTTTCATCTGCGACACCGCGGCCGCCGTGCCATGCTGCACCACCGCCTCCAGCAACACCATCATCTCGCGCGCCACATCGGTCGAGATGACCTCCTTCACCTCCGGAGTCTTCTGCTGCAAAGGCAGGCCGTCAGCCTGCGCCACGCGGCGGATGAAATGCGGTGCGATGCGAATCCCGTCGTTCGGAAACACACTGTAGGAGCCCACCTGCTCCGCCAGCGTGATGTCCGCGGAACCGATCGCCACGGGCAAAAACGCCGGGATGTTGCTGGTCACCCCGAAGCGGTGCGCCGTTTCAATGACCTTGCGGATGCCGAACTTGTCCGCCAGCCGCAGTGCCGGGATGTTGCGCGATTCGGCGAACGCGTTGATCAGGGTCATGCTGCCAGCGAACTGCCCGGTCTCGTAGTTGTGCGGCGTATAGGGTCCACTCGCGGTGTAGAACGTGGT
>CAXTPR010000005.1:0-173030 GCA_964246235.1 uncultured Acidobacteriaceae bacterium
ATGCAGAAGACTATGGAAAAACTGCGAACGGAAACTCAACACCAGTCTGCAAATGGTTCACTTGGCCTTCCTTGTACTCATACTCAGAAGATCGTGAACAGGTTCTGAGACCTCGCTCGTTGAGCCGCCTGCATCCATGCGCTTATCGCTCACCTGGCGGTGGGTCTCGAGGGCGGAATCCTGTACTGCATGCCAAACCTGCCGATCTGGATGATGGGCTTAATCTGGGCCGGCCAGACTTTGAAAGCTTCTACGCGCGTGTCGCCCAGAAGCCGTCTCGCCTTGACGTCACCGCGAAGAGCGCCGGTCAGAGCGTCGTAGAAATGAACGTTCAAGGAATCCTCATCCCTCTGCCAACCGAAGACGTATTCGCCTGCCGATAAGGCAAGGTCGCCAATCTGTATCGGCGTCTGGGCCACAAAATAGTGAGAGTACTTGCCGTCCGCTGAATATCCAGCTGTGATCAGGACGATGCCGGCGACGAACTTCCCGTGACCATCTGTAATGCCTGATGCGGTCCTCATCTCAGTTTCGATATGCTCTTTCTCCACAACGGCTCTGGCAGGCAGAAAAGAGCGCAGCTCCTCCTCACTTGCGGCGCGCCACGTGGGCGCCGCGCTCTGAGCCATCGCGGAGCTCTGGGAAAAACCGAGCAAGATCATTGCCAGAACGCCTAAGCACATCATGACGCCTGCTGACCGGCCTGCGGGCCGCAAAGGAGGCCGGCTGTTCTTTCGCCGGCCGTCTTCCCTCAACATTCTTCTTCGTTTCACGGCTACTGCCCCTCGCCTAGATGAACAATGCCCCGCTGCAGGGCGACAGCCGATGCCGCCGTCCGGTCGTTCACTCCCAGCTTGCTGAGCAGACTGTTGATGTGGCTCTTCACTGTCGCCTCCGAGATCGCCAGGACGCGGCCGATCTCCTTGTTGTTGCGCCCGCGCACAATCTCCTGCATCACTTCAAGCTCGCGTGTCGTGAGCTGAGGTCCTCCCATCCGCTCCGCCAGTTTTTCCGCGATCGTCGCCGGAATGCGCATTCTGCCCGCATGCACCGCGCGAATGGTGCTGATCAGTTCGTCCACGGACATACCCTTGAGAAGGTAGGCCTTGGCGCCTGCCTGCAGAGCTTTATAGATATCTTCATCGCCGTCGAACGTCGTCAGGACTATGATGCGTGCCTGCGGCCATTGCTCCCGGATGTGTTGAATCGCCTCGACGCCGCCCATGCTGCCGAGGCGAAGGTCCATCAACGTAACGTCCGGCTGATGCGTTCCGTATTGCCTGACGGCTTCTTTTCCATCGCTTGCCTCCGAGACGACCTCCATGTCGCCCACCGTGCGTAACAGCGCGACAAGTCCGCCACGGACCACCGCATGGTCATCCACCACCAGCAATCGGATTGGAGCAGTCACCAGGCTTTCTCCTTCCTGTAGCCGGTCAGCAGCAGCCGCATTCGCACAGCTGTGCCCTGGCCGGAGTGGCTCTCCAACATTATGTCAGTGCCCAGTATTCGTGCGCGCTCCCGCATGCCTCGCATGCCGAAGTGGCCCTGCTCATGGCCCGGCGCATGATCCACGTCGAATCCACGTCCATCATCGCGAACTTCCAGAAACAGACTCTCAAGGTCGTACCCTAAGCGCACATGCAGCGTGCTTGCCCGCGCGTGCCGCAAGACATTGGTCACCGCTTCCTGAGCGATTCGGAACACTTCGTTTTCCGTGGACTGCGGCAAGGGACGGTACGTTCCCGTGGCTTCGAGTTGGGCGTCCTCGAGTTGCTGTTTGCAGTCTTGAACGAGCCGCGCCAGCCTGGCTGGCAGCGGCTGTACACCAGCAGAATCGGCACGCAGGTCCCAGATAGATCTTCGCGCTTCGGCAAGGCTGTCCCGCACCATGGCACGTGTGTTATCGAGCTCTCCACGAACCGCGTCGATGCTCTGCGAAGGCCCCAGCAGCCGCGAAATCAGCTCCAGACGCACGGAGACCGCCACAAAGCTCTGCGCCAGCGTGTCGTGAATCTCCCGCGCCAGACGATTCCGCTCAGCCCCGACTGCCTCGAATCTCTGCCGCAAAGTATGGAGCCTCAGCCTGTACAGACCGAAAGCGGACAGGGCGATCAGCAAAACGCATAGTGTACGGAACCACAAAGTTTCATAGGCATGCGGCCGTAGCTCCAACGGAGTCTCCGTGACCGGTCCCCAGGAACCGCTTCCAATCCGGGCCCGTACGCGAAAGACATGGCGACCGTGCGGGATGTTCGTAAAAAAAGCCGTTCGACGCGCCCCCGCATCCACCCAGGAACGATCCACCCCCTGAAGCATGTAGCTGTACTGCACCCGTTGAGGCGAGGCAAGGTGAATCCCCGCATAGGAAAAAGAAAGGTGTGACTGTCCTGGAGCGATCGAGGCGAGCTCCGAAGGATCAACGCTGTGATCGTCCAGCGCAATGTCTTCCACAACGACCGGTACCGGGCTCTCCTCGGCGGCCAGGTGCGATGGTGTGATCGCGATCACTCCTCGCCGAGACGCAAAGCAGAGGCGTCCATCCTCCAGCCGCCACGCCAGCGGATATCCGGCTGCGCTCGCGTCGAGCGATGGCAGTCCATCCGCAACTCCGTACGATGCAAGCGGGATCTCGTTCTCCCCGTTTGCGAGGAACGCATCGAGAGCATCGATGGAAATGCGATAGATAGCGTGATCGGAAGTCAGCCACAGCGCTCCAGACTCATCTTCGAGCGCGGAGTAGATGGCGAGCGGAAGAGCGGTGGACTTGGAGACGCTGCGGAATTTCGTACCGTTCCAAAGCGCCAGGCCACCTCCCCTGGTGCCGATCCAAAATCCTCCTTTCGCTCGTCGGCCCAGAGCGGAGATGGTGTCACGAGGCAAACCATCTGCGACGGTGTAGTTCTTCAACACGCCCGCATGCAGGCGGGAGAGACCACCCGAAGTCCCGATCCACAGGTCTCCGTCGGCATCTTCCAGCAAGGGCCCGACCAGATCGCTCCCCAGTCCCTGATCCCTGGAGAGGATGGTGGCTTGACCGGCCTTCCAACGCGTCACGCCGTGCCGCGACCCGATCCAGAGGGAGCCGTCGTGAGTCCGCAGCAGCGATCTTGCAAGATCGTCCGCAAGTCCATCCGCCGACGTCAACGTTCGCCATCTGCCGTTCTCCAGGTGTCCCAGGCCGTCCGGAGTCCCCGCCCAGGCATCAGTTAGACCCGCTCCGCTCGCGGCCAGCGCGAAAACCGTGTTGCTCGGCAAACCATCTCTCACCGTGTCATGGCGCACGCTTCCCTTGCTGATGCGTACCAGGCCGCCGCCATCGGTTCCGATCCAGATGTCTCCGTCGTGGGTCTGCATCACGGAAGTAGCTGGACTATCCGGAGTCGCTTGATAGCCCGGCAATGTATCGAACAGGCGATCCCGCCACACCTTCGCCCCTTCGGTCTCGGTGCCGAACCATACGCCGCCCTGGCGATCTTCAAAGATTGTGAGTATCGCCTCAGTTCCGCCGGTGCCCCTCGGTTCAACTTCTAACCGGTCATTCCGTAAGCGTCCGATACCGGCGTTGGTGCCCACCCAGACGGTTCCCTCATGATCCAGTGTCAGAGCGGTGATCTGCGTGCCGGGTAAATTACGGCCCGTGGTGAGCTTCAGAGTTCCCGAGCCTCGAAGGAGGCTTAAATCACTTCTGCCTGCCGCCCAGATCCCTTCCGGACCGTCCAGCAGCGACCGCACACCCCCAATCGGCAAAGCTTCACCACCACTCACGCTTTTGAGCACACCGGCTCCCAGCCGCATCACTTGCGTTGCGGTGGCGATCAAGAGAGAACGCGCACCCGATCCTGTGGAGAGAGCCTCGATGCTCACGCCGGCGAGAGCCGTCGGGCCCGGTTCCAAACGCTCGCCGGCGCCATGCAGCAGCCCGTGAGACGTGCCTATCCACACATCGCGCCCGCTGCCGATAGCGAGAGAAAGCCCGCCTCCTTCCAGGGAGCCCGAAGCCGGTTGCGGCTTTTGGAACCTGATCCTGGCTGGGTCTTCGATCTCTACGAACGCCTCCGCCAAGCCATCGGATGTCAGCACCCACAGCCGGCCATCGCCAGATTCCACTACGCTCCGCACAACAGCGGGTTGCCTTCCGAACGAGAGTGGAAATGCTTGCGCTACGCCGCTCTTGATACGTGTAAGCCCTTCGTCTGTTCCTGCCCACAGCGCTCCCGAACGGTCTTCAAGAAGGCAATGGATATCATCTCCCAGCAACGCCGGGAAACTCTCATGGCGAAACACTCGGAACTCATAGCCGTCAAAGCGGACCAGACCCGCTTCGGTGCCGAGCCAGAGAAAGCCCTCGGAGGTTTGCAGGATGGCATGGACGGAGTTTTGCGGCAGCCCGTTGTCCGTGCTCCACGTATGCCTCGCATAGCTGTCCAGAGGTGCGTGCGGGTCCAATGCCGGCGATTGCATGCAGCCCACAAAGGCCGCCACGCAGGCAACGAACACGATGGCGCTACGTCTACACAGCGTCGGCGGCAGGCACTCTCGGTCTCCAGGCCAGCCGCTCACGATGGCAGTAGACCATACGGAGACCGCATATCTGAACTGAACTGACTGCCGGCGGGACATGACAGATACTTAAAAATATCAGCGCCCCGTTTCAAGGGACGCCGTGGAGGAATAACTCGATCTTCAACTCCGAAGCCTTCCATGTCTCCCATCCGCCGATTGAATTTCACTCCACCTTGGGATGGAGATCATGCATGGGCCGCCGGGCTATGCCCGCTGTCCTGAAGCTGAGATCAACTCGATATCCATATTGAGCCGAACCGTTAGAAGAGCCGCGCTCGTCAGCAAAGAACGAGCTCCGCCGCCTCTAGGCTGAGCAGGCTTGCTTTCGCTTCCAGGCCGCCGGCGAAGCCGGTCAGCTTTCCCGAGGTCCCCACCACTCGATGGCAGGGCACCAGGATCGACAATGGGTTTTTCCCATTCGCTGCGCCCACCGCTCGCACGGCGGCGGGGTTCCCCAGCTGCCTGGCGAGGTCTCCGTAGCTGCGTGTCTCACCGAAGGGAATGCCGAGCAGGGCTCCCCAGACTTCCTTCTGGAACGGCGTGCCTCGCATATCGAGAGCCATGGAAAAAGTCGTCCGGCTCCCGGCGAAATATTCACCTAGTTGACGCTCCGCTTCCACGAGCAAGGGATGCGCCGCGCTTTCAACCAGCTTGCCAAGCGGTACGCGGCTGGGATTGTCGTTCTCCCACAGAACCGCAACCATTCCTGAGTCGCTCGCCACCAACTTCAGTTTGCCGACCGGCGATTCGATTGTCTTGCAGGCCAGACCCATACCCAACCTCAGCCGCTCACCCTTCCCTGTCTTTGCTGAAATCTGTTTTAACCGCGACGGCTTTTGACCACGGCCTCCGCCTGCGCGGTTCCATTCACCGGAACCGCCGGCACCTCTGCATCCTCGGAGGCTTTGATCCCGAGCTTCTTGCGAAGCTCCGTGTCCATGCGCGCGAAAATATCCTTGTTCTCTTTCAGGAAATTCCGCACATTTTCGCGGCCCTGCCCGATGCGTTCTCCTGAGTAGCTGTACCAGGCGCCTGACTTCTCCACAATGTTGTGGAGCACGGCAAGATCCAGCACGTCGCCTTCACGCGAGATACCCTCGCCATACAGAATGTCGAACTCGGCATCGCGAAACGGCGCTGCTACCTTATTCTTCACAATCTTTACCTTGGTGCGCGAGCCGACGACGACGTCGCCCTCCTTCACCGCGCCAATACGGCGAATGTCGATGCGCACCGACGAGTAGAACTTCAGCGCGCGCCCGCCCGTCGTGGTCTCCGGGTTGCCGAACATGACCCCGATCTTTTCGCGAATCTGGTTGATGAAGATAAGGCAGGTCCTTGATTTTGCAACGGTTCCAGTCAATTTGCGCAGCGCCTGGCTCATGAGCCGCGCCTGCAGGCCCACATGGCTGTCGCCCATTTCGCCGTCGAGTTCGGCTTTGGGCACCAGCGCCGCCACCGAGTCCACCACCAGCACATCCACCGCGCCGGATTTCACCAGCGCTTCGGTGATCTCCAGCGCCTGCTCACCGTAGTCAGGCTGCGAGATCAGGAGGTTGTCCGTGTCGACGCCCAGCTTCTTCGCGTAGATCGGGTCTAGAGCGTGCTCTGCATCCACAAACGCCGCCAAGCCACCGGCTTTCTGCGCCTCGGCAATGATCTGCAGCGTGATCGTCGTCTTGCCCGAGGACTCCGGCCCAAAAATTTCCACCACACGGCCGCGCGGCACGCCGCCCACCCCCAACGCCGCGTCGAAGCTGATCGACCCGGAAGAGATGACCGAGATCGGCACGATGGCGTCCTTGGCACCCAGCCGCATTACCGAGCCCTTGCCGAACTGCTTCTCCAGTTGCGAAAGTGCGCTTTCCAGGGCTCTGCTACGGTCGTCTGCCACGTTGATGTTGCTCCTTCTCAAACCGCGGTGTGGTTCTCAGGGCGGGGTGCAAGCGCGAGTCTAGCATTCAGGACTGTGCAAGGCAAACAAAAAGCGAAGCCTTTCTTGTACGCTTGCAGCATGCGACCGTTTCGCTACCTTGATGCCCTCACGACGGCGTTTGTTGTCGTGCTGCTGGTCTCGAATCTGCTCGCACAGAAGCTCATCCGCATCGGGCCCCTGACCACCTCCGGCGCCGTGGTCCTCTTCCCCATCACGTACATCTTCGGCGACGTCTTTACCGAGGTCTACGGCTATGCCGCCTCCCGCCGCGCCATCTGGCTGGGCTTCTCCGGCACCGCGCTGCTCTACGCGGTGTCGAGCATCGTGCTGGGGCTGCCTGCCGACCCCGACTAGCACAATGGCCCGGCCTTCGCGGCCGTCTTTGGCTTTCTGCCGCGCATCCTGGTCGCCAGCCTCATCGCCTTCTGGGCCGGCGAGTTCGCCAACTCCTACACCATGGCCCGGCTCAAGCTTGCCACGGAGGGGCGCATGCTCTGGACGCGTACCGTCGGCTCCACCATCGTGGGCCAGGCAGTGGATACCACGCTGGTGATCGTTCTCACCTTCGGCGGCACGGTACCGCTTCCCAAGCTCTTGAAGATCATCCTCACGGGATACGGTCTCAAAGTTGGGTACGAGGTGCTGGCGACGCCGATCACTTACCTGGTAGTCAATTTCCTCAAGCGCACCGAGCATGCGGACGCCTTCGATGCCCACACCGACTTCAATCCCTTCCATTTCGGTGGCACGGCGGACAGTAAACCATGACGCAAAGAGCGCTAATGCGTTGAGTTCCTCTGAAGACACGTTTTCACCGCTGCAGCAGGTCGATCGGCTCGCGCACGTCCTGCACGCGGAACAGTCCAGCCAGCGAGGGATGCCGCACCGCAATCGCCTGGTACATCTCCCACGCTACCCGCCGGTAGCTATAGTGCCCCGCCACTCCCGAGCGCAGCTCCGCGATGTACAGCGCCTCTGCAAAATCCATCTTGAACAGCGCCCGGCAGCGCGTGCCCATCGGAAGCAGATACTGCGAGCTCTGCCGCGCTTCCGGCTCATCGCTTTGGCACAGGGCGCGATGCGCCGCGAAGGCCGCCTCCATCGCCGCCCGATACGCCCCGTCCAGCCCGGCCTCCGCCAGGGTCGGCTGCCCTGGACATACCGGCTCCTCGTAGCCGTGCACATCGCTGAACTCCTGCGCCAGCTGCACGCAGCGGCGGTGCCGGTGCATGTCGCGGAAGCCACCGATATCCATCAGGATGTCGAAGCGGAAGCCATGCCCCGCCTGAAACGCCCGGATGAGCTCGTCATGGGGCCCGCGATGCGCCACCCCCAGCCCCACGATCTCATTCCGCTGCGCCTCCGGCAGCGAGGCCACCGCGCCCCGCAGCTGCCGGTAGGAATAATGGCACTGTGGATACAGCAGCGACGTCGCTATTTCGACCTCGAGGTCCTCGTCGTCGTCCAGCAGATCGACCAGCGGCGCCGGGTACACCGGCGCGTTCTTCATCAGTGCCTTGGCGGCATCGGCCAGCTCGCGCTTGGCCGCGCCGTAGTACACGTTGGGCGTGGCGTACTTCACCAAAGTGGGCGCAACCCGGACCGGCGGCATGAGCCGGTTCAAGACCACATCCGCGACCTCCTGCGGCATCTGGCGCTCCCCAGCGAGCTCTTCCAGCTTGTCGCGCTGCACATTCCAGGCGGGCTCGGCGGCGGCGCGCCGCAGCGCCTCACCCAGCTGCCGGACCTCCGCGAAGCGGCTTGTCAGCAACCGCGACACCTGCGTTTCCAGCGTGCGTGCGTTCACGATCTGCCCCAGCGACGTGTTGGTCGCCAGCGGCAGCAGGTACCGAGCCACATCGAAGGCACGCGCCTTCAGCGTACGTTCATAGACCTCCGGCTTCATCGCCTCGGGCCGCGCCACCACACCCTTGAGCGCAAGGAGCATGCCCGCGCTCAGCTCTTCGTAGCTTTCGAACAGCGAGCTCACAGCCTGCGTGTAGGCCGTGCGGCGCTCCTCGCTCAGCTCCGGCGTATACCAGCCCGAGCGCCTGAAGTTCTGGTACCGCGTCGACCGCTCCTGCCCATCCCAACGCGTCTCGTCCACCAGCGCGATCGCCGCCAGCATCGATAGCCGCTCGATGGCGAATGGAATGTGCGCCAGGTCGGCGATCGACCGGTGCCCATACTGAAAGTAAAACGTGTTCAGAAACTGCTCGGCCTTCTGCGTGCTGATCTCGGCTAGCGACTCACGCATCGTCAGCGAGGAGCGCGAGTACTTGGCCATCGCGTAAGCCAGGACTTCCGGCTCGGCTCCATGGATGGCGTAGACTTCGGTATTGCGGCTGGGCTCCGGAAGCGTTGAACCGCCGATGTGTTCAGGCATGACTTACCAGAGCATACGCAGTCGGGATGTGGTTTTTCGGCCCCGGACGATGTTTAATCGGAATCGCAAGAGGAGAGCCAACCATGTCCTCACCTGCTCCGCTACAGGGGAAAATAGCTCTCGTTACCGGAGCATCGCAGGGCATCGGCCGCGCCTGCGCCGTTGAACTTGCCAAGCGGGGCGCAACCGTTGCGCTCGCCGCGCGCTCGCTCCCGAAGCTCGAAGCCGTCGCCGCCGAGATCACCGCAGCCGGTGGCCAGGCTAGGCCCTTCCTCCTCGACATTTCCGCCGAAGAGTCCATCAAGGCCGGCGCAAAGGCCGTTCTCGCCGAGTTCGGTCGCGTCGACATCCTGGTCAACAACGCCGGCGTGACGAAGGACGGCCTCGCCCTGCGCATGAAGGCTGCCGACTTTGACGACGTCCTGCGCACCAATCTCACCGGCGCCTTCCTGCTCACCCAGTCCGTCATTTCCTCCATGATGAAGGCGCGCGCCGGCCGCGTGGTCAACATCACCTCGGTGGTAGGGCAGACAGGCGCCGCCGGACAGGCCAACTACGCCGCCTCCAAGGCCGGCCTCATCGGCCTCACGAAGTCGCTGGCTCGCGAATTCGCCTCACGCAATATCACCGTAAACGCAGTGGCGCCCGGCTTCATCCAGACCGCCATGACCGAGGTCCTCACCGACGAGCAGAAATCCGGGATCCTCGAGCAGATTCCGCTGGGCCGTTACGGAGCCGATACGGACATCGCAGCGGCGGTGGCGTTCCTCGCGTCGGAGGGAGCCGCCTACATCACCGGTCACACTCTGGACGTGAACGGGGGCATGCACATGAGCTGAACGGTGAGTCCGTTCCGTGCCGGTCTCTGCAAATGGAAATATTTCTCACCTCCAGTTTTTCCTGCTTTCCCCGGGATTCTCCTGCATCCTTCCGAGTGCCGTCCGCAATACGAATCTCGGGTGGTACGAAAGTTATGCTTCTGCGCAAACTTACCTATTGCCAGCGTCATCGCCGGTCGTTACTTTGTGGTCAATGGCACATATGTACACAGCTCTGCCTCAATCCCCGGCAGCCGCGCCGCACATCGCTCCACCGATCACCATCGGCACCACGATTCGGTCTCTCCGTCTGGAGAAGGGCATGTCGCAGGGGGACATCGAAAAGCGTACCGGGTTGCTTCGCTGCTATCTGTCACGCGTAGAAAACGGACATACCGTGCCATCGCTCGAAACCCTTCAGAAGATCGCCATGGCGCTCGACATGCCGCTCAGTCAGTTCTTCTCTGAAAGTCCGCTCAAGGATGTACCTGGCATGAGTCTGAGTCAGGACGAAATTCACTTCCTGACCGAAGTCCAGCGCTACTCCAGCCACCTGGGTGAAACAGACCGCCGCCTCCTGCTTGCCATGGTGCGGAAGTTTGCCGCAACAGCCTCCGTTTCCCTCAGCTAACCTTTGGCGAACGACGCGGCGGCTCTAGTGCCCATGCGAAGCGCCGTGCGCAAACGCCTCGATCGCGTACCCGAAGAGCACCAGCAGAAATCCCGCCAGGATGAATACCGCTGCCTGCCGCGCCCGGTAGCTCGAGCGGCCCGACGTCATCCGGGGGAACAGCGGCAGCCCTAAGGCCAGCCCGGCTGCGAAGCCGCCCAGATGGGCCGAGTTGTCCACCTGCAGCAGCGAGCCACGCTCCAGATGCATACGCACCAACTGTTTCGCCGGCAGCTCCGCAAGCAGCCGCGGAATGAGCCCGAACAACAGGTTCAACACCGCAAAGAGCACCACGGAGCGCCGCAGGCTCCGCAACTCCTCCCAGGGAGCCGCCAGCTTGCGGTTGGAAAGCAGAACGATCAAAATGCCTGCCACGCCGAAGACCGCTCCGGAGGCTCCGGCCACCAACCCGAAAAATTCACCATGCGCCACGCTCCACGCCAGCGAGAGCATCATCCCCGCCGCCCCGGTAAGCAGGTAAACAGCCACCAGCCCCGCCTTGCCCAGCAGCCGCTCCCCGAACAGGCCGAGGTTCCACAGACACCACATGTTCACCAGCAGGTGTAGTACGGTGACATGCACGAACGTGGCCGTGAGCAGCCGCCACCACTGCCCGTAGAGCAGGATCAAGTCTGTCGCGGAGCCTCCAAAACGGTCGATCGCGATGCGGTCAAACGGCGCATTGAGGATGCCCCAGTAAGTCGCTCCACTGCCGTGCGCCGACTCATGCCAGAGCTGAGGAACCGGTCCGGAAGAAAACATCAGTCCAAAGACGAGGAAGTTGACCGCCAGCAGCAGGTACGTAGCCGGATAGTCCAGCAGCGACTCCGACTTCTCCTTCCCTGGGGGCGCCTGGCCAACTGCGGGCGGCTCAGGGGCGGCTGGCACAGCCTGTTCAACGGACTCGCTCAAGGATGAAGGGTCCTTCGGACGCTCTTACACTTCACGTGACGGGCTCAGGCGGCTTGCTTATTCAGTTCTTCTGGGTGGTTGCGCGAGTGACGCGCGCGAAACATTTCCGAAAGCATGCTCGGCACGGGCGTGGCCAAGGCAACCAGCAGCCAGAGCAGCATGGAAACGAAAATACCGCAAAGCGAAACTGCCTGCAGGCTCATTGTGATGCTGGCAGGCACACGCGCCAGAGCTCCCGTGTCTTCCGCCGCATGCAAGTGGACATGCAGGGTGCTGATGTGGCCGTAGGCTTCCAGCCGGTGCACGAGCAACGCCGCCAGCAGGAAGGCGGTCAAGGTCAGCGTGAAAGCAGCCAACAGGAGAACATCCACGGTGCGATGCACCCGCTGACGCCGCCGGCAGTGCGGGCACTCAGCGAGGTGGGTCTCATAATCGCCGCGCAGGTCCTTGGGCACGCTCGAAATATCGTACCGCCAGCCGGAAAGGATCGCCCCCACCACCTGATCGTTGCATGTATCCGTTCGTTGGCCGCGCGCGCGCCGGATGTACGGAGTGATGGGCATCGGGTACCTTGATTTTATCCGATTCGTAGCATTCCGAAAAGGTTCAGGCTGTGTACCAGGAGCATACCAAGAGCAGGTCCTGCACTGGAATCCTGAAGACCAGACCTCAAAGACAAATGGGCGGCAACGCTTCACCCTGTTGTGCCAGCAGAATGCGGTTTCCCAGCAGCGTCATGCGGTCGCCGATGGCCTGTTCCGCCGCCAGCCGCGCCAACTCCGGCAGATTGTTCTGCTCGCTCAGGTGGCCCAGGACAATGGTGTGCGCCCCACCGTCGTAGTCGCGCAGCAAGAACTCCGCCGCCGCGTCATTGGACAGGTGACCGACCCTGGACAGCACGCGTTGCTTCACCGACCATGGATATGGTCCATCTTTCAGCATTTCCAAGTCGTGATTGCTCTCCAGCAGCAGCACATCCACATCGCGCAGGGCCATCTTGACATTCGGTGGGATGTATCCCAGATCGGTCGCAATGGCCATCCGGATGGACTCGGAGCGAGCGTGAAACACGAACCCGCAGGGGTCCGCCGCGTCGTGCGGGATCGTGAAGGGATGAATGTCGATCTCCCCCACCGTAAATCGCTGCCCGGCGCGAAAATACTCCACCGCCGGCAGGAAGGCAGGATCCACCCTGGCAACCGCCTGGGTGTCCTCAGATTCGCACGGCGCAGGCTCATTCGGCTCAGGCCCATCTGGAGCACCCGCTTCCGCGTACAGGTCCGCAAGCGCCTCGCCCTCGGGGGACTCCGGCAAAGTGGCCAGGGTGTAGTGTTCCACGTCCGTTTCGGGCTCGGCGAGCGTATTTCCCATCAGCACGTGTGCAGGCATGCGGGCGACCGCCGCTTCGAAGTGCGCTGCACGTTCTTCCTTCTCGCGCTGCAGGTGTTCCAGCCACTTTGCATAGGTCATGGTGCGCCGCGGCGTCACCATGCGCACCCAGGCCCGGTGGGTCGGCTCGGTAAAGAACACCGGCACCTTCAGCCGCCGTGCCAGCACAGACAGACCGGCAACATGATCCAGATGCTCATGCGTGATCAGGATCGCGTCGAGCCCCTCAGGATCTTCGCCGGCATCGGCCATGCGCTTCAGGATCTCCCGGCAACTCAGCCCGGCATCCACCAGCAGGCGCGTAGACCCTGCGGCGATCACCGCAGAGTTGCCCTTGGAGCCCGACGCTAGCACCGTCATCCGCACAGCTATTTCAGAGTACGCCGCGCCACTGTGGAGTTTCGAGCCTACCGCCAGGTACCCGCTTCAACACCTGGCCGGCCTCCGCCCTCCGCGCGTCAGCGCTCCACGGCCGGCTCGCGGTTTCGCAGCGGCGCAAGGAAGTTCACCACCGAGCGCATCACCATTTCATCGCGCTGGTTGAACACTGTGGTCCGGGAACGAACCACACCGTAGGTCGGCCTCGAACTGGAGGGCCGCACATTCAGAATCTCCGCCTCGGTGCGTAGGACATCGCCCGGCCGCACCGGCTGCATCCAGCGTATCTCCTCCACCCCGGCCCCGATCATGCCGCCGGCGATGCGGATCGACTCCACCCGCAGGCGCATCACGATGGCCGCCGTAAGCCAGCCTGACGCAGCCAGACCTTTGAAAAACGAGCTTTCGCCAGCGGCCTCATCCAGGTGAAACGGCTGCGGGTCGTAGCGCTCGGCAAATTCCTTGATCTCCTCCGCTGTAACCTTGTACGTCCGGATCGATGGAAACTTCATCCCCGGTTGCAAGTCTTCGAAGTACAGCTCCGTCACCACGCGCGTCTCCCTCCTCCCGTCGTCCTTTGTTCCATCCTACCGGCTGTTCCTACTCCCGGCCTCCTGCTTCTCCGTACCGGAAAAATCCCCTCCCCGACTTCTTTCCCAGCCATCCGGCGTCCACCATGCGAATCAACAGCGGACAGGGCCGGTACTTCGGGTCACCCAGCCCGTCCTCCAGCACGCGCATGATATCCAGGCAGACATCCAGTCCGATGAAGTCGGCCAGTGCCAGCGGACCCATGGGATGCGCCATTCCCAGCCGGAACACCTGGTCGACCGCCTCCGCCGAAGCGACGCCTTCCATCACCGTGAACATGGCCTCGTTCAACAACGGCATTAAGACCCGGTTGGAAACGAAACCGGCGGCGTCGTTCACCTCCACCGGCGTCTTTCCCATATGCAGCGCCAGCGTTCTAACAGCTTCGTAGGTTGCGTCCGACGTCTGTAGCCCGCGAATGACCTCGACCAGGGCCATCATGGGTACAGGGTTGAAGAAGTGCATTCCGATCACGCGGTCGGCGCGGTGAGTACCAGCCGCAAGCTTGGTGATCGAGATGGAAGACGTATTCGACGCCAGGATGGCCTTGGGCGCGAGCAGGCCATCGAGCTCACGAAAGAGGGTTTGTTTGACCGTCAGCCGCTCCGTGGCTGCCTCAATCACCACGGTGCAGTCTCGCATCTCGTCCAGAGACACCAGCGGACGAATGCGCGCGTAGATGGCCGGCACCTCTGCCGGATCGACCCTGCCTTTGGCGGCTTCGCGGTCCAGGTTGGTGCGTACTGCCGCGAGCCCGCGCTCCACGGCCTCGAAGCTCGCGTCGAACAGCAGCACCGGCAGGCCGGCGCGCGCCAGCACATGCGCGATGCCGTTGCCCATGGTTCCCGCTCCGACCACACCCACGTCTTGTTGCCCTGCCATTGAGGTCTCTCCCGTGAAAGCGCGACAGCTGAGGATATCAGCCGCTGGTCACCGCCAGGCGAGAAAGGAAATAGATTGGTGCCTTCTTTTGCGGTATGGTGGTGCGAAAACCATGTCAAAACGAGTTCACCACCGAGGCGAAGTTGGCGTTACCCATGCCGAAAAGAACAAGGCTGAAGAATGAGAGCGAAATAGACAAGCATCATTCTTCTTTCGTGGGAAGAGAGTGAATCCGCTTCGTGTCTCGAGCGATGTTTAGGTCTGCGCCGATCATCGCTAGGCTGTCTTTGCCAAGACTCTCGTGAGGTTTCAATCAGAGCGATAGCACTTCCGCGCGGCAAAGGCGAACGATCAAACCCACACACCCACTTCAGATTTGGTCACTCTTTTTAACCCTTTGTCTCCATAACTTGCCACACAAAATAACCCACAGATCTGTGGTGAAATCCGTGACCTTGCAAGAGCGAATCGCCTTAGGTTGTATTGTCCGGAATGAGTCGTCCCGGAGACAGGTTGGTCAGAATTTGCTGGAAGATCGAGGACAGGCCGGTGGTGGAATGTGCAGCCGAGATGCAATTGCTCGAGCCTCCGGTCGCCGTATAGTCCGAGTAGAAATACTGAGATCCCGAAGCCATCTGCTGGACCATCTGGCATGGCGTGATACCTGAGGAGTCCGTAGTACAGCCGCTCGAGGTCGCACCATACGCGACTGTGTAGACGAGTACGTTGTAGTTGGTAGCGTACGAGGCCAGCGCCACCCCCTGCGCACATTCATTCTTGCTGGAAGGATAGACTCCCGACGTCGTGGAAGCGTTCGGAAAATCTCCCGGCGGAGCGTTCATGTCGCCATCCATAATGATGATGACGATACCTTGCGATTTGGGATAGGTCGACTGCAGGTTGATAAGATCCAATCCCGCTGCGTACATAGCCCCTGCAGAATAACTTCGGAGGTTCTTTCCCGTCTTCAGGCCGGCTTGAAGTCCAGTGCAGTTGCTGTTCCCCCCCAGTGCCTTGACTAGGTTCGAGGACGTATTCAGTGTGGTGGCGCTATCGCTTGTTCGGTAGTTCGACGAGTAATCCACCACTTTGTAAACCGGCATGTTCTGGCCCGGGGACGGGCCGTCTGTATAGAGGGAAGCGGCTGGTGTAATCCCGCTGCAATCGTATTCGTGTTGCGCATCGGTCGCAGAGGCCAGCCCGGGGAAGGTGTACAGGGCAACACGGTCGACCGCAGTGGCGTAGTTCCCGGTGTTGTCCGCGGTGCCACACGTGGAGAGACTCGGCGAGCAGGGCGTCAATCCTCCTCCCGAGGGCTGTTGCGCTCCCAAGAGCTGTTGCATGCCGGCAAGCGCGCAGCTGATGCGCGTGGAGTTGCAATTGCTGTCGCTGTCCGTGTCGTTCATCGACCCTGACGTATCCACGATGATCGCTACATTGTAAGGAGGGCGGCTCGGGCCTCCCGCCATCGACGCAGTCGAGCTGGCGGCTATTGTGATTGTCTTAAGCCCCACCACCTGCAGGAAGATGAGTTTGAGTGGGATCTGCTCCTTCACCACCACAGCGTTCCCGTTCCCCGGTGAGGAGCACGCCATGCCTTGGTTGGTCAGCGTGGACAGGCAGACCACCTTCGGATAGCCGCTGACCATTGTCGCGCCCGAAAGACTGCTGCGTGCGTTTGCGTTTCCCGCTAGGGCGCTGTATGAGTTCGCCGTGGCAACTGCGGTGCTTCCGGGCAATACCGACGCGCCCGCCATCGCGGCAGCATCCGTCGCTGCTTGTAGCTGCCGATGAATGAGGAAGGCCCGGCCGGTATCCACACTGAAACCGCACATGCCGATGATGACCACCAGCATCAGCGCAATCACCGGCAGCGCCTGCCCCCTCTGCTCCGCGCGAAAGAACCGCGCTCTCCTGAAAAGGGCTTGGATCATTGCACCATCTCCGAAGTTTGCGCAGTCATGAGGCCATTGGAGATGTAAGTGGCTCCATACACCTTCAAGTTGAACGTGTACGTCACCTGCATCGTTGCCGTGGATCCCTGCGACAGATTGCCGGCCGCCCCGCTCGTATAACTTGAGCTGTTGCAGGAGGTTCCAGAATACGCAGTTCCGTTCAGCGTGTACTTGAAGTTCAGGCTGCTCTTGGTCAGCAGCGGAGCCGCCGCATAAAATGCGGAGGTAGCCTGGGCGCACGGATCCAGATACAGGCCGCGGCTGATCGCCAGTTGGCGAGCGGCGACATTGACCGCATCTGTCAATTGCAGGTAGCTGTTCATCGCGATCGCAAAGGCGCACAGGCCCGTCACGACCAGCAGCATCACAGGAAGCGTCAGCGCAAACTCCACTAGCGATTGACCCTCATCGCTGCCATGTTGCAGCGCACATATTCGGCGGGAGAGCCTCGCCGTTGGGGAGTGCTCACGTCTGCCGCCTACTTTTGCAAACACTTCTGCCGACACGGAAACGTATCTCCTGTCGTCCATAATGTGCGCACCGCACGCAGAAATGCATTGCACTTCGGTTGCATGGCTTCCATCCTCAACGCGTGGCCACTCCCCTCGCGTAGAGTCCCCTTCGGGAGCAGTACAAACAGCGAGGTTTTGTCGCAACGCAGATGTCGCATTAAGGGGCGAGCCGGACTCCGCGCATGCAACTTTCGTCCGCTATGAGCAGAGGGACTGCTCGTGGCCGCCGTACTTGAAAGAAGCAAAGGAGCTGCTGAACGACGGCCTAATGCTTGCCTTGGGACGAGGCCAGCTTCTGCTCGGCAACACGCGTCTCCGCATTCGCCTCGTCGTACTTGGCCTGATCGTCACCCGCCTGGTTCCAGAGCTCCTGCGCGTGCTGCAACTCCTGCTGCGCCGCGCCGGCGTCGATCTCATTCGGGTGCAACGCGGTTTCCGCCAGAATGGTGACCCGCTCCGGCAGCACCTCGACAAAGCCCCACGCCACGAAATAGACCTGCTCCCCCGCAGAGCCGCCATGCAGCCGCACCTCGCCCGCTCCCAGTTCCGCGAGCAAAGGAGCAGCGCCGTAAAGCGTCTCCATATAACCCGCCATGGACGGCAGTTCCACCGCCGTCGCGGTCGCATCCAGCAGCACACGGTCGGGGGTTACCAGCCGCACCGCGAGCAAGCCATCGTGATTTGGTGTCTCTGCCATTCTTCCCCAACTGGCTTCAGGCCGCTTTCTAAACCCTGAGCCCTATACCCTGATCGCTGCTCCTATGCGCTTGCCTTCATCTTCTCCGCAGCCGCCAGCACGTCCTCGATACCGCCTTTTAGGTAGAACGCCTGCTCGGGAATGTCATCGTGCTTGCCGTCAATGATTTCCTTGAAGCTGCGCACCGTATCCTCAACCTTGACGTAGGCGCCGGGGATGCCGGTAAAGATCTCCGCCACATGGAAGGGTTGCGACAGGAAGCGCTGCACCTTGCGCGCGCGCGACACGGTCAACTTGTCTTCTTCCGAAAGCTCGTCAATGCCCAGAATTGCGATGATGTCCTGCAGGTCCTTGTAGCGCTGAAGGATGCGCTTCACACCCTGCGCAACATCGTAGTGCTCCTGGCCGACGATGCGTGCGCTGAGAATACGCGACGTCGAAGTCAGCGGGTCCACGGCGGGATAGATACCCAGCTCGGAGAGCGGACGTGATAGCAGCATCGTCGCATCCAGATGCGCGAAGGTGGTTGCCGGCGCTGGATCGGTGATGTCATCTGCAGGCACATACACTGCCTGCACCGAGGTGACGGACCCCTTCTTGGTGGAGGTGATGCGCTCCTGCAGCTCGCCCATTTCGGTCGCAAGGTTTGGCTGGTAGCCCACAGCCGAGGGCATGCGGCCCAGCAGTGTCGATACTTCCGAACCAGCCTGCGTGAAGCGGAAAATATTGTCGATGAATAGCAGCGTGTCCGCGCCCTCTTCGTCGCGGAAGTACTCGGCGACGGTAAGACCGGTAAGCGCCACGCGCAGACGCGCTCCCGGCGGCTCGGTCATCTGTCCGTACACCAGCGCGGCTTTGCTCTTGTCCAGCTGCTTGAGGTCGATCACGCCGGAGTCTTGAAACTCGTGCCACAGATCGTTGCCCTCGCGCGTGCGCTCGCCCACGCCGGCAAACACCGAGTACCCGCCATGCTGCAGCGCCACGTTGTTGATGAGCTCCTGGATCACAACCGTCTTGCCCACACCCGCGCCGCCGAACAGGCCGATCTTGCCGCCCTTCAAGAACGGCAGGATCAGGTCGATGACCTTCACGCCGGTTTCGAACATCTCTTCCGATGTCGACTGCTCATCGAAGCGCGGCGCCTGACGATGAATGGGCATGTGCACCTTGGCATTCACCGGGCCCAGCTCGTCCACCGGCTCCCCCAGCACGTTCAGCACCCGGCCCAGCGTCTCGCGGCCCACCGGCACCGTGATCCCGGCCCCAGTGTCGATGGCCTTCATGCCGCGTACCATTCCTTCGGTCGCGACCATGGCGATGCAGCGCACGCGGCCCTCGCCCAGGTGCTGCTGCACCTCCACGACCACATCAACCGGGTTCGGTGTGACAAAACCCTCGCCCACAATGCGCAGTGCCTGATAGATGGGCGGCATGTGCGATTCGTCGAACTGCACGTCCACCGCCGGTCCGCTGATGCTGATTACCTTGCCAATGTTCTCTGCCATAAATCCTTGCTCCGAACTTCCTCAAACACTTCATCGTCGCCGGGGCGGAACCATGTTCGCCTTACTCGACAGACCGCCGTGGGATCGTCTCTACAACGCCGCCGCTCCTGAGACGATCTCGATAATTTCCTTGGTGATCGCCGCCTGCCGCACTCGGTTCATGGTGAGGCTCAGCTTGTCGATCAGCTCGCCCGCATTCTTGGTGGCCGCATCCGTTGCGGTCATGCGCGCCGCGTGCTCAGCCGCGATGGACTCCAGCAGCGCGTGAAAAATCTGCGTCGTGATGTAGCGCGGCATCAGGTGGCGAAACAGCCGCTCGGGGGCTTGGTCGAAGATGTAATCCACCTCCGAAGTCCCGAACTTCTTCGCTTCCTGTTCGGCCACGGTCTCTTCCGGCACATTCAGCGAGATGCCGGCTTCCTGCGCTGCCTTGCCGGCCGCTTCCTTCTGCTCTTCAGTCATCACCTCGGCCGCAGTGATCTCCTGGGTACCCAGTTTCCGGATGGGCAGCAGTTTTTCCACCACCAGCCGCTGCTGGATGACCGACTTGAACTCGTTGTACACCAGGTACACCGCATCGATTTCGGCGCGTTCGTAGCGCTCGATGATGGAGTGCGCCATCGCGGACACAGCCATGATGTCGGTCTTCAGCAGCATGTCCGCATGTTCGGCAACAACCTCCACCGGCGCTGCGCGGTGACGAATGTCCTCGATATGCGTGGCCAGGTCATTGTCGTAGTGCTCTTCCTTGTGCTCGTAGCTGGCCGCAGGAAAGCGCCGCTTGTACAGACCGATGGCCTTCTTGCCGATCGGCTCCAGATCGATGTTCTGCCCCCTCGCCCGGCGCTCGTCGATGAACTTCTGCGCGGCCTTGCCGATATTCGAGTTGAAGCCGCCAGCAAAGCCTTTATCCCCGGCGACGACCAGCACCAGCACGTTCTTCTCTTCGCGCTCTACCAGCAGCGGGTGCATTACGTCGCCGGTCGCCTCGTCGAACAGGTCGGTGCGCCGCACCAGCGACTCCAGCACATTGGTAAGCATCTGCGCGTAGGGCCGCGCCTGCAGCGCGCGCTCCTGCGCGCGGCGCAGCTTGGCCGCTGAAACCATCTTCATGGCCTTGGTAATCTGGCGCGTGTTCTTCACACTGCGGATGCGCCGCCGAAGATCGAGTACGTTCGCCATCGCTTACTTGTTACCTGCCATCGCCGTCGCCGGTGTGGTCTGCGACTGCTTCTGGTCTCCGCCTGCCCTTTCCTTCAGGCCGGCCAGGAAGTTTCCTTTGTACTCGTTGATCGCATCCGTAAGCCGCTTCTTGATGTCGTCGTCGAGTGCCTTTTTGGTAGCGATGTCGGAAAGAATGTCCGGATGCGCCGAGTCGAGGAACGGATAATAGCCGTCTTCGAACGCGCGGATATCCTTGACCTCCAAATCGTCGAGCAGGCCCTGCGTACCGGCAAACAACATGGCCACCTGCTGAGACGCCGTCAGCGGCTGGAACTGCGGCTGTTTCAGCAGCTCGGTCAGACGCGCGCCGCGGTTCAGCTGGTTCTGCGTGACCTTGTCCAGATCGGAACCGAACTGCGCAAACGCCGCCAGCTCGCGATACTGCGCCAGATCCAGCTTCAGCGTCGAGCCCACCTGCTTGGTCGCCTTAATCGCCGCAGCAAAGCCCACGCGCGATACCGAAAGACCCACGTTCACGGCCGGCCGCACGCCTGCGTTGAACAGATCGGTCTCGAAAAAAATCTGCCCATCGGTGATCGAGATCACGTTGGTCGGAATGTACGCCGACACGTCGCCGGCCTGCGTCTCGATGATCGGCAGCGCGGTCAGGCTGCCGCCGCCGTTCTCCTTGGACAGCTTGGACGAGCGCTCCAGCAGCCGCGAGTGCAGGTAGAACACGTCGCCCGGATAGGCCTCGCGCCCCGGCGGCCGGCGCAGCAGCAGGGAGATCTCGCGGTAGGAAGCCGCATGCTTGGAAAGATCGTCATAGATGATGAGCGCGTGTTTACCGTTGTCGCGGAAGTACTCGCCCATGGCAGTGGCCGCGAACGGTGCAAGGTACTGCATCGGCGCCGGCTCGGACGCCGTGGCCGCGACCACAATGGTGTAGGCCATCGCGCCGTACTGCTCCAGCGTCTGCACCACACCGGCGACCGATGAACGCTTCTGCCCGATCGCGCAGTAGATGCAGATCAGGTCGTTTTTGGCCGAGTTGATGATTGTATCCAGCGCCACGGCGGTCTTGCCGGTCTGGCGGTCGCCGATCAGTAGCTCGCGCTGCCCGCGGCCGATCGGGATCATCGCATCGATGGCTTTCACGCCGGTATACATCGGCTCGGTCACCGACTGGCGCGCAATCACGCCGGGCGCCAGCCGCTCCACCGGCAGGGTCTGATCGGTGTTGATGGGACCCTTGTCGTCGATAGGCTGACCGAGCGCGTTCACCACGCGGCCGATCAGCGCCTCGCCCACAGGCACGCTCATGATCTTGCCGGTACGCTTGACCTGATCGCCCTCGTTCAGCTCGGTGTAGTCGCCCAGCAGCACCGCGCCCACCTGATCTTCGTCCAGGTTCATGGCCAGGCCGGCCACGCCGTGCGGAAACTCGATCAGCTCCCCGGCCATCACCTTGTCCAGCCCATGCACACGCGCAATGCCATCGCCCAGCGTCACGATGGTCCCGACCTCGTCCACCTGGATGCGCTGCTCATAGTTCTCGATCTGCTGGCGAAGCAGCTCCGTAATCTCATTTGCCTGAATCGTTGCCATGCCGTTTCCTCTGCTCTCAAAACACCTGTCCGCCGCTGCGGACAGTCTCTAAACCTGCGCAGCCATCAAGCGCTGCTTCATTTGTTGCAGCTGGGCGCGAATTGAGCCATCGTATACGGTCGACCCCAGCCGCACGATGGCGCCGCCCAGCAGACTCGGATCCTCATGATAGGTGGCCCGCACCCGCTGTCCACCGGCCAAACGGCCGACTTCCTGCTCCAGCATCGCGCGGTCGCCAGCCTCCAGCGGACGGGCCGTGGTGATCTCCGCTACGGCGATCAGCGACTCCTGATCGGCTTCGGCATGGTATGCCAGCAGAATGTCGTTCAGCTCCGGCAGACGGCCATGATGCGTGATGACCGCCAGAAAATTCCGCACCGCTCCCGGCATCCCCAGCCGGCCTGCAATCGCATCCAGCACGCGCAGCTTCTGCGGCTCTGGGATAGAAGGGTTTTCCAGCACCTCGCGCAGCTCAGGGTTGTCGCGCAACGTAGCAGCAAAATCCGCAAGCTGCGACTGCACCGCGTCCCGGTCCAGCTTCTGCTCATCCACGACGGCGGCAAACGCGCGCGCATAGCGGAGATCGACGACAGCCATTAGTTTCCGCCTCCATTCCCGCCGCCCAGACGTTCCGCAAAGTTCTTTACCAGCAGGCGATCCGTCTCCGCGGTCACGACCAGCTTCCGTGCCGCCTGCTCTACAGCAAGCTCGGCCGCATACTGCCCGATCTGCCGCCGAGCCACCGCCGTGGCGGCTTGGATCTCCGCGTCGGCTGCTGCAACAATTTTCGCCTTCTCGTCTTCGATCCCTGCCCGAATCCGCTTCTCATCGCGCACGCCTGCGGCCTCTGCCTGCGTGCGCATGGCGGCAATCTCCGCGTCCAGCTTGCCCAGCCGCGTCTCCACCGCATTCAGCCGCGCAGTGGCCTCTTCGGTCGCGGTGCGTGCATCCACCAGCTTCTTCTGAATGTCGGTTGTCCGCTTGCGAAACGCTTTCGGCAGGGCCTTCAGAAGGAACATGCCTACCAGCACACAGAGCACGGCGAAGTTCAAAACCGTGAACGTGGTGGCTGCCGTCTCGGTGCTCATGCCAAGCATGTGACCGAGCTTCTGCACCGCCGGCGAGTTGCGATACTCCGCATTCTCGTCTTTGACTTCTTCCTTCTTCTCCGGAGCCTGCGCCTCCGGAGCGGACTGCTCACCGCCTGTCGGCGGTGCCTGCTGCAGCAGCACCGCCGCGTGAGCGCTGGGCATGTACCCCGGGCCCGCCCCCAGCAGCACAAGCCCAAAGAAGAGCGAAAGACCACGAAGCGGCACGCCGTGTGGGAAAAAGCAGCGTTTCTTCCTGGCGATTCTTCGATCCGATAGCAGCGGCTTCACGATCACTGGCGCGCCTCCGCCAGGCTCGTGCCTGGGGGCAGTACCGCCCGCATCACGCTGTCACTCAGTTGTGCAGCGGCGCCTTCAATTTGCTGGCGCGCCACCTGGGCGGCCGCTTCGATCTCGGCCTTGGCCGTGCGCACCCGCTCCTGCGCGATTTCACGAGCGGCCCGCAGGGCCTCCTCGCGCTCCACGCGCAACGCCTGCAGACGCTTTTCGCGCTCCGCCTGCACCTCTCCACGCGCGGACCGCAGCTTGTCTTCATACACCGCTGTCTCCGCTTCAGCGGCAGAAATGGCGCCACGTGCCTGTTCCACCGCGCCGGTGGTACGTTCGCGCCGTTCCTCCAGCGTGCGATTCAGCGGACCCTGAACCAGCAGGTTGTACGCGACCACCAGCAGCAGGAACAACACAATCGTCGGCACAGAGCCGAGCAGAAGACCGCCAAGTTGATTCAGAATATCCATGCAAGCTCTGGTACCACGGTGAGGGCAAGTGTTTCCGCCTCTCGCCCGCCTGCGAACAGGGTGAAATGTCGCAAAAGGAAGGGGTTGGTACCCCTTAGTTGTAACAAACGTGCCTTAGGAGCGTCAAAGCCGGAGCCGGCAATCCGAGGAATGTCCGATAACCGATCCGCCCGTTCGCACCAATACTGCTTGTACTGCTTGGATTTTCTGTCGGCCGCTTCCAAGCGAGTTACAATAGTGTCACCAGCCAAGACCCGTTCGGGTCATGCAGGCCGCGTGATCCGGGGACCCCACCTCTGCTCCCCGCATTCAGGCGGCCTGTATTGTTTCTCCTGCCAAGTTCTTCTCTCCTGGATCGTTCCCCGGACCGCTCTCCCTGCCATCGCGCAAGCGATAGCGTTCATAACGATGGAGCAGTGATGCGGGTCCCAGCGCCGTCAAGTACACCAAGTTCCCTTCAAACCGCTGGGCGGAAAGGGTAGCGCCGCGTTCCAGGGCCGCCAGCACGCGCCCCTCGCCCTGCGGGATGCGAAACCGGACCTCCAGCAGCGGGTCCGCCGTAAGCGCCGCGTCGATAGCTTCCAACAACGGTCCAAGTCCCTGGCCCGTCTTTCCTGAGACCGGGATCTCGCCAGCGCCAAACTCCGCGCCACTCTGCAGCAGATCGATTTTGTTCAGCAATTGCAGCGTCGGCTTGCCGCCCACGCCCATCTCGTTGAGCACGGCTTCCACCTGTACACGCTGTTCGCTCAGTGTAGGGCTGGCCGCATCGCGCACGTGCAGAAGCAACTCGGCGCGCTCCACCTCTTCCAGCGTCGCGCGAAAACTTGTCACCAGGCTATGGGGCAGGTCGCGGAGAAACCCCACCGTGTCGGAGAGCAGGACCTTGCGCCGGGAAGGCAGAGTCAACTGCCGCAGCTTTGGGTCGAGCGTCGCGAACATGCGCGCAGACTCCAGCACATCTGCCCCGGTCAGTGCATTGAACAATGTGCTCTTACCCGCATTCGTGTAGCCCACCAGCGCTACCGTAGGCACAGGCACGGCCTCACGCCGCCCGCGCTGCTGGCGGCGAATTCGTCGAACCGCCTCCAGTTGAAGGCGTATCCGGTCCAGCCGCAGATTGATCTTGCGGCGATCGGTCTCCAGCTGCGTTTCACCCGGTCCGCGAGTGCCGATACCGCCGCCCAGCTGCGACATCGACTTACCCCGGCCTGCCAGTCTCGGCAGCTGGTACTCCAACTGAGCGAGTTCCACCTGCAACATACCTTCGCGCGTTCGTGCGTGCCGCGCGAAAATATCCAGAATGAGCTGGGTGCGATCAATGACGGTACAGGGCAGCCGCGCCTCCACGTTTCTGGCTTGCGTCGGAGTCAGATCGTGGTCAAACAGCACCAGGCTCGCTCCGGTGCTCGCAACGGTGGCCACGATCTCATCGAGCTTGCCGCCGCCGACCAGCGTGGCCGGCTCCGGCTTCAGCCGCCGCTGCACCAGCACGGCGCTGATCGTCGCGCCCGCCGAGCGGGCCAGCTCCTGAAACTCGGCCAGTGACGCCTCGAAGTCAGGCTCGGTCTCTGCATTTCGCCACCCTGACGAACTGGGCGGGTCCTCGGTGAGCCCGTGCTCGCCGTCCTTCTCCATCTGCACCCGATCTGTCAAACGGGCGGCAGCGCGTGCCTGCAGCACAACGGGGCTAAGCCGCCGGCGCGCGCCTGTAAACTCAACCGCCACGAGCACGGCCTTTTCCCTCGAAGCGCGCTGCCGGGAACGAAGCAGTGCCTCCTCGCGCAGGTCAGGCACGTCCATGCTCGCCGTCTGGCCGGGAGCAGCATGTGCGCGTCCGTCGAGCGGTTCAGGTTTGAAAGCGGACTTACCGGGCATTGGTGTCTTGCCAGTCTGGGTGTATTTTGCGTCAGCCGTGTTCGGGCAGGCTGACGGCCACAGGAATGGAGCCCCGCGACTCGGTCAGTCCGGGGCGGCCCTCTCCATGTGTTGTGGCGCGGCCGCTCACCACGGTGGAGATTGCATGCTTGAAAATCAGCTGTTCCTGGGCGTTGTTTTCCAGCAGCACCGAATACTTGTCGAACGAGCGAATACGCCCGGTCAGCTTGACGCCGCTCACAAGGTAGATCGTGATAGGGCTCTTGTCTTTTCGAACGGTATTTAAGAAAGTGTCCTGAATATTCTGTGCCGGCTTGGAATCCATGGCCGATCTCCTTTTTCCATTAGCTGAAAGATTTCATTGCCCCCGAACAGCAAACCCCGCCGCTGCCGGACGAGGAACCCAGTAGGGCCCAAAATCTACAAACGTACAGGGCTACCTCGCAAGAACATTAACTCCTCAGAACCGAAGCGTTCCGAGCGACAGCACCAGCTCGGGAATACCATAACGGAACGAGGACCACTGTGCGGATAAACAACCTGCAATCTGTTCCGATGCTGGAGTTTTCCCGCGAGTTTGCCGCTATCCGCGACACGGTGCTTTCTGCGATCGAAGCTGTTTGCGTCTCGCAGCGCTTTGTGCTCGGCCCGGAGGTCGCTCAGTTCGAAACGGCCGCCGCCGAGTTTTGCGGCGCAAGCCAGGGTATCGGCTGCGGGAGCGGTACGGACGCGCTCTGGCTGGCACTCGCCGGTCTAGGCATCGGTCCCGGCCACGCAGTTCTTTCCACTCCCTTCAGCTTCTTCGCCACCGTCAGTTCGATTCTTCGCGCCGGAGCCACGCCGGTACTCGCGGACATTGACGAACGAACCTTCAACCTGTCGCCGCACTCCGCCGCACAAGCGCTGGAGCGCCATGCTCGCGAGCAGGCGCCGCTCAAAGCCCTCCTGCCTGTGCACCTCTTTGGCCAGTGCGCCGACATGAACGCACTGAATGCGCTCGGCAGGCAGCACAATCTGGCAGTGATTGAGGATGCGGCGCAGGCTTTCGGCGCTCGCTGGAACGGCACCGCCGCCGGAGCCCTGGGCGATGCCGCCGCGTTTAGCTTCTACCCCACCAAGAATCTGAGCGCCTACGGCGACGCCGGACTCGTCACCACCGCGAGCGGCGCCCTCGCCGAACGCATGCGCATGCTCCGGACCCACGGCATGCGCCGCCGCTACTACCACGACGAAGTCGGCTGGAATTCCCGCCTCGACACGATCCAGGCAGCCGTCCTGCTGGTCAAACTAGGCCGCGTCGAGGCCGGCAATGCCCGGCGTCGGGAGTTGGCAGCACGATATGACGATCTCTTCGCGGATGCCGGTCTGACCGGCGACACGACGGTAGACGGTGTCGTTCTCCCCTGGACCGATCCTCGCGCCGAGCACGTCTTTCATCAGTACGTCATCCGCGTCCCGCGCCGCGATGCGCTGCGTGCCTTCCTCGCTGGGCATGGGATCGGCAGCGAGGTCTACTACCCGCTGCCGCTGCATCAGCAGGAGAGCCTTCGCTTCCTGGGTTACCGGCTGGGCGACTTTCCTGTCGCAGAACGCGCCGCGCAAGAAGTTCTCGCGCTTCCGATCTACCCTGAGCTTCGCGAAGACGAAGTGGATACGGTCGTTGAGGCCATCCGCCGCTTCTACGCCGGGTAGGGAATCCCGCGGAGCAGGTTCAGGTGGTTCTGGCCGCCATCAGTGCTTGTGCTTATCCTTCTTTTCCGCCACGGGATCCGGGTGCGCCTCCAGCGGCGTCGCCTGGTCCGGTGGCCAGATCCGGTAGCAGTTGCTGCCTTCCAGCCGGTATACCTTGGTGATCGTCTTGCTTGGAGTCACCGCACCCGTGACGCTGTCCGGCACAGGAATGGGCACATCACCGGACAACACGCGGTAGCTGAACGATGGCAGCGGAGTGGTTCCGAGCACGCCCTTCTCGTAGGGGTTGGTATTGGTGGAAACCACGACCGGGAGGTAGCCCGCAATGTTCCGCTGCCGGAACGCTGTTTCGTAGCGATGCTTCTTCACGTTCCAGGAGAACACGCGCAATTGATTGAAGTCGTACGGCAGTCCTGCTTTGAACGGTGAAAGCACCGTCACGTACTCCGGAATGCTGGTTACCGTTTGCCCATTGCTCACGATGTTCGATTCCGGGTCCTCCGCATGCGCCAGCACATATGCCCCCACAATCCGTTGGCCTTCCGCATAGCGTGCCAGGGCATCCGGCTCGTCCACATCCATCATGCGCGCATAGATCCAGCCGATCTCGCCTTTGCCGTCGCGCACCAGCCACCAGTCCTCCATCACGGGCGGCGCAGGACCGAAGCTGCTCCCCACGCCTGCATCGCCGCTCGCGGCTTTACCTTTGCCGCCCTTGGCTGCCGTCGCCGGTGCGGCTACGGACCCTGAAGCTCCCGGGCTGCTGGGCTTGGAAACCGTGGCACGCGCCAGCAGATTCAGCTTCTCGCCCTCCGCCAGGCGGAAAAACTTATCGGTCTCGCGGCCGGGTGAGATATGCAGGTACACCTCATCGCGGGTCGCCGCTGACGCAACCACCGCATCATTGGAATGCTTGGTCTTGAGCGCGTCGAATTGGTCGGCGAGATCCTGGTCGGCGGTCTTGGTTTCCTCAATCCAGCCCACCTCACCCCGCGGCGAACGCACCTTGATCATGCGCCTCGCCCGGTCCAGCACCCTGAGCTTCTCGCCGTTCTGCACCTCGCCGGTCCGGTTCGACACAGCCGCTACCCGGTCGCGCAGATAGGCCTGCTTCGCCGTCACATAAACGTATTTTCCTTCGGGTTCCCTGTGCAGCCGTGCACAGCCGCCGAGCAGCAACGACGCGGCGAAAACGATGCCAAAGGCGCGGCGTGTCCGGAAGAAAGAGCGCTGTCGAATCGATGGGAGCAGTGTGCCCCTCGGGTTATCGAGCATGGTTTGCAGCCGGAAGCACCTCGAAAGAAGTGTACGTTGTTCAGTATTTCGGCTTTCCGCCTTCGCCGGCGCTAGTGGGTCAACGCCACAAGCGCAGGGTACGAAGTGTTGGTACCTGTTCCTGCTGACGCGACAGCCGATCCCAGCACGCCCGAGCTCGGCTTGAAGAGTTGCACGCCGCTGCTCGCGTTGTAACCCACCGCGACGAGGTAGCTGCCGGTATTGTCTGCGCCCAGGGTGGATACATTGGTGGGCCCGGCAAACGGCGATCCGGAGAGCGCGGTCAGAACCGCCGCGCCGCTGAGTCCAAAGCCGGAAACGGTCCCCGCGCCCTCGTTTGCCGTGTACACGTAGTTGTAGTTCGTGGAGAGTGTCACGGCTCGCGGCGTCTGCCCGCTCGCATAGGTGCTATTCGTCTCGTTCACTGGCGTGCTTGTTCCCACATTGCCGTACGAGGACAGGGCAAGCGTCCGCCCGATGTAGAGATAATTGTTGTTGTCGAAAGCCAGTGAGAAATCGCCGGAAGGGCTGGCGACTGCGCTGCAACAGGGGATCAGAGCGGTGTAGCTCCCGGAACTGATGCCTCCCGAACCGGCGTACGGGTACACCACCGTCCCCGCGGAGCCCAGAGCAACGGCCACATAGCTCCCTCCCGGAGAAACCTTGACCGTGCAGCCTTGCGAAACAGGCGTTCCCGTGAGCGTGCACCCTGCCGTTCCAGGAACCCCGAAGCTGGTGTAGCCGGAGATGGCTCCCGTAGAGGTGTTCAGTGAGTATTGGAAAAGAAACAGGCCCGTGGTGTCCATGGCATACAGAAATCCACCATCAGGCGAGATGTCCAGCGATGACAGCGAGCCGCTGAGAGTGGTCGCCACCGGGTTGCTGCTGGAAGCGGTCAACGCTCCCGTAGAACCGATCGTATACAGGTAGATGGCCCCAGCCGCCGAGCCTGCATAGAGGAAGCTGTTGTTCGGCGATACCTTCAGCGATACCGGCACATACCCCAGCGAAAACGGCGAGCCTGAGATCGCCGTCAGAGCTCCGCTGCCGATGTTGTACTCCGCCAAATACGTCGCTCCGCTCGTGCTGTTCGAGACGTACGCATAATCGCCCGTGTTCGTTGACGTGCCGGAGCCTGATGTCGTGCAACTGGACTTCTGGCAGACAAAGAAGTCACCACAGCCAAGCAGAGCCATGCAGCCTGCCAGCAGGGACGCGCAAACGCTCAGCTTCCCAACTCCCTGCTTCGCCATCGCCCTCTCGTTTTTGCTGTATTTCAATTTCGTTTCACTTCCCCGGTTCCAGACCGCCGATTTCCGATTTGTCGTAGACGAGGGGCTAAACGCATCCATCCAAACCTGCGCGCGCCGCGCCACGAGCACAATGGAACTTCTGCTTTGGACGGACAAGAGCCCTTTCGGTTTCCCGCAGCGGCCTGCTGCGGGAAGATGGATCGGGTGGGGGCGTGACAGCTGAGGAGAAACCGCTCTCCGCGCCTCCCACAACGTATGATGGAAGCCGGTATGCCCAGCTTCTCCGACAGCATCTTCCTGTTCATTCTGGCACTCTTGCTCTTCGGGCCAAAGAAGCTGCCCGTGCTGGCCCGCGAACTCGGCAAATGGATCGGCGAGTTCCGCCGCGCGTCCAACGAGTTCAAGATGCAGATGGAGGATGAGCTTCGCCAGAGCGAACAGGCCGAGCGCCAAAAGCAGATCGCCGCCATGGAGGCTGCCGCGCCGGTTCCACCCTCGCTGGAGCCCGAACCCGATCATCCGCACCTGCCCGCCAGTACCTACTCTGCGGATTCCACGGAAACAGCCATAGAAGCCGTGCCGGAAACTGTACCCGAGATCGCTCCGGCAGCTTCCGAGCCGCTTCCGATCGCCAGTTCCGGCGGTCTCCACCTCATGCCGCCCAGCACCGGCCTGCCCACACCGCGCTCCCGCGATGGAGGCAACGCGGGCCCGCTCGGCGGCCTGATAGACTCCATTCCCTCTATCGACGCCTCCGATCACGTCCCGGCCGACACTCGGGAGACTGCCGCCCATGGCTGATGCAATCGATTCATTCGGCCGCGCCCGAAAGGCTGTCTCGGATCGCGCCGAGTTGCCTGGCATGAGCCTGATGGAGCACCTAGAGGAGCTTCGTAATCGCCTGCTCTGGTCTATCGGTTATCTGTTGGTCGGCTGTGCCGTCGCCTACGCCTTCCACACGCGCCTGATCACATTCATACAAAAGCCACTGCTCAACATTCACCTGCAGATGACCATGACGCATCCCACCGATGCGCTCAATCTCATCATCAAAACATCCTTCGTTTTCGGCGCCATCCTTGCCAGCCCCTTCATCCTGTATCAGCTCTGGCTGTTTATCTCGCCGGGCATGTACTCGCATGAAAAGAAATATGTCGTACCGTTCATGACCACCACGGTGTTCCTCTTCCTCGCCGGCGCGGCCTTCGGATATCTCTACGTTCTCCCCCGCGCCATGGTCGTGCTCATCCAGGACTTCGGCAAGAACTTCAGCCACATGATTACCATCGAGGACTACACCGGCTTCTTCCTCGCCGTCATCCTCGGCCTGGGCGTCACCTTTGAGCTGCCTATCCTCATCTTTTTCCTGGCGCTCTTCGGCATCGTGGACGCCAAGTTCCTCCTCAGGCATTTCCGCTACGCGATCCTCGCCATCTTCCTCATCGCCGCGTTCATCTGCCCCGACCCCGGCCCCATCGGCATGTGCCTCTTCGCCTCGCCCATGCTGGTGCTCTACTTCCTGGGTGTGGCGGTCGCGTACTTCGTTCATCCCAATCGTCGTCTCAAGCAGACACCGGCTTCTCCCTAAGCGAAAGGCTCGCGGCAATGTCCTCTTCTCGGTCTACCCTGCGCCAAAAGCTGCGCAATCCGCGTTCCGCTCTCTTTCGCGCTGCCCTCTTCGCCATGGGGCTCGCCTGCCCGGTCGCTTCGATCCCCGCGTATGCCCAGGCCAACGCGGTTTCCGGCGCCAAGGTCATGCGCATCACCCAGCAGTACCTCAAGGCCGCGCCCAAGCGCTTCATCGGCTCTCCCGGCCACGCCGCCGCCGAGCAGTTCATTCGCGACCACTTCAAGCCGGAAGCCGCCAAGGGCGACCTGACCGCCGACAGCTTCACTGCCCGCACCCCGATCGGCGTGGTCGGCATGACCAACTACATCGCCAAATTCCCCGGCAAGAAGGACGGCATCATCGTCCTGGTCTCGCATTACGAGACCAACTACCCGCTCAAGGACATTGCCTTTGTCGGCGCCAACGACGGCGCCTGCACCACGGCCCTGCTTATCGCGCTCGGGGAGTACTATCGCGAGCACCCGCCGCAGGGCTACTCCGTCTGGCTGGTTTTCGACGACGGCGAGGAAGCTGTCGCGAATCCGCCCATGAAGCCTGAGCAATGGACTGCCTCCACTTCCCTCTACGGTACCCGCCACCTTGCCGCCAAGTGGAGCCAGGACGGCACCGTGAACCACATCAAGGCCGTCCTCATCGCCGACATGATCGGCGACAAGGACCTCAACATCATGGAAGAAACCAACTCCACGCAGTGGCTGCGCGACGATCTCCGCAAGGCCGCACACGAAACGAACCACACCGCCAACGTTTTCAAGAACATGGGTGCGGAAGATGACGACCACATGCCCTTCCTCAACCGGGGCATTCCTACGATCGACATCATCGACCCCGACTTCGGTCCTCACGATCAGTCTCACCCCGATGGGTACCACCACACTGCAGAAGACACCATTGATAAGATCAGCGCCGCGAGCCTCCAGGTCTCCGCTGATCTGTTCACCGAGATGGTCAAGCTCATCAACCAGCACTGACGAAGCTAGGTTCAGCAGCTTTGCCTGACTGCACGCACCGTTCCATCCGTAAGAGGGTGTCTTCCATCCGTAAGAGGGTGTCTTCCTGGACGAACCCGTTGACTCGCTCCCTCAAGCTATCCTGAACCCTTGACTCCGCTTTCCTACTGGCTGTGGTTCCACGCCGCTGTCATCGCCCTGCTCGCAGTCGAGTACCTGGTGCGGCGCCGCACACCCGACCCGCAGCGCAAGGCCGTGTATGCCACCATCCTCTGGGTCACGGCGGCGCTGGTCCTCGCGGCCGTTCTGGTTCGCCTGTACCACCCACAAGGCTCGCTCCAGTACCTCGCGGGCTATGCCATCGAGGAAGCCCTCTCGATCGACAACCTTTTCGTTTTCCTGCTGCTCTTCCGCATTTTCCGCATCCCCGAGTCGAAGCAGGGCCGCGTACTCTTCTGGGGAGTGGCCGGCGCCATCGTCCTTCGCGGCGCTTTTATTGCGGGCGGCCTCACCCTGCTGCAGCGCTTTGCCTGGGTGGACTACGTTTTCGGAGCCATCCTGCTTCTCGCGGCCATCCGCCTGCTCATGCCGGAAAAAGACGAAAACACGGATCAAGCGCCGGCATGGCTGCGCTGGCTCACTCGCGTTCAGCCCGTCAGTGAACGCCAGGACGGTTTCTTTGTCGTGGAAAACGGCCGCCGCATGGCCACGGTGTTGTTCCTCGCTCTGGTCGCCATCGAGCTCACCGATGTCGTCTTTGCGCTCGACTCCATTCCTGCCGTGCTGTCCATCACGCGCGAGCCCTTCCTCGCCTACACCTCCAACATTATGGCGGTGATGGGTCTGCGCTCGTTGTATCTCCTGCTCGCAGCCATGCTGTCACGGCTCCGGTACCTGCACTTCGGCCTGGCCGCTGTGCTCGCCTTCGCCGCGCTGAAGATGCTCCTTGCCAAGAAGATCGAGGTGGGCCCGCTTCCCTCGCTCGCTGTGATCGCCGGCCTGCTCGGCATCACCATCGCCGCATCACTACTCGCTTCCAGACGCACCGGGGTAAAGCCTTGACGCCAAGAGCGCCAAGGCTCTCCTCCCAGCCGGTCACAGCCTCTACCAGCTATCCTGAAAAGGAGATGTCCAATACCAGCACTGTCGCCGTTCGCACACCGTCCGCCACCTACGATGTACACATCGGCAGCGGCCTGCTCGCGACGGTGGCTGACAGCCTCGACACGCTGCTCGCAGGCGCCCTCCACGCCGGTAAGGCCCGCGCCTTCCTCATCACCTCGCCGAAAATCCTGAAGCTCTGGGGCGAGCCATTGCTCGCAGGCTTCCGGCACCAACCCGAAGTCCTTACCGTTCCAGCGGGAGAGTCCCACAAGCGCCTCGCCACCATCGAGACCCTATGCGAGCTGCTGGCGCGGCATCACGCGGACCGCGACTCCGTCCTGATCGCCTTTGGCGGCGGCGTCCTCGGTGATCTCACAGGCTTCCTCGCTGCCATCTACATGCGCGGCATCCGTTACATCCAGGTTCCCACCACCGCGCTCGCCCAGATCGACAGCTCCGTCGGCGGCAAGACCGGGGCCAACCTCGTCGCGGGCAAAAACCTCATCGGCGCCTTTCACCATCCGCTCGCCGTCTTCGCGGACCTCGACACCCTTTCCACCCTTCCGCCGCGCGAGCTCCGCGCCGGCCTGCAGGAGTCCGTCAAGGCGGGCATCATCCGCGACCCCGGGCTCTTCGCGTTCATGGAGCAAAACCATGTGGCCATCCTTAACGGCGATACCGCGGCTCTGCAACAGGTCATTACCCGCAGCGTGCAGATGAAGGCCGACATCGTCGCCGCCGATGAGCGCGAATTCGGCCTCCGCATGCTGCTCAACTTCGGCCACACTCTCGGCCACGCCATCGAAGCCGCCACCGGCTACACCGAACTCCTCCATGGCGAAGCCATCGCTTGGGGCATGCTCGCGGCTCTGCACATCGCCCGCGAACGAGGGACGATCTCCACCACTGAAGCGGACCGCATGGTTCAGCTCATCCGCACCTTCGGCCCACTCCCAGTCTTCGCCGCCGACCCCGCCAACCTCGTCGCTCTCACCGCCTCCGACAAAAAGAACCGCAGCGGCGCCCGCAGCTTCATCCTTCCCACTGCTGTCGGCAACGCCGAAGTCTTCCGCGACATAGCCGAACCAGAGCTTCTGGCGGCCGCGAACGCGATCCTATCGGCCGCTTCCACACAGAACGTTGTGCCTCCACGTTCACTTGTTCGTCTGGTTCGGCGCGACGAGGACTGGGATCCGGGCCTTCAGATCGGGGACGAGTTTCGCATCGGTTACTACAGGCCTCAGGATGGGATCGAGACTGTTTGGCTCGTAAACAAAGCAGGTGAGTATGAGCAGACGTGGGATCAGCACGATTTGCTCGACTACTTCGAACTCGTGAGGCGTAGCGACGAGACAGACCTCTACGGTGTTAACCGTCCCATGCTGGAGCCGCTCTCGTGATTGCCGACCAACCAACCGCCCCCGGAGCTCGCGTCGCGAACGAGCCCACCGAGGCCGCCGCCGCAACTCACATCCGCGAGCTCTTCAACGGCATCGCCCCTTCCTACGACCGCCTCAACCACCTGCTCTCTTTCGGGCTCGACCGCTACTGGTGGCGAAGGACCGCACGCGCCTTCGCACCAGTCCTCGCCCGGCCTGAAGCCCGTGTCCTCGACATCTGCTGTGGCACCGGCGATCTGACCGCCGCACTGCTGGCCCAGCGGCCCCCGGGAGCGCAGCCGATCACCGGACTTGACTTCTCCCCCGAAATGCTCGCGCGCGCTCGAACCAAGTACGCTGCCGCGAAGGCTCTCTGGGTCGAAGGCGATGCCATGCACTTACCCTACCCGGACGCGAGCTTCGATCTCGTCACCGCTGCTTTCGGCTTCCGCAATCTCAGCAACTACGCTGCCGGTCTCGCCGAGCTCCATCGCGTGCTTCGCCCCGGCGGCCAGATCGGCATCCTGGAGTGCAACCAGCCCAGCGGTTTTAGCGGGGCACTCTATAACCTCTACTTTCGCCGCATTCTTCCCGTGGTCGGCGGCTGGATCTCGGGTAACCGCGCTGCGTATGCCTACCTGCCCGCTTCGGTGGCCCGCTTCCCTCGCCCGCCGCGCATGTTCGAGCTCATCACAGAGGCCGGTCTCACCAATCCCACTTGGGATCGCTATCTCCTGGGAGCCGCCGGCCTTTACCGTGCCACCAGGCCCATGCCCTTCTAGCCGTACCGTATATCCTCGCTTCATGCCCGCCGCGACGAACTCTCTGCATAACGACTCTTCCTCGCGTGAGTCCCTTGAGTCGAAGGCCCGCAGCTCCGCCAAGAGCGCTGCCGCGCTGTCTTCCGTCATTGCGGCAGCCGGCATTACCCTGCTCAAACTCCTGACCGCCGCCCTTACCGGCTCGCTCGGCATGTTCTCGGAAGCTGCGCACTCGCTCATCGATCTCCTGGCTTCCGGCATTACGCTGTTTACCGTGCGAGTGGCCGACCGGCCCGCCGACGCCGAGCACACCTACGGCCACGGCAAGCTGGAGAGCCTCTCCGCCTCCGCCGAAATCCTCCTTATGGCCGGCTCGTGCATCTGGATCACCTACGCGTCGCTTCATCGCATCCTCACGCATCGTCACCTGGACCTCAGCTTCAGCATCTGGCCGTTCCTCGTGCTGCTGCTGTCCATGGCTACGGACTACGCCCGCTCCCGCAACCTGCGTCGCGTAGCTGCGGAACAGCGCAGCCAGGCACTTGAAGCGGACGCGCTCCACTTCGGCACCGACCTGTGGTCCTCCGCCGCCGTCCTCCTCGGCTTGCTGGCTGCATTTCTCGGAGAACGTTTCCACATTCCACAACTCGAGCTGGCCGATCCGATCGCCGCGCTGCTCGTGGCGGCGATCATTCTTCGTGTTACCTGGACGCTGGCTCAGCAGACACTCGGCACACTGCTCGACGCGACGCCGCCCGAACTGCGTGAGTCCATCAACCGCGACCTGGTCACGGATCTGCTCGCAACGGCAGGGGTCGTCAGCGTGGATCGTGTGCGCGTCCGCCGCTCCGGCTCCAGCTATTTCGTCGATCTCGCTCTGGGTATCGACCGCAATCTCACCTTCCAGCGCTCCGAGCAAGTCACCGCCGACGCCGCAACGGCCGTCAAAGGTCGTCTGCCCGGCGCGGACGTCGTCATCCATACCGTGCCCACCGCATCCGGCACGGAAAGTGTCTTCGACCGCGTCCGAGCCGTGGCCGCCGAACGCAACCTGACCATCCACGACGTCAGCGTCCAGCAGTACGACGGCGCGCTTCACGTCGAGCAGCATCTTGAGGTGCCCGAGGCCATGCCGCTCCGCCAGGCTCACGAACTTGTGACCGGCCTGGAAGCCGAAATGTGCCGCAGCCTCCCGGCAGTTACTTCCATCCTGACCCACATCGAAGCAGAGCCCGCCACCATAGCCCATCCAGCGCCTGTGCCGCCCAGCGAAAATCTCCTCCAGCAGCTTGAAACGCTCGCCGTGCATTTTCCTGAGATCCTCGACGTTCATGAGGTCACCCTCGTGCGTGGTCACGGCGGCGCAGCCAGCGTTGTCCAGATCAACTGCCATTGCACCTTGCCTGACGACCTCCCCATGGTGCGTGTTCATGAAGTCATCACCGAGTTCGAGAGCGAGTTCCGCCGCCTGCATCCACAGGTCGCGCGCGTCCTCATCCACCCGGAGCCGGCTACCGATAACTGCCGCTGAAGGGCTCCTCCGTCAAGTGCAATGAGCTGAACAGTTCAACACGTCAGCGCGATCCACAGGGAGTTCCAGCTGCACGCCAAGGACTCTCTTTGCTGATCTAAAATCACGGCATGTCTTTGCGCATCGGCCTCGGCTTCGACTCGCACGCGTTCAAGCCCGGCGTTCCGCTGGTCATTGGCGGCCTTCGTATCGATCATCCCGAAGGCCTGGCTGGCCACTCCGATGGGGACCTTCTTCTCCATGCGTTGACCGATGCTCTGCTGGGGGCCGTGGCCGCAGGCGACATCGGCACCTTCTTTCCTCCTACCGACGCCAAGTGGAAGGATGCCGATTCTTCGCTGTTCCTGAAGACGGCGCTCGAAGAGATTGCCCTCGCCGGGTACAAGATCGTGAACGTGGACTGTGTGCTGATCATGCACCGGCCCAAGATCGTGCCTCTCGCCGGAGAGATGCGCGAGCGCGTCGCTGACCTGCTCGGCCTGGACGTCAAGTGCGTGAGCATCAAGGGCAAGACACCGGAAGGTCTGGCTCAGGACCGCACCGCCGTAGCGCACGTCGTCGCGCTGCTCGAGGCCATTCATCTTCCCATGGAACATAAGAAGCTCGCCGCCCACGCAGACGAGCCCACCGAAGACGATATCGATGGCATGGTCAGCACGCTGGTCGGCGATGCTCACGACATCAGTGCGCTTGGCCGCAAGCGCCCGGCCTTCGACCCCGACGACCTGACCTGACGTACATCGTCGGCGTGAAGGCTACAGCGGTTTCCCAAGGTGTGGAGGCAGCCACGATGCAGATTCCTCCGCTGCGCTGCGGAATGACAACAAGGCAAATACGCGAGCCTCTATACCCGCGCGAGAACGGTTCTAGACCCACGCGTGCTCCAAGCTATGTCATCGTGAGCAAAGCGCGGCGAGTTCGAAAGATCCCGCGTTTCCTTCATAGCAGGCTAGTAGTCAGATAGCTTAGAGTCGTTTGCGCATGCAGCTACTCCACGCCGAGCCACGGATCTCGCAGGTACCCGCTCACCCGCACATCTTCCTCCGGTCCATGCGCAAAGGACATGCGTTCGGAGCCCGTGAGTCGTGCCTGCAACCTATCCAGTGACTCTGTGCCCGCCGCAAACGGCACCGCATCGAGCCCGAGTTCCGAAGCCGCGCAGTACAACACGACCTTGTCCACCAGATCTGCGGAGAGCAAGTTCCCATGGAGCGCCGAACCGCCCTCCACCAGCACACTCCGCACACTCCGCTTCTGCAACACCTGGAGGAGCGCCCACGGATCAATCCTGCCCTCCACCGCGGGAAGCCGTACTACGTCAACGCCGTGCGCGATCAAATCCGCCTCACGTTTCTGGCTAGCGTCCTCTCCGCACAGCACCAGCACGTCCGCTGCTGCGCTCTTCACGATCTGTGAAGCTAACGGAATGCGCAGCCCGGCATCGAGCACCACCCGCAAGAGCGGTCTGCGCCGCGGCCGCCCCGTTCGATCACTCAACACCGGATCATCCGCCAACACCGTTCCGATGCCCGCAAGAATCGCGTCGCTCGCATGCCGCAGCCGCTGCACGTCCAACCGTGCCGCCTCGCCTGTCAGCCAGTGCGGTTTTCCCTCCAGCCGAACGCCCGGAGCAGGCGCCAGCATGCCGTCCGCAGAGACCGCCGCCTTCAGAGTGACGAAGGGCCTCCCCAGCTGAATCGCGAACGCAAACGCATCGTTCAGCCGCCGCGCCTCGTGTGCCAGCCTGCGCTCGCCCCGGCGCACCTCCGCGCCCTCCGAGTCAAAGCTCTCGCATGATCCAGCCGCCAGCACGTCCACCCGGACACCGCACGCAAGCAGCTTCGCTATCCCGCTTCCACGCACCAGCGGATTCGGATCCACAGTGGCCACAACGCACCGCGCAACCCCCGCGGTAACCAGTGCGTCTGCGCAGGGTCCCGTGCGCCCACGATGCGAGCACGGCTCCAATGTCACATAGGCCGTCGCTCCACGCACATCCAGCCTGCGAGCCGCTGCATCGTTCAGAGCCACAATTTCCGCATGATCCCGCGCATCATACCGGTGCGCTCCCTCGCCCAGCACCGCACCGCTGCGCACCAGCACACATCCTACCGTTGGGTTCGGCGACGCGAACGCCGCAGCCTCGCGCGCCAGCCCCAAAGCGCGCTGCATCCACACTCCGTCTTGTGCCGAGACACCCACCCGAGCGCACCTACTCCAGCATCGACTCCACGAAGCTCGCCGGATCGAACGGCAGAATGTCATCGATCGTCTCGCCTACCCCCGCGTACAGCACCGGCAGCCCAAGCTCGCGTGCGATTGCCACCACGATGCCGCCCTTCGCGGTTCCATCCAGCTTGGTCAGTACGATGCCGGTGACCCGCGCCGCTTCCGTAAACAGCCGCGCCTGCTGCAAGCCGTTCTGGCCTGTGGTGGCGTCCATCACCAGCAGCGTCTGGTGCGGTGCGCCCGGCACCAGCTTCTCCGCCGTGCGGCGCATCTTGTCCAGCTCTTTCATGAGATCGTTCTTGGTGTGCAGCCGCCCCGCCGTATCCACGATGAGTATCTGCGTCGCGCGCGCCTTTGCCGCCGTTAACGCATCGAACAGCGCCGCCGAAGGGTCGCCGCCCTGCTTCGTTTTGATCAGTTGCACGTCCGACCGTTGCGACCACACTTCCAACTGCTCGATGGCTGCCGCGCGAAAGGTATCCGCCGCGCACAGCAGCACGCTCTTGCCTTCGCGCCGGTACAGGGCCGCGAGTTTGCCCGTCGTCGTGGTCTTGCCTGTGCCGTTCACGCCGACCATCATTACCACTTCCGGGGGCGCGCCGGGATGCGAGATGGGCCGCTGCACGGAGTCGAGAATCCGCAGAATCTCTTCCTGCAGCAGGCGCTTCAACTCCGCGCCATCGCTGATGCCGCCCCGCAGTGCGCGCTCGCGAAGCCGTGTGATGATCTCGTCCGTTGTCACCGCGCCGATGTCCGATGCAAGCAGCGCAAACTCCAGCTCATCCAGTGAAGCCTCGTCGACTTCCCGCGTCAGCGCAACGACCGAGGCAATGCTCTCTGACAGGGACGCACGCGTGCGCGTCACAGCCTGCTTCATCCGCTCGAAGAACCCCGCGCGCCCCGCTTGTGGCAGCGGAGACTCGGTCACCGGATCGGCTGGAGCTTCGTGAGTCGGCGCTTCACGTTCCTTGTCGCGCCTGAAGAATGAAAATGCCATCGCCTCAGTCTATCGTCCCGCTGGACTCATCGATGTATTTGGCACTCTCTTCGCTGCCGTTACGCTTCTTTGCGCAACTTCGCGCTGTGAGCGTTGCGCGCTTTCTTGCAAGACCTTCTCGACGACCTCATCGACTGCGCCGCGCATCTGCGACACACGTTGTCGAAGATGCGCACCAGTTCTCCACCGCTATGTTCACTTTCGTGTGCGAAACATAAACTTTTTTCTTGACTCTCTCTCTCGGGAACTCTATATCTTCCCTTGTCGCTTCACATCGTGAACGCGATAGGCGATGAAGCGCGACAAATTTTCATCGCGAGCAACATGGGAGCGCAGGCAAACGCAACCAGGCAAAGCAGCACGGCAATGGCAACACACTCGGGCGACGCGACAAGCGTCGCCCGAGGTGTTTGCGCGCGCTGATGCTCGCCACAGCGCACAGATGTACGCGATGCTTCTTCCTTCCCTGCGAAGATCACTCCCTTGCGTCACTCTGAGGGGTGGAGAAATTTGCTCTTTCCGTGCTGCCACGGAGCGCCTACACACTATCCTGAACATCGATGACGCGCCGCCGCTGGATCGCCGACACATGGACCGCCACATCCGCTTCGCTCCTCGGCGAGCAGGCGTTTCATCTTGCGCGCGTGCTGCGCGCTGAGCCGGGGCAGACCTTTGACGTCCTCGCTGGCGGCTTCCTTCATCGCGGCACCATCAGCAGTGTCTCGGAAGAAGAAGTGACCTTCACTTTGCATGAGGAGCTCGAAGCCGATGCCGCGCTCCCTGTGCATCTCCTGCTTGCGGTGATCAAGTTCGATCACTATGAATGGGGACTGGAGAAAGCCACCGAGCTGGGTGCCGCACGCATCACGCCCATTCTCGCTCGCCGCACCGACAAGCACCTCGCGCACTCTGCCGCCAAGCGTGCGGAACGCTGGCGCCGCATCGCACGCGAAGCGTCCCAGCAATCCCGCCGCAGCGATATCCCTACTATTGACGACCCGCAGCCATTACGCTCCGCAATTCAGCTTGCCGCTGCCTCCACCCGCCTTCTTCTCGCCGAAACCGAGCAGACCCACACACTCGCTGCCGCTCTGCAGAGGCGCGCGCGCAGGGACGGCCTTGAAGCCGAACGCAAGGATGAGCTCGCTTTCGCTGTAGGCCCCGAAGGCGGCTGGGCGGCAGAGGAGATGCAGCTCTTCACCGAGAGCGGCTTCAGCCACGTAACGCTCGGTCCCCGCATTTTGCGCGCCGAGACCGCAGCGCTCTGTGCGCTCAGCATCTGCTCGGCCTTTCTGTAACAGCCGCTCGCTTCCTGCACAGTGTGTGCTGGGCGCGAGAGCCGTTCTCGCAGGCTTGCATGCGCCTCTCTTGTCATTCCTCACTCTGAGCGAAGTCGAAGGGGAATGAACCGGCATCTTGGCCCCTCCACACCGGAAGGAAAGCCACTGTAGAAGGAACTTGCCCCTGCGCTAAGACGCCACAGCGTATGCAGAAAGCAGCGGCCCGGCATGGAAGCCGGGCCTGATCGGTTCGCTCGAGCAAGAAGAAACCGTCAGCTGAACATCTCCTTAACCTTGTCGAACAGGCCACGCGACGTCGGCGTGTTCTCTACTTTCATGGAATCGTCCAGCTGCCGCAGCAGATCCTTCTGCTGCTTGTTCAGCTTGCCCGGAGTCTGTACGCGCACCTCAACGATGAGGTCACCTTTTCCTCCCTGGTTCAGGTGAGGCACACCCTTGCCCCGCAGACGAAACTCCTTCCCGCTCTGCGTGCCCTCCGGCACCTTCAGCGTATCGGGTCCGTGAATCGTCTCGATCTCCAATTCGGTTCCCAGTGCCGCCTGCGGAAAGCTGATCGGCATGACGCAGTGCAGATCGTCGCCATCACGTTCGAAGAATTTGTGCGCCTTCACATCGAGCACCACATACAAATCGCCGCTGGGGCCGCTCCATCGTCCCGCATCGCCTTCTCCCGTGTAGCGGATGCGTGTCTCGTTCTCCACTCCGGCCGGCACCTTTACCTGAATCGTGTGCTCGCGTGCCACGCGGCCATCCCCGCGGCATGTCTTGCACGGGTTGCGCACCACCGAGCCGGTCCCCGAACACACCGGACAAGTTCGCGCTACCGAAAAGAAGCCCTGCTGGGAACGAATCTGTCCGCGGCCGCCGCATTGCTGACAGGTTTCCGGCTGCTTACCGCCGTCCGCACCCGTTCCGGCACAATCGGTGCAAGCCTCCGCGCGCCGGATCGACACCTCACGCTCCACGCCAAAGACCGCTTCCGCGAACTCCAGCTTCAGTGAGGTCTGTAGGTCGCGCCCACGCTGCGCACGCGACGCCCGGCTGCCGCCGCGGCCACCGCCCATGTTGAACATCTCGCCGAACAGGTCGCCGAAGATGTCGCCCAGGTCACCCTGCTGGAACGGCCCCTGTCCACCGCTGAACGGACTTCCCGCCCCACTGACCGCCGCATGCCCGTAGCGGTCGTACGCCGCGCGCTTCTCGGTATCGCTCAGTACGGCGTAGGCCTCGCTGCACTCCTTGAATCTGGCCTCGGCTTCCGGATTGTTCGGGTTACGGTCCGGATGGTATTGCATCGCCAGTTTGCGATAGGCCGTCTTGATTTCGCCGTCGCCCGCTGTCCGGCTCACGCTAAGCACTTCGTAGTAATCCGTCTTCATTGTCGCTGTCGCCATCAGTCTCTACTCTTCATCAACTCCAATTAGGGGTCATTCCTCAGACAAAATACGACGTCTTCCAGAGCGCAGCGAAGGATTCCGCATTTGCCTCTTGCCCATGCTTCCCGCTACTCGCTCCGCTGCTGTGGATTGACCGCGATCTTTACCAAAGCCGGGCGCAGCAGCTTCTCACGAAGCTTGTAACCGCGCCGAATCTCCTCCATCACGTGGTGATCTGGAAACTCGGCAGTCTCTTCACTGCCCAGGGCCTCATGCACCCGCGGATCGAACTCCGCTCCCACGCTTTCAACTGCCTGCACGTTCAACCCTCGCAGGGCCTCTTCCATCTGCTTCACAATGAGCCCTACGCCTAGGCGTAGCTGCTCCACGGAGCCCTCCGCCTTGAGCGCCAGCGCGAAGTTGTCGAGCACACCCAGAAAAGGCTCCACCGCAGCCTGTGTCGCATAGTCACGCGCATCCTGCTTCTCCTTGGCTTCCCGCTTGCGGGCGTTGTCGAACTCCGCCTGCAGACGCGCCAGCCGCTCCCGCAGCGCATCGCGTTCGCCACGAGCCTGGTCCAGCTCGGCATTCCCGGCTTCTACGTCAAGCACTTGCGGCTCACTTCCGGCATCCACCTCGATCTGCGCTCCATCCTTTGCATCCTGCTCCGTTCCACCCACTTCGTGCTGCATCGTGTCCTGTTCGCTCATCTCGTTTTCCTTCTCGTCGCCGGCTGCACGCCAGCGCGTCCACGCATCTCGAACGCTGTTCATCGCGCTCCCTTCCCCACTGCCTGTTACCGTGGCGGGCCCTCATGGCCCGCGACATTGCCGCTCAGCCGCTCCACTGCCTGCGCGATATACCGCACCGCATTCATTGCATTCTCGTAATGCATTCGTTTCGGGCCGAGCACACCCACGAAACCGCTGCCCGCCGTCGAACCGTCCGTTTCCTGCGTTACCCGGGCCGGCGCGGCGATCAGCACCAGGCCGGCCATCTCAGGCGCTTGTTCTTCCAGATCGAACACCACTCTGACGCTCTCCTGCCGCGCATCGATGTAGGCCTTCAACAACTCCACCAGCCGCTGCTTGGCTTCCAGCGCCTGCAGCATCTCGCGCAGCCGTACCCTGCCGGTGGGCAGGCCAGTCTCCGCCAACCCGATGAGGTTAGCGACGCCCTCTACAAAAACCGCCTGCTCGCCTCGGCCCTGCTCCGGTATCGTTCCCACCCAAAGCGCCTGAGCCGCTTCCATCATGCGCTGGTACTCGCTCCGCTCGCGTTCCAGCCGCCGTTCCAGCTCCGCGCGTACGCGCTCCACGGCCCAGCCGCGGAAGTGATCGTTCAGAAAGTTGGCAGCCGCCTCCAACTCTCCCGCCGAGAGATCCCGCTGCAGCCCCAGCACCCGATCGCGCACCGTCCCGCTGCGTGTCACCAGCACCGCCAAGACCCGGCGCTCCGCCAGCCGGCTGAAGTGAACATGCTCCAGCAGGTCCGCGATGGTGGCCGCCCCCACCGCCACGCCGACACCGCTCGAAAGCGTCGCCAGCACATGGGACGTACGCGCCAGGAGGTTCTGAGCGCCGGCTACTCCCGCCAGCCCCTCGTCGATCTGTGAATGCACCTCCGCACGCGAAAGCCCCGGCAACTTCGCCATAACTCCGCCGTGCAGCGCTTCCACATACATACGGAAGGCTTCGGCTGAAGGCACGCGGCCCGCCGATGTATGGGGCTGCTCCAGCAAGCCCGCATCTGCCAGCTCAGCCATCTCGTTGCGGACCGTGGCCGAGCTCATTCCCGCGCCTGTCACCGCCAGCCGAGACACCGCCCCCGAGCTCACCGGCTCGCCTGTGGCGATGTAGCTCTCCACAATCGCGGTCAGGATTTCCCGCTGCCGGTTTGTCACGGACCGCATCGCTGTCATGGCTCTAGTCTATTAGACCCCGCAAGCTCCCATCGGTCGCAATGCCACGCGCCTGTGAGTCCGTCCCTGGTTGGGTCATCTGATCGAAGCGCCGCGGGTGGAAGCATTCCGGCACGTCCGCCGCGGTTGCAGCTATTTCGCCTGGTGCACCGGCGGCACACTTCGGTCGCTGCTGAGCGGACTACCTACGAAATCTCGAGAACATCCTCACTCGCAGCCGCGACGTCCTTCGCCCGCTGCGCCACCCGGGCGGCCAGCGCCCGAAATTCCCGGGCTCTCCTGCTTTCGTCCGTTCCCAGGGCCGTCGGAAGTCCGCGGTCGCCACCTTCCCGCACGGCCGGGTCGAGATCGATACCTCCCAGAAACTCCAGCCCAAACTGCCGTGCCGTCTGTTCGGTTGCACCCGCGCCGAAGACATCCAGCACCGTGCCGTCAGGCAGGGTCATCTGGCTCATGTTCTCCACCAGGCCCAGTACCTCCACATTGACCTGATGAAACATCTCCAGCGCCTTCCGCGCGTCCTGAAGCGCAACCGACGACCCGGTCGACACCACGACCGCGCCCGTCAAGGGCACCGTCTGCACCAGCGAGATCACCACATCGCCCGTACCCGGAGGCAGGTCGACCAGCAGAAAATCCAGCTCACCCCACGATACCTGCTGCAGAAACTGCTTGATGATGCCGTGCAGCATCGGCCCGCGCATCATCATGGGCTTGTCGCCCGGCGAGATCAGCCCCACGGACATGAACTTCACGCCATGCGCCGTGATCGGCTCAATCATGTTGTTCATGCCCACGTTCGGCTGCCGCGTGATGCCCAGCATGGTTGGAACGTTCGGTCCATAGATATCCGCGTCGATCAGCCCCACGCGATACCCGAGCTTCACCAGGCTCACCGCCAGGTTGACCGCTACCGTGGTCTTGCCCACGCCGCCTTTACCCGATCCCACCGCCACCACATACCGCACCCCGGGCAGCGGCATCGGCGCCGGCATTCCCTGTCCACTATGTCCCATGTACTCGCCTCAATTTTGTTGCTGCGCTTGGTTGTCATTCCCGACGGGAATCTGCTCTTCTGGACGAGCCTTCGGGGCGGGCCTTACAGGTTCCAAACCGGCGGCAGACTCACGCGCAGCTCGCGCACGCGCTTCACCTCGCCGGCCCGCATCTCCCGGCGCCGCAGCGCGTCTTCGTAACGTCGCTTCTGGTGTTCGGTTTCCGCGATCACCTGCGGAACCTCCACGCGCTCGCCTTCTTTGGTGATGGCCACAAACGTCAGGTAGGCCGACGAAACGTGCCGCATCGTTCCCGCACGCACGTCCTCGACCATCGCCCGTACCCCCACTTCCATCGACGTTTTGAACGCCCGGTTCACACTGGCCTTCAGGATCAGCAACTCGCCGATGCGCACCGGCGCCACAAAATCCAGATGATCCATCGAAGCGGTCACCACATACGAGCGCGCGTGCCGCACCGCCGCCATCGCGCCCACCAGGTCGATGTATTGCATCAACTTGCCGCCGAACAGCGTGCCCAGCGCATTGGAATCGCCGGGCAGGATCGCCTGCGTTGTCTCCGACTGCGATGCAGAAACCGGTCGTGCTTCTAAACCTTCACTCATCCCACCATTCTACGTTCCGCCCCGGCTTCTGCCTCGTTGATTGTCATTCCCGAAGGGGATCTGCGCTGTTGCCCTTGCCTCTCGTTTGTCATCGCCCAGGGGACCTGCTTCACAACCCCCGCCGCTACACTCAAAGGATGGACAAAATCGCCATGCTCTCCGAGATCCTCGCCGCCAATCCTGCCGACAGCTTCGCCCGCTACGGCTTGGCCATGGCCTACGCCGCCGAAGGCCGCAGCGACGAAGCCCTCGCCGAGTACGCCACCACTACGGACAAGGCGCCTGACTACGTCCCCGCCTACCAGATGTCCGCGCAGCTCCTGCTCAAGCTCCACCGCACTGACGAAGCCAAGTCCCGCCTCGCAGCCGGCTTGGCCGCCGCCGCCCGCACCGGCAACACTCACGCCTCCAGCGAAATGCAAGCCATGCTCGACGACTTGAACTAAGGCCCTCGACTTTTTTCCGCGCCTGCAGTCCAACCCGCGTTCAGCCGTTAGAACCTTCGGATCACTTCGACCGCGTGAATCCAGCTTTCCGCCTCACATCTATACTTCTCACATGCCGAAAACTGCACTTCCGCGCACCCTGGGCCAGCTTCGCACCTCTGCATACACACCCGAGCGCGTCGGCCGCTCTGTAAAGGACGAGCTCCGCGACAACCTCATCGCGCGCCTTCGCTCCATCGCCGGTACCGACGAGAGCCTCTTCCCCGGCATCGTCGGTTACGACGACACGGTGATTCCGCAGGTCGTGAACGCATTGCTCAGCCGTCACAACTTCATCCTGCTCGGCCTGCGCGGCCAGGCCAAGTCTCGCATCCTGCGCAGCCTCACCACCTTGCTCGACCCACAGATGCCCTATGTTGCCGGCTCAGAACTGCGCGACAACCCTTACGCCCCGCTCAGCAAGTTCAGCAAGGACCTAGTCGCCTCGCTGGGCGATGACACGCCCATCGCCTGGATGGGCCCGCAGGAGCGCTTCGTCGAAAAGCTCGCTACACCGGACGTGACCGTCGCCGACCTCATCGGCGATGTCGATCCCATCAAGGCCGCGCGCTCCGGCCACGAGCTGGGCTCCGAGCTCACCATGCACTATGGCCTGCTGCCCCGCGCCAACCGCGGCATCTTCGCCATCAACGAAATTCCTGACCTCGCCGGCAAAATTCAGGTAGCGCTGTTCAACATCATGCAGGAGGGCGACGTGCAGATCAAGGGTTACCCCGTCCGTCTTGAGCTCGACGTCGCCATCGTTTTCTCCGCCAACCCCGAGGACTACACAGCCAGGGGCAAGATCGTCACACCACTCAAGGACCGCATAGGCTCCGAGATTCGCACTCATTACCCCGAGTCGCTCGACGAAGCCATTGCCATCACCGAACAGGAAGCCTGGACGGCGCGCAGCTACGAGGGCGGCAACGATGCCATTCAGCGCATCCACATTCCGCATTACATCCGCCAGATCGTCGAGGGTGTCGCCTTCGCCGCGCGCGACGACAAGAAGGTCGACAAGCGTTCCGGCGTCTCGCAGCGCCTGCCTATCTCCACCATGGAGCTCGTAGTTTCGAACGCCGAGCGCCGCGCCCTGCTGCATGGCGAATCTGTCGTGGTCCCCCGCGTCGGCGATATCTTTGCCGCGCTGCCTGGTATCACCGGGAAGATCGAGCTCGAGTATGAGGGCGAGATGCGCGGCTCGGAGATCGTCATTCGCGAAATTATCCGCCAGTCCGTCGCCTCGGTTTACGACAGCTACTTTGCCGACACCAACACCCAGGGGATCGAGCAGTGGTTCAATCTCGGCGGTCAGGTCGAGCTCAATGACAAGCAGCCCACACAGGCTGTGCTCAAGTCAATGAAGGAAATCCAGGGCCTGTTCGAAAAGCTGGGGCCGCTCAAGCTCCCCAGGAACGCCGACCCCGAGGTGGCCGTCGCCGCTGCCGAGTTCCTGCTCGAAGGCATGACCGCCCACAAGCGCATCTCGCGCAGCGAGGAGCGGAAGTTCTCCGCAGGCGAAAAGAAGAAGCGTCTCGACGACGCGGCGCAATATGCGGAGCGGATGCGCGAACGCGAAAAAGAAAACGCCATGAACCGTACCCGGCGCGGCTTCAATTAGAGGCTTCATACGAGCGGTAGCATGCCCGAGCTCCCTGACATCACGGCCTATCTGACCGCGCTCACGCCGCGCGTCGTTGGCCAGACGCTTGAGCGCCTCCGCATTGCCAGCCCGTTGCTGCTCCGCACCGCGCGTCCTCCCATCACCGCCATAGAAGGCAAGACAGTCAGAACTCTTCGCCGCATCGGCAAGCGTATCGTGTTCTGCTTCGACGAAGAGCTCTTTCTGGTCCTTCACCTCATGATCGCCGGCCGCCTGCACTGGCGCGCGGCAGCCTTGAGCAAGACAGGCCAGCCCGCCAGCCTGAACGGCCGCAACAATCTCGCCACGTTCGACTTCCCTGCAGGCTCGCTGCTCCTCACCGAAGCCGGCACCAAACGTCGTGCATCCCTGCATCTGGTGCAGGGTGAGCAGGCTCTCGCCGACCTCGATCCCGGCGGCCTCGACCCCTTTTCGCTCGACCTGACTGCGTTCCAGCGGGCCCTCACTCAACCACTCGGCGGTCAGGTCAACCGCACCGTCAAGCGTGCCCTCACCGATCCGCGCCTGCTCTCCGGCATCGGCAACGCGTACTCCGACGAGATCCTCCACGCCGCCCAACTCTCCCCTATCGCTCAGGCCGGCAAGCTCAAGCCCGAAGAGTGGCAGCGCCTCTACACGGCCACCCTGTCAACTCTGAGAACCTGGATAGACCGCTTCAATCGCGAAGCAGCCGCAAAGTTTCCTGAGAAGGTCACCGCCTTCCGCCCGGAGATGGCCGTACATGGCCGTTTCGGTCAGCCTTGCCCACGCTGTGGCTCCCCGGTCCAGCGCATCCGCTTTGCTGACAACGAGACCAACTACTGCCCCACCTGCCAGACCGGCGGTAAGCTGCTCGCCGATCGCAGCCTTTCGCGCCTGCTGGGCGCCGACTGGCCCCGCACCCTCGACGAGCTTGAAGCGCTGAAGCGCAAGTAGCTTCGCATCCCTCTTCCGCATCGCTTCTTATGCTCGGAACGGAATCTTCTTATCGAACAACATCTCAGTGACGGATAGGTGTCATCCTGAGCGTGTGAAGGGACGGATCCTCATATCCTTTGCGCAACCACGAAAGCGACAGGGAAAGACGCGGCATGAATCGTACCGAACGAGTGTTTTCCAACACGGCCGCCACGTACGACACCGCACGCACCAGGCTCATCCCAGGCTTCAATCGCTTTTACGCTGCCGCGGTCGCGCTTCTTCCGGCAGAAACGGACCATGTTCTCGATTTGGGCGCCGGCACGGGCCTGCTCTCCGCCTTTGTGCGCGGCCGCTTTCCTGACGCACGCCTGCACCTCATCGACAATAGCAAAGCCATGCTTGACCAAGCAGACGCACGCTTTGCGAAGGATCAGGAAGTTCTTTCCCAACTAGGCGATTACACGACTTGCAGATGGGGTTCGCAGTACGATGCAATCGTTTCCGCGCTTTCGATTCACCATCTCGAGGACGCTGCAAAGCAGCAACTCTTTGCCCGCATCTACTCTGCCCTGAAGCCGTCCGGCATCTTCATCAACGCCGAGCAGATCCTGCAGCCTACTCCGGAGCTCGAAAGTGCCGCGCGCGAGCAGTGGCTGACCGAAGTGCATGCCCTCGGCGCCACCGAGCAGGAAGTGGCGGATTCCCTGCTGCGGCAAACCGAAGATCGCTGCGCCACCATCGGCGACCAGCTGAACTGGCTGCGGCAGGCGGGCTTCAGCCATCCAGTGTGCACTTTTGAACAGGGGCGTTTTGCCGTTCTGGCCGCAAAGCTATGAGAGCTACGCCGCCATAGCCGAGCGCCGTTCTTCCACTTCACGTATCAGCGACTCCAGCGTCCCGCCGCTTGCCGTGGGCGTGACCGGCTCCGCTTCAGCCGCCATCACCGCATTGCGGCGTCCGGCCAGCTCAGCCGCAGGCACGAACACCGGCTTCAAGGAGATGGCTCGCGACAGGGCCGTCGGTTCTGGCTGACGCGCTTCGGCAGCTCGTTTTACGCTGGTCCGCACGTTCAGGCTGCCCCTGGGACGCCCACGCCGCCGCGCTGGCGCTACCGGTAAAACCTGTGATCCCTGGGTGAGATCCCGTGCGCCTTCCACCGGCGGAACGGCTAGAAGCGCCTCCGTGGCGGGCATGTCCGCGGTCGACGCCACGCCGGAACTCCGGGGAGCCGTAACAGACGGTTCCCGCGCGGAGCTGGGTGCAGCAATGAGGGCAACAATGGTTTGGCGCGCTTTCTGCAGACGTTCCAATTCTGCATCGAGCTCTTTCAAAAGTCTGGCTACAAGCATCTCTAGCTTAGATTTTAGCCATAAAGGGTGTGTATACGCCAAAGCCTGCGCGAACAGCGTTGCTATTCGCGAAGATCCGCCGAGCCGATGCGCTGCACCTTGTCCGCGGCAAAGCAGGCGTTTGTGGATTCCAGAGTTCCGGGTCCACCGTCGGAGCCGGGCAAGCCTACGGCTCGGCTCAGGTCTTCGATGACCAGCGACTCAAAGCCCAGCCGGGTTGCGGCGGAGGCGCTGAAACCCACGCAGAAGTCATAGGCCAGCCCGGCAAAGAAGAGCCGCGTGAGCCCCCGCTCGCGCAGGTACCCCGCCAGGCCGGTGGGCGTGAGGCCGTCATTTTCAAAGAAAGCCGAGTAGCTGTCGATACCCCTGCGATAGCCCTTGCGCAGGATGAGTTCCGCGTGCGGAACGGAGAGGTCGGGGTGCAGCTCCGCTCCGCGCGAGCCCTGGATGCAGTGCACGGGCCACAGCGTCTGGGTGCCGTAGGGTGCTTCCACCGAATCCACAAACGGCTGCTTGCCGGGGTGCGACGCGGCGAAGCTGATGTGCCCTTCTGGGTGCCAGTCCTGGGTCAGAATCACATGCTCAAAGCGCTTGCCAAGTTCGTTGATCGCCGGAATGATGGCGTCGCCCTCCGCGACCGCCAGGGGACCGCTGGGCATGAAGTCGATCTGCATATCGATCACGAGAAGAGCATCGGTAGGGCGGAGCGGAAGCACGTTGGCCATACAGAGGCAGATGCGCCGGACGCTACACTGGGTTCGTTCGCAAGACTGGGTTCGTTCGTCGAGAGACACTAGGAGAAGGCATGGCTGCACATCAAAAGCGCGCGCTCGTCACCGGGGGCGCGGGCCTCATCGGCTCACACATCGTTGATCTGCTGCTCCGGGAAGGCTGGACGGTACGCATTCTGGATAACCTGGAGCCGAACACCCACAAGCATGGCAAGCCGGCGTGGGTGAACCCCAGGGCCGAGTTCGTGCAGGGCAACGTGCAGGACTACGCCACCATGGAGGCCGCGCTCGGAGACATCGACGTGGTGTGGCACGAGGCGGCCTACGGCGGCTACATGCCGGAGATGGCGAAGTACGTGCTGGTGAACAGCTTCGGCACGGCGCAGATGCTGGAGATCATCCGCGATAAAAAGCTGCCAGTGCGGAAGGTCATCGTGGCAAGCTCGCAGGCGGTGTACTCGGAGGGCGCGGCGCTGTGCCCTGAGCATGGCCATGTGGTGCCGCTGATCCGGCCTGTCGACCAATTCCGTACCGGCGATTTTGCCGTGCACTGCCCTGTGCCAGTCGACGGCAAGCCATGCGGCAAGGTGACGGCGAGCATTCCCACGCCGGAGAACACGCCCGGCGGCGGCGAGACGGTCTATGCGTTGACCAAGGTGGACCAGGAAAAGCTGGTGCTGCTGTGGGGCAAGCAGACCGGCATCCCCACCGTGGCTCTGCGCTATAGCTGCACCTACGGCCCGCGGCAGAGCCTCTACAACCCATACACCGGGGTGATCGCCATCTTTTTCACGCGCTTAATGAACAGGAAGCAGCCGGTGATGTACGAGGACGGAGGCCAGACTCGCGACCTGTGCTTCGTGGAAGACATCGCGCGCGCCAACCTGATGGTTGCCGAAACCGACAAGGTGGATGGCCTGCCGGTCAACGTCGGCTCGGGCCGCGCCACCAGCGTTCGCGACCTTGCGCTCTTGATTGCGGATGCGCTGGGCGAGAAGATCGAGCCACTGGCGCGCGGGGAGTTCCGGCCGGGCGAAATTCGCTCGCTCATTTCGGACATCTCGCGTGTGCGCAGCATTGGCTACGAGCCGCAAACCACCATCGAGCAGGGGATTTCGCGGTATCTGACCTGGGTAAAAACGCAGGGCACCGTCACCGACTACTTTGCCGAGATTGAAGCTGGGCTGCGGGCGAAGGGGATCGTGCAGAGCGTTAGGGACAGTTAGAGCCGCTAGTGGTGAAGCTTGCCTCCACAGGCTCTCAGGAGATAGTTAGATATGCAGAGCCATGCAATCGACAATGCGATCTGCAGCCAGACGGAGTGTGGCTTAGTCGGCTCCAGTGAGTTGTGGCTCGGGTAGTCGGGACTAGCTTCCATTTCGAACGCTTCGCCAACCTTGTAAGGCACACTTGAAAGGAAAGCGAATTGGCGCGACTTCTTCTCCACTTCGAACTTGCAGGTTACGGAAAACTTACCCGCTCCAGTTTCGGTGACGCTGAAGTCGTTTCCACGATCAAATGTGGCGGCAGGATCACAATGCAGAACGACTGCGGTGACTTTGACCCACGGGCGGCTCCTCGATCCTGGCATTCCACAACAGTATTCGTGGCCCGCTGATACAGCAAGCAAACGGTTCGCCCCTTTGTAGAACGAAGGAGCGAACCACAAGCGCACACTTAGCTTTTCAACGACTTCGCATCCAGCACGAAGCGGTACTTCACGTCCGCCTTCACCACCCGGTCCCAAGCCTCTTCGAGCTTGGCGAAGCTGGTCATCTCGATGTCGCTCACGATGCCGTGCTCGCCGCAGAAGTCGAGCATTTCCTGAGTCTCCTGGATGCCGCCGATCATGGAGCCGGTAAGCGTCTTGCGGCCGAGCACGGAGAACGCCGCGATCTTGAGCGGATCTTCCGGCACGCCGACGGTGCAGAGCACGCCGTTGCGCTTGAGCAGCGCGAGGTACGGGTTCACATCGTGGTCGGCGGAGACACAGTCGATGATGAAGTCGAAGCTGCCGGCGTGCGGCTCATGCCAGTTCGGCTCCCTGGTCAGGACGACCTCATCGGCGCCGAGTTTCTTCGCGTCTTCGATTTTGCTCGGCGAGGTGGTGAACTGCACCGTCTGCGCGCCGAACGCATGCGAGAACTTGAGCGCCATGTGCCCCAGGCCGCCTAGACCCACTACGCCGACCTTCTTGCCGGGGCCTGCGTCCCAGTGCTTCAGGGGCGAGTAGGTCGTAATGCCTGCGCAGAGCAGCGGCGCGGCGGCTGCGGGGTCGAGATTGGACGGCACCTTGAGCACGAAATCCTCAAGAGCGACGATGTTATCGGCGTAGCCGCCGAAGGTCAGGTTGCCCTGCTTGTCCTTGCCGTTATAAGTGAACACGGTGGCGTGGTTGTCGCAGTACTGCTCTTCGCCAGCCTTGCAGCTCCCGCACACGCCGCAGCTATCGACCATGCAGCCGATGGCGGCGCGGTCGCCCACCCTGAACTTGGTCACCTCGGAGCCTACGGCCTTGACCGTGCCCACAATCTCGTGGCCTGGCACCATCGGGTACAAGGCGTTTCCCCACTCATTGCGGGCCTGATGGATATCGGAGTGGCAGATGCCGCAGAAGTCGATGCGGATGTGGACGTCCCTGGGGCCGGGCTCGCGATGGGTGAAGTCGAACGGAGCTGGCGCCTCGGTGGCGGACTGGACGGCATAACCGTGGGTTTGGATCATAGGGCGAAATCTCCTCTCATCTTGGATGCTATGCTTGCGAGTTCGTGTGAGTAGCGGAATGTCAAACGAATTGAAAGCGGAAAACGGTCTACATTCAGAGCTCGATCCGGGCTCGGCACGCTCTGTTTCGAATCGGCGGGCGCTGCTCTTCCTGCTCAGCGGCCTGCGGGCGGAAGAGCACACAATCCGCGAGGGCGGCGGGGAGAAAGCCATTGCGGCGCAGCATGGAAGAGGACGGCTGACAGCGCGTGAGCGCCTGTCGCTGCTACTCGATCCTGGCGGTGAGTGGATGGAGCTGGGTCTGTGGGCGGCGCAGGGCCTGTATGCCGAATTCGGCGGCGCGCCCGGGGCGGGAGTCGTCACCGGGCTGGGCCGTGTCGAGGGCCGCCTTTGCATGATCGTGGCTAACGACGCGACGGTGAAAGCAGGTGCGTTCTTCCCCATGACCGCCAAAAAGGTACTGCGCGCGCAGACCATTGCACTTGAAAACCGCATACCCACTCTGTACCTGGTGGATTCCTCCGGAGTCTTCCTGCCGCTGCAGGAGGATGTATTTCCCGACCAAGACGACTTTGGCCGCGTGTTCCGCAACAACGCCGTGATGAGCGCATTGGGCGTGCCGCAGATCACGGCGATCATGGGCATGTGCGTGGCCGGCGGCGCGTACCTGCCGGTGATGACGGATACCGTGCTGATGACCGAGGGTTCGGGCCTTTTCCTGGCCGGACCTGCGCTGGTGCAGGCGGCCATCGGGCAGAAGACCGACGCGGAGACGCTGGGCGGCGCGGCCATGCATGCCGAGATCTCCGGCACAGTGGACTTCAGAGAGAAGGATGATGCGAGCTGCATCGCGCGTTTGCGTTCGCTCGTGGGGAAGTTGGGAAGCAGGAAGCAGGAAGCAGAAAGCAGCGAGATTTTCTCGCGCGTGGCGTTCGACACAGAGCGTGATGCGCCTCGGTTTGCCGCTGAAGATTTGTACGCGCTGATGGACCCCGCGCCCGGAGCGAGCAACGCCTACGACGTGCGCGAAGTGATCGCGCGCCTCGCCGACCGCTCAGAGTTCGACGAGTACAAGGCTGAGTTCGGACGCACCGTGGTATGCGGCTACGCACGTATCGGCGGCCGCGCGGTCGGCATTGTCGCCAACCAGAAGTTCAACCAGCGGATGACCGTCGCGACGGGACCGCAGCAGGGTGAGCGGCGCACGGAGTTCGGTGGCGTCATCTACACAGAGTCCGCGCAGAAGGCAGCGCGCTTCATCATGGACTGCAACCAGTCGCTCATCCCGCTGGTCTTCCTCCACGACGTCAACGGCTTCATGGTCGGCAAGGACGCCGAGTGGTCGGGCATCATCCGCGCCGGCGCGAAGATGGTTTCTGCCGTGTCTACCAGTGTCGTCCCGAAGATCACGGTCATTCTCGGCGGCTCGTTCGGCGCGGGACACTACGCCATGTGCGGCAAGGCCTACGACCCGCGCTTTCTCTTCGCCTGGCCGACGGCGCGCTACGCCGTGATGAGCGGGGCTTCGGCTGCGAACACGCTCGTGGAGGTGCGCGTAAAGCAATTGGAGCGTTCCGGCAAGGTCTTGTCGGTCGAAGAAAAGAAGAGCATCCACGACGAGATCAAGGCGACCTACGATGCGCAGGCTGATCCGCGCTATGGCGCGGCGCGGTTGTGGATCGACTCCATCATCGATCCGGCGAGAACTCGTGAAGTGCTGATGACCGCACTGGAGGCTTGCGCGCTGAACGCCGACGTGCCACGCTTCAATGTCGGAGTGATGCAGACTTGAGTCCCGTGAAGATCATCGAGTGTCCGCGCGACGCCTGGCAAGGATTGCCGAAGCCCCTGCCAGCCGAGGCCAAAGCGCAGTACCTGCGCGCGCTGGTGGACACCGGCTTCCAGCACATCGATGCGGTTAGCTTCGTGAGCGAGCGTGCCGTGCCGCAGATGGCCGACTCCGAGCGGGTGCTCGACTACCTCGACCCGCCGGATGATGTGGAGATCATCGGCATTGTGGTGAACGCCAGGGGTGCCGAGCGTGCTGTGAAGACCGGCGCGGTCGCGACGCTTGGCTTCCCTTACTCCATCTCGCCTAGCTTCCTCGACCGCAATCAGCGCCAGACCCCCGAGGAAGCGCTGGAGCAGCTGGAGATGATCGGCGAGCAGGCCTACAAGGCAGGGCTGGATATGGTGGCGTATCTCTCCATGGCGTTCGGCAACCCTTACAGGGACGCGTGGGACATCGATGAAGTGGTGAGCGCAGTCGACCTGCTGGTCGATGCCGGGGTACAGCAGGTGTCGCTGTCTGATACCACCGGCGTGGCGTCTGCGGGCCTGATCGGTGACGTGCTGCGTTGCGTGCTCGATGTGCACACGGATGTGGAAATCGGAGTGCATCTTCATGCCTGCAAGGAGGATGCGGCCGCCAAGGTGAGGGCTGCGTACGAGGCGGGATGCCGACGCTTTGATGGAGCGATCGGCGGCCACGGCGGATGCCCCTTCGCAAGCGATGAACTGGTCGGCAACCTTCCCACGGAAGTCCTGCTGGCTACGCTGCGTGAACTTGGCGCAGATCTACCCAACCTGCGGCCGCTTGACGGTCTGCAGAGCGCCAGTGCGGAGATCGCGAAGCGATACGGGCAGGCGGCGAGTCAGGCATGAACACCGTGCGAGTCGAGGATGTGGACGGCGTTCGCACGCTCACGCTGAATCGGCCTGAGCGCCGCAATGCGCTCACACCTGCCATGCAGGACGAGCTGGCCGATGCGCTGACCGCAGCACCCTCCGCAAAGGCTCGCGTGGTCGTGCTTCGCGGTGAGGGGGAAGCATTCTGCGCGGGCCTTGACATCAGCGTACTGCGCGAGATGACGGGCCGGAGCCCGGAACAGCACCGCATCGAGGCCGAGCGCACCACGCGGATGTTCCGTGCTCTGTGGGACTGCGATGTCCCCACGGTAGCGGTGGTGCACGGTGCGGCGATAGCCGGCGGCACGGGGCTGGCCACAATGTGCGACTTCACCCTGGCCGCCGCTGAAGCGCGCTTTGGCTGCACCGAGGTGAGGATCGGATTCGTGCCCGCGCTGGTAAGCGCCTATCTGCAACTGCAGGTGGGCGGCAAGGTGGCGCGGGAGTTGCTGCTCAGCGCGCGCGTATTTGGCGCGGAGGAGGCGCTGCGGCTGGGGCTGGTCAGCGAGGTTATACCGCGGCAGCGCCTGGACGGGCGCGCAGCCGAGCTTGTCAGTGAGTTGTTGCGCAACTCACCGGAAGGGCTGCGCGCGACCAAGCGCTTGCTGCGTGCGCAAAACTTGAAGTGGCTGAACAGCGCGATTCACGCGGCCGCCGAGGCGAACGCAGAGAGCCGCGAGACCGCGGACTTCCGCGAAGGCGTGAGCGCCTTCCTGGAAAAGCGATCTCCGCTTTGGCGGCGTTGAGGTGCAACGCTGCCTCTTGGAGCAGGACATACCCTTGCAGCAGGAACACGCTCTACACTGAGGCTATGGTTCTAGATCAGCCCTCCCTGCCGCGCAACGCGGCCGAGACACGCGTGCGTGTGCGCTATGCCGAAACAGACCAGATGGGTGTGGTCTACCACGCCAACTACCTGGTCTGGTTTGAGGTGGGGCGCGTTGAATTTATCCGTCAGATGGGTCTCGACTACAAGCGCATGGAGCAGGACGAAGGAGCGCTGATCGCGGTCGTGGAGGCCACGGCTCGCTATAAGGCCCCGGCTCGCTATGACGACGAGTTGATCGTGCGCACCACCCTTGCCGGTGTGCGCGGCTCCATTGTGCGCTTTCGCTACGCTGTGGCGCGGGCTGCGGATGACATGCTGCTTTGCGAAGGGGAGACGGTGCACGTCGTCGTGGACCGGGACATGAAAAAGCGCGACATGCCGGAAACGTATGCGCGGCACTTCGCCGAGTTGCTGCACCCTCCGGGCGAGCCCGCCTGAAACATTACCGAGACTGCAGCCCTACGGAGCGGCTCTCACGCGGCATCGTGGTTGCCCGGCTCCTGCGCACCGGCTGCCATGCTCGAAGCCTCGGTGGACCTTGCTCCGCGCCGCGAGACATCCCATGCTTTCGCATACTTCCAACTGGTGTAGGTTGCCTGGTACAGGTGCAACAGCAGGCCTTCGCGGCCATCAAGAAAGCCCAGCCGGATGATGTAATTCCAGAAAAATGCGAGCTGGGGAATAAGAAACACGTTCATCAGAAACGCCCATGGAGAAGAACTCACGCGGCGCTTCCTGACGAGAATGTCAGCTCCCAGACTGGAATAGCGATCCATATGCTCTATGTAGGTAGAAAGCGTCGGATACGCGTGATGCACAAGGTCGAAGTCGAGCGTATCGGCGTCTCCGGAAAAGGAGATCGTCTCATGAACCGGGCGTTCCTCGAAGGCGGGTGGCGACGTAAAGCTCGCGGCCGTGCGACGGAACACACGCAGCTTGGGATCAGGATAGAATCCGCCATGTTTGATCCAGCGGTTGAGAAAGAGGTTGCGGCGCCGCAGGTAGTAGGCGTCGAGTGGCGGGTTGGAAGGCAACAGGGTACGCACCTGGGTCTGCAACTCCGGACTCAGTTCCTCATCCGCGTCCAGCGAAAGAACCCAGTCGCCGCTGCACTGGGCGATCGCGAAGTTCTTTTGCGCAGCAAAGCCCGGCCACTCCCGCTCAAAAACGAGAGCGCCAAAGCTGCGGGCTATCTCCACGGTGCGGTCTGTGGAACCGGAGTCCACCACGACGATTTCTTCCGCCCATCGCACGCTTTGCAGGGTGCGGGGCAGGTTCTCTTCCTCATTGAGGGTGATGATTGCAATCGAAAGAAGCGGCATGCGTCCCCTTAGGCGAAGAGGTCAACGCAGCGAAAGCGTGTCATCGTTCAATTCTTCTCGAAGAAGCCGTTCGGTCAGGGCGCGAAGGTCTTCACCGGTACGCGGCAGGGTAAACGCCTTCGCTGCTCCATTCCATTCCAGTTTGAAAGAAGTGGACTGCGCGGAGATCCAGATCTGGCGCACAGGAGTGTTGGGAGTGAAGACGAACTTGGTCCCGCCGTCCTCGAACAGGACGTTGAGGACACCGTTCTTTTCTTCCGCTTCGAAGGTGCCGGCTGACTCTTCTGCGCGGATCAGCGCCTGTTTCAGCGATTCCAGTGCGCGATCCGATTCCTGCCGAAACGTGGACTCATCCATGGTCGAGCCCAGTGTACCTGACCGGCCCCGCGAGAAAAGCGGCACTGGAAAGCGACGGCCTGCTAGGTTTTCGGGTGAACGTAATAGACCAGTCCCAGAAGGTCGTCCGTGAGCAGGAACGTATCCGCCGCCAGCCGGAGCAGGCCACACGGCCGGCCATGAACGACGGGCTTGCCATTCACACTCGTCAGAAAGCCCGTGATAAAGTCGCGTGGCTTCCGCTCCTGGGGTGTGAAGCGGACAACGCGGTAGCCGCTGCCGATGCGGGGGTGGCCGGCCCCATGCAGCGCGACCAGAAAGCTGTCGTGCAGCTGCGGGTTTTCCCAGCTGAAATAGAGCAGGCCGAGCGGCGAGGAGTGCGCAGCGAAGGTAGTATAGGCGGCTGGAACCCGCGCGCAATCGGAAAGCGGCGCGGGGGGCTTTCCCAGAGCGGCATTCGGGTCCGGTGCAGCCGATTGCCCTCCTGCGGGAAGATTGACCCCGGCCTTTGCCATTCCGGGCTGGGCACCGTAGCTCGATTCACCTGCATCAGCCGGACGTTCAGACTCCGTGCTCAGATCACCAGGCGGCGGCATGGCAGGCAGCTGCGTGTTGTCGTGCACAGCCTTGCCATTGGCGAAGTAGCATGTCGGCCAGCCGAAGTTTTGTACCCCGCTGCTGTCTGGTCCAAGGTTCGACTTCAGTTCAAAGAGTGTATCTTCGGGGAGCTTGTCGCCCAAGTGATCGTCGCCCATGTTGCTGGCGAAGAGTGCCCCGCCGTCGAGATCCGGAACATACTGCAGGTCCACGGCGTTCCTCAAGCCCTGTGCTTCAAGACGCTGATCGGAGCCGTCCGGGTTCATGCTGACCATGGCGGCGCGCAGCACCTCACGCTCCTGGCAGTAGTTGCAGGAGCTTCCCGCAGTCAGAAACACGCGTGTCTTCCCATGCAGCGTAGCGAGCGCGACGGTTCGCGTAAGATGCCAGCCACCATACTTGTAGTTGAGGCCGTAGTCGGGAAAGCGCATGAGCACTTCCGGTGCGGATGCAGGATGCTCATCGCCGGGCGAATACCTGTAACGCAGCAGTTTGTCTGTCAGCGGAAGATAGAGCCAGGTCTGCCTGCTCTGCGGGTCGGTCCAGAAGGCCAGATTGTTGGGATTGCGCAGGTGATCCAGATACCGGGTCACCCGGGTGAATTTGTGGCTCTGCGCGCTCCAGCCTTCCAGGATGTACACCGAGCCACGTGTGTTGTCGGCGAGGTTGTACATGCCGGTGGCGAAGATACGGTCGTCCGGCGCTTGCGCAAAGAAGCGCACGCGGCGCAGTCCCGAGGCCGCTACTTCGATGTCCAGGCCGGCCGGCAGGGTCAGCGAGATTGCCTTGCCCGGCGCGTAGCTCAGGGTGTGCGAAGCGTTCGCCGGAGGAAGCAGGACCTGACACAAAAGATTGCCCGGCAAACTTGTTGGGAAACCGGCCAGCAAGAGCGCGAGCGTGCGAGGGGTGGTGAACAGACTGCGGAGCATGCAGGCGATTGGACGCGCGCGCGCCGCCTCAGGTCACTTTCGCGGGGCGACGTTGCAGGGCCCATTGAGGCCTATGGGCTCGAAGCGCAGCGTTGTGTCCGAGAAGCTGAACGGCTGGCACGAGAAGCTGCGCAGATGAGCCATTTCGAAAGTATGCGACATGCCGATCTCGTCGGCGGCCTCGCGTGGATTGAGCCGGCCGCTACCCGTGACCAGCAGGAAGCGGCGGGTAGGATCGCTGGAGTCCTGGGTCAGCCAGCGGTGCATCACCGCACAGGTGCCGGGTGGGAGGTCCGCGCGACGGGAGCCGGGAGGGCTGCCCGCGGTCGCGGGTGAGGTGCATTCCCGCGAACCGGAAGCGAAGCTCATGATGATGATCGCCCTGCCATTGATCACGCGCAGATGTGCCTCGTTCTCCAGGTAGTCGCCGTTGGCGCTGGCAATGTCCGCATGGAAGATCACCCGGTAGCGATCCGGAGCCAGGAAAGAGCGCGCAAGATGCTCAAAGGTGTCGGGCGTGGTGCGCGGATCGTCAAACGAAGTCGGAAACAGCATGGTGGCAACCCTCCGCCAGTTCGACTCGTCGGGTATCAGGATGGCGCTCAGGATGTGCTGGTCGAGTTCCACCGTGAGCACGGCATCCAGTTCGTCGGAATTGCTTAGATTGGCCAGTTCCAGGGAAATGGATCGCGGCAGGCCGATGTGGCCGCGCTGCAGATATTGCCCCGGCGCGCCGATGGCCGACAGCGCCGCCGCTCTGGTTCGTTCATCGTCGGACCGCAACTGGCGAGAGAGTGCCTGCGGGGCGGGCACGCCGTAGTTAACAGCGACGAACTGCAAGGCTCCCATTCCTGAGCTGACCGGCACGACAGGCTGGGATGGCGGGGGCGGGCGCTGCGGCGGTGCCGTGGGGGGCGCTGAGCCGAAGCTGTGGCGCTGGCCCATGGCCGGCGGACCCGGCAAAAGGGCTGCAGCCGTAACCGCCATCACTAGAAACCCGCGGGCCATGAGATTAGGGTGTCACTCCGGAAGCGGAATTTAGAAGGGAATATCTTCGTCCGTGATGCCTTGGTCGGCATAGTCCGGTTGCGAGTTCGCCGCCGAACCTCCACCGTAGGGTGCCGGATTCGACCGCGAGTAGCTGCTGCCGGACGATCCAGATGCCCCCGACGACCCCGATGCACGGTCGTAGTTGCCGCTTCCCGTGCCGCCCTCGCCGCGGCCCCCCAGCAAGCTCATATCGTTGATCAGGATCTCGGTCCGGTACTTCTTCTGACCCGACTCCTTGTCGTCCCAGGAGCGCGTCTGGATCTTACCCTCCACGAACAGCTGCGTGCCCTTCTTTACGTAGTCGCGCACGATTTCCGCTGTGCGCCCAAAAGCGACCAGATTGTGCCACTCGGTTTTGTCCGTCCATTGGCCAGTCTGGTCCTTCTGACGGTCTGCGGTGGCCAGCGAAAAGCTGGCAATAGTCATGCCGCCCTGCGAAGAGCGAATCTCGGGGTCTTTGCCCACATTGCCGAGAAGAAGAACTTTGTTAACACCCTTTGCCATGACTCCGTGCTCCCTGCGTGCGGCCGTTGACTGCGTGGCACCGCGTCGCGCCTACAGCCCTGCGCGTAGCGCCTGCAGCCTTGATGGACGCGTACGTTTCAGGGGGAAGGATAGCAGACTGGGGGTGCGCCCTTCTGCCGTGCTCCCCGCTTCCGGACTGCCGGGCCGACTCTCTCGCTAGTTATTTGGTTAGGGATGCCGCAGATCGGGTGCAGGCCCCAGACGCGGAGTCGGCGCACGGGTAGCGGTGGCGCCGAGGCCGGCAATAGCCGCATCCAGCGTGCTGCCGGACTGCAGTGCGTCCTCACCAACCGGCTGATGCAGCCGCACAATGCCCTTCTCATCCACAAGCACCAGCAGGGGATAATCCGCCGCTTCCAGCTGCAACAACGTTGCCGCGGGAACCAGCAGAGTCGGCGTTCCGCGCAGCTGGTCCACGGCGTTGCGCGTGCCTCCGGAGCTGGCGCCCTGCAGTTCTCTCGAAGGCGTGGAGGGCTTCGTCACCGCCAGCAGAGCATAGAAGGCTGCCGGCCGGCCTCCCACGGTGAACGTGCCCTCTGGAAATTGCGAGCCCAGGCGAACGCACTGCGCGCACCAATCTGGAAACAGCAGGAGAGCCGTCGTCAAGTTGGGCAATGGAAGCTCCTGCGCGGGGGCCCGCTGCGGGTCCAGCGAAAGCGCAACATCCACCAGGGACAGCCGACGTCCCAGCAGCGCGTAGCGACGGCGTTCAGCAGCAATCAGCAGGGCGTCGTCGCTGGGAAGCTGCGACGGAAGTGCCGATTCCACGGCACCGGCCAGCGTATCCGCCTGAGCCAGATGACCGGAGTAAACCTCCAAGGCAGGCAGTCGCAGCGCATCGCGATACGCCTGGGTTTGCGACAGGTCCGCCGGATTGGCCATGAAAACCGGCTTGGCCGCCGCCTCGCCCGAAGAAACGGCCTGCAGGCGCGCGAGCAGCACAGGCTGGGCAAGCTGCGCCAGAGCGATCGCACTTTTCGTGTCCACGAATTCAAGATAGTCGAGCGCCTGGTTGTACGCTCCGCTGGCAAGGCCGTCATACGGCACCTTGGCCAGCATCTCCTGCGCGGTCTGCAGCGCTGCGCTGCCCAGCTTCAGACGCAGCTCCGCTTCCACCGCGTCGGCATAGGCTTGTGCAAGCTGCGGCTTGTCAGCCTGCGGCGCGGCAATATAGCGGTGCGCCGCCGTCATGGTCACCTCCCACTTCTGCCCGACGCCGCAAAGCCGCGCCAGATCCACCAGATCCTCGACCGGCGCATGCAGCGGGTCGCGCAGCGAGCACGCGGAAGCGGCCTGCTGGATCGCCAGATTCATGGCGGCCACTTCCACATCGGACCAGTTGCCGATGGCGCGCCGCGTCATCTCCAGCGGCCGCATGGCTTCGTCGTACGCCGCACGGGAAGACAACATCGCGGGCGCTGCAGGAATATCTTGCGCGGGCGTTGCTTGCTGTGAAACCGCTGGCGCGCCGGCGGTTGGAGCCTGCGCCAGTGGAGAAGGCGCCAGCCACAGGAGGCAGGCGATGACGGGCAGCACGTCGGCGAAAGAAGGTCTGGTAGCGAAGGGTCCCAAGGTGCCGTCAGAATACCGCGACGCCACATACCGAGACGGCCAGGCTTCCAGTTCGCTGCGTCTCGGCAAGACACGACATGACCCTGGCAGTGCGCCCAGGAGTGAGATCAAGAGCGAGCGGCTAGCGTCGCCGGTCGCCAAGCCACTTGGCACCGCCGAGCAGGAGCAGGAGCAGGCTCATCGGCACACAGCCCATGGCCACCATCAGAGCCAGCCAGCCGCCGTTGGAATGCGGACCCTCGCGCGCGATACCGCCCAGCACCGTGAGCATAAGCACGACAGCCGCCACTCCGCAGGCAAGGAGAGCCGCACCGGTAAGGAGCAGCTTGCGAGTGTCCGCTCTCATCGCCGCGCCCGGCTCCCCGGCATCACCGGTACACCGCCAGCATGGCGTAAACGGCCACACCGCTCAAGGAGACGTAGAGCCAAATGGGGTAGGTCCAGCGCGCGATCCTTCGATGCGCCGGAAAGCGCCCGGACAGCGAAAAGAAGAACGTGATCAGGATGAGCGGCAGGCAAAGGGTCGCCATCAGGATGTGAGGCGCGAGCAGAACCCACAGGTAGATGAATCGGGCCACGGGGTACGCCTTGGGAAAAAGCACGTCCCCATGCATGGCGAAGTTCACGATGTAGCTCACCAGGAAGAGCGAGCTCACCACGAATGCGCCGAACATGCTGTTACGGTGCGCGGTGATCTGCCGCTGGCGTATGCATCGGAATCCCACCAGCAGGAACACCGTGCAGACGGCGTTCAGCAAGGCGTTCAGGGCGGGCAGAAACCGCAGGTGCGTTCCTGCCACATCGACCGGTTGGTGGTAATAGACCAGCCAGGCGAGAAACAGCGACGCCACCGCGCTGATCGCAATGATGCCCCATATCGCCGAAGCGGGTGTGCGGTAGGTGGGATTGGCCGGGGTGAGGGTAGCTTGCATGCAACTTTCTTTGGTACGGGACTGTGCGCGGGTATCCCGCGGAGGACGGGTTCTTACAGCAGGAGCCGCCCTTGCGCGTTCAGGATCATCGCGAGCAGGAGCAGCGGAAGATACACCACCGAAACTTTAAGCAGGTGGCGAGCCAGGGCGCGGTTTTCCGGCTCTTCTGGAGCACGGAGAATGCGGGCGAACCGTACCGTTGCGACAAAGTACCAGGCCCCCAGCGCCAAGGCGGCTACGGCGTACGGCAATCCTGTGATGCCGAGCCACGTGGGCCAGAGGCTGGCAGGAATCATGAGCACGGCATAGAACAGCGATTGCATCACGGAGGAGCGCGCGGCATCCTGCGTGGGCCGTTGCGTGGCGGTCACCCGGATGCCGGCCTGCGCATAGTCGGCGCGGTACATCCACCCAATGGCCATGAAGTGTGGGAACTGCCAGATGAAGAGGATGAGGAAGAGCGCCACCGCCGGCCACTCGATGAGCCCCCGCGCGGCGGTCCAGCCGATCAGCGGCGGAAGCGCGCCCGGAAAGGCGCCCAGAAAAGTGTTGAGCGTCGTAAAGCGCTTCAGCGGCGTATAGACCCCCACATAGCCGACCGCCGTCAGCAAGGTCAGAGTACCGGTAATCAGGTTTGTGACCGACGCCAGATACACCGATCCGCCGAAGACCAGCGCGAAACCGAGCAGCAACCCATGCGCCAGGCCGATGCGGTGCTGCGCCATGGGACGCGAAGCCGTGCGCGGCATGCGGCGATCGGTGGAGCGCTCCAGCGCCTGGTTGAGCGCGCTGGATCCAAAAGTCACCAGCGCGATGCCGAACAGCGCCTTCAGCAGGCCCATGTGAAACGGACTGATTCCACTCCGTAGCGACCCCAGGTAGAACCCAGCGCCCGCGGTGATGATCACCATCAGCGACACACGCGGCTTGATCAGCGTCAGGTAGTCGCTCAGCAGCATGGCCGGCCGCGACCTAGCGCGGATTCGCTGGCGCGGAACCGCGGCGGAGGTGGCTGTGGCGGGCACTCTTTCAGGATATCGCGCCGGGTTCCGCACTGGAGGCTCCGCAGGCGAAAGATCGGGCATAGATGTGCATCCCATGTCTGCATGGCCCTGAAAACGCAGCCCGCCGTTAACGCGGTGGAACAGAACATTACCTGTGTCGCCGATCTGGAGCGTTCGCTCGAAGAGCAGCGCACCCTGATTGATCGCATCGCAGACGTGATCGGGAACTTCAGCGGCAGTATGGCTTTCGTGATTCTCCACGTGGTGTGGTTCACCATATGGTTTCTGCTGAACACCGGAGTCATACCGCACGTGCGGCGCTTCGACCCGTACCCATTCATCCTCCTGGCCATGATCGTATCGGTGGAAGGCGTTCTGCTCAGCACGTTTGTCCTGATGAAGCAGAACCGCATGCAGAAGAAAACCGACGTCCGCGACCACCTGAACCTGCAGATCGATCTGCTGGCGGAAAAGGAGGTGACGAAGTCGCTGCAGCTTCTCCGTGCCGTCTGCCGGAAGCTGGAGATTCCCGAAGTGGAGCTTGATCGGGAGCTGGAAGAGATGGCCAACATCACCTCGGTGGATCGTCTGGCTCAGCGCGTCGGCAGGCAAATGGAATCTGACGAGGGTAAGTAGATAGACCTGAAAGGCCGCCTTCTACTCCGAAGCAAGGGCGGACACCTGGGTAAGCGCGGGCGTGGTCAATGGGGGACGGGTGAGTGTAACAGGGCTGCGGTGTGTGCCGGCGCGGAGATGAATCCGCATTGATCCCCGTAATCAGCTTGTGTTGACTCGCCAGCCATGCCTTCGCCTATACTGCAGGCATCGGCACAGCTGGCGTTCCTTCTCGCTTGTCGCCGAGAGAGGCTCATCTTCAGCGTTAGCGCGAGGGATGTTCGGCTCGGAAATGGCGGTCCGCCCGGCGACTCACGCGGACCCTCTGGCAGGCGCGCGACCCGGCATGTGTTTTCCGGTAAGCGCAACCGTTGGCTTGTTGCTGCCCGTCTCGCCTTCTCTCCCGTTGCGGATCTTGCCAATACCCTGTTTCCTTCGGATTGCCGCCTCTGCGGCAGCCCCCTCCTTCTGCTCAGCCGGGCTCCGGTCTGCGAGACTTGCCGCTCGCGCGTCACGCCTTTGCCGACGGAGTCGCTTTGCTCCCGCTGCGGCGATGTGCTGGGTTCCGAGTCGGCACGATTCGCAGCCGCCCTTGGCGTCACTGACTGCACGACCTGCCGTCTTGCGCCGCCGGAGTTCGTCCGCGCCCTGGCCTTTACCGCTTACGATCACACGGCCCGTGAGCTCCTCCACCTGCTCAAGTTCCAGGGGGTCTCCGCCGTTGCCTCCAGCCTGATGGGTGAGAGCATGGCGCGGGTCATGCGCGCGGCAGCCGGGGATGTTTCCTCAAGCGCGCTGGTCATTCCTGTTCCGCTCTTCATGGCCCGGGAGCGAAGCCGAGGGTTCAATCAGGCCCAGTTGCTGGCCGAGGCCGGCGTCGCGCGCCTGCGCAAGTTGGACCCGGAGTGGCCCCTGGAGCTTCGCAGTGACCTCCTGCGGCGTGTTCGCGACACCCGCTCTTCCTTCGCCATGGCTCCGCACACGCGCCGGGAGAACCTGCGCGGCGCCTTCCGCGTCGTCCATGCCGAGGCGCTTCGCGGCCGCGATGTACTGCTCGTTGACGACATTCTGACGACCGGCGCGACGGCCCGCGAGTGTGCCCGCGTCCTCTTGCGTGCTGGAGCCGCCAGCGTCCGGGTAGCCACCTACGCCCGAACCCTATCGGAAGAGATCGGCGAGGCCGGGGTGGCCAGGTGGACCGGCGCGGCATCACCACTGACGTAGCAAAGCACAAAACTTGGCAAGCAAACGTTCAAACCTCAAACCCAAGGAGCAATGGATGCAGGCGGGAATGCAAGGCAAGAAGATGAAGGCGAAGCGCGGCGGCAATCGCCACCACACCACGCATCCGGTGCCGGGTACGGCGCGCGCCGAGGCGATTGATATCCGCGCCGGCGTGTTCCGTCAGCCGGCCATGCAGACGCCGGTTCTGGTGCTCAACGCCAGCTACGAGCCCATCAACATCTGCGGCGCCCGACGTGCGCTCGTGCTGGTGCTCAAGGGCGTGGCGCGCACTGAGGAGGAACAGGGCACCGCCCTGCGCTCGCACCGTGCCATGATCCAGATGCCCAGCGTCATTCGCCTGCTGGAGTACCGTCGGATCCCCCATCAGACGCGAGCCCTCAGCCGCAAGAACATCCTGCTGCGCGACCGCAACACCTGCCAGTACTGCGAGGAGGTGCTGACCGCCGCCGACCTCACGCTGGACCATGTCGTCCCGCGCTCTCGCGGCGGCCTGAGCACATGGGAAAACCTGGTTGCCTGCTGCCGCGGCTGCAACCGCCGCAAGGGCAATGCCATGCTGCATGAACTGACCGAGATGCGGCTGCTGCGCGAGCCGCGACCGTTCTCTCTGCATACCTCGCGGCACATCATGCGCATGATCGGCTCCGCGGACGCCAACTGGCGCAAGTACCTCTACTTCGAGAACGAGGCGGCGGCCTGAGTTTGCACGATGGAAGCACTGACCCCGCTGCAGCGACGGGACCGGTTCCTCAAGGCTACATTTCGCTTCTCAGACAGCGCGGCACGGCAGCTCAGGGTTTCTTCTTCTTCTGGGCGGTTGCCTTGGTTGGAGCCGCACGCTTCTTGCGCTTCCCCGTGCTTACCTTTTTCGCTGTCGCACGGTTGGGTTTCTCAGGTGCTTTCCTGGCTGCGGGCGTGGCCTTCGCAGGCGCGGGCTTGCTGGATACGGCTGCCGGGGACGCGGCTGCCGTATCGCCGGACGGAACTCCGTGGAGCTGCGGCGCGTCCGGCAGCTCCGTCGCTGCCGAGGCAGGCATCGCCGAGGTGGCCGCAAGGCCCTGGGCCGGCACGGAGTTCTCCGGGGCTACAAACTTTCCAATGCTCGCCACGTTTTCAGCAGCCCGGCGCGGTCGTCCGGCGGCGCAGCCCGTATAGGTCGCCAGGAACCGGTCGCGCAACGTTGCGTACTCGTCCAGGGTGTCGAACTTGCGCACACCAGGGTCCTGGTTGAGAAAATAGATCGTCGTTGCCGTGTGGGTCCGGTCGACGAAGAACAGGTAGATGCCCAGCACGCCACCTTCCAGCTTCTTGCGGTCCAGCCCATAGATCTCCAGTGCGTTCATCTGCGGTTTCAGAGCATAGTTTCGCGAGCTGGAGTCGTCCGCTGTCAGAATCTGCTCGAAGTTGGCGATCAGGTCCTGCTTGGCCTGTTCATAGTCGTCGGCGGGAATTTGTTCGACCTTTACGTTCGCCAGAGGCTCGGTATTCGGGTACGCGTACATCAGGCGCACGCCACCGGCGAGCGGCACCCGCTTCGATCCCATGATCGTCTTCACCGTTCGCCCCTCGATGCCTTTAGCTAAAGGCGTCGTTTCCACCAGCGCGAGATCGTCGGAGAACTTGCAGTGCGTGTAGACCGCGAAACGGGTTGAGGTCTGAGCCTGAACCGTGATCGATAGCGCGGCGGCCAGGGAGAGGGAGACGGCGAGCCTCATGGGCTTGAGGGTACCCGTGCGGCGCACGGCTGCCAAGTCACACGCGGAGGGAGAGACGGAGGTCCACGCAGAGCGGCGTCACGAGTTGAGGTGGCGGAAGTCGGGCGGCGGGAGATCGGGTTTATGGAAGCGGCTCGTTGCGCAGAGCTCCCGTCCGGCCCTTTCCTGGCATCTTTATGACGATGGCGTTCAGCCGGACGGATTTCAAGCTGGATGTGGGCGAGCGCTTCCGAGCGTGGCTGTGTGAGCTGCCGCGGCGCGAGCATTCACGCGTTCATATTCTGTGCGACTTCGATGCAGATGGGCTGCCCGCCGGCGCGCTGCTCTTTCACGCCCTGCGAGGCGCTGGGTACCGTCACACGACGGCGGAGTGCCGACGCAAGGGCGAGTCCGCCTGGAGCGAAGAGGTCGCCGTTCGCGTGCGCAAACGCGCCTGCACGGATGGGCTGGATGCGCTGATCGTGGCCGACCTTGGCAGTCGCGGCGGTGCTATCCTCGCGTCTCCGCCCGGTGCTCCCTCGATCGCCACACTGCTGCTCGACCACCATCGGCCCATCGGTCAACCCCCTGGCTCGGCACTGATTACCAGTTATGACGCCAGCGATGAAGCGGGCGATGGCAAGAACATAGCGACGACCTGCCTGCTTGCATACTGGTGCGCCGAGGCGCTGGTGGGCTCCGCGAAAGCCGAGCCATGGCTCTGGCTGGCGGGCGTCTCCCTGCTCAGCGACCTTGGGGACAAGGCGCCGTTCGAGGAGTTGCGGGAGGCGAAGGCCCGCTTTGGCGGTGGGGCGCTGCGCGAGGCCACCAGCTTGCTTAACGCACCGCGGCGGACGGCAGAGGGCCGCGCCGACGCGGCTCTCTCACTGCTGCTGAAAAGTGATGGTCCAAAGGATGTGATCAGCGGCCGTTTCCCAGAAACCGCGAAGCTCCTGCGCGCCAAAGAGGAAGTCAGTCTTGCGCTTGCCACCGCTCGCAAGCAGCCGCCGCGATTCTCCCAGGCGATGCGCGAAGAGCTGGGTGCAGACCTGGTTGCTGTCCGTATCGACACACCCTGCCAGGTGCACCCTCTGGTCGCGCAGCAGTGGCGCGGACGCTTTCCCAAGTCGGTTGTCCTCGGCGTCAACGTAGGGTACCGGCCTGGCTGGGTCAGCTTTTCGGGACGTGCTCCGGCAGGCGTGAACCTGATCGAGTTCCTTGCCAGGCACCGCCCGCCCGAAGCCGACAACAGCTATGGTCTGGGCCACAATCAGGCCAGCGGCGGCAGCCTGCCGGTCCCGGTTTGGAACCGCTGGATTCAGGATCTCGGCTTCGGAAGTGACCTGATCGTCGACGAAACGAAAACGGAAAGCCAGCAGCGAGACGCAAGCGCTACGCTCGGCAAGGGAGGTCTGGTTTGAGAGCGAAGACTGCAGCTGCGAAACAGCCCGGCAAGAAGAAGGCCGGCAAGAGAGCCAAGAAGCGCGTTCCGGCTAAGCCCGCCAGCAAGAAGGAGCTCGCCGAGGCCGAGTTGCAGCGCATGCTCTCCACGCCGATGTCGCAATGCGAAAGCCTGGAGGGTCTTCCGCAGGCGCGATTTCCGCAGGAATGCATGCGGCTGGGCTTTCCGGTCAAGGTAATGGGCGATGGCGGCTTGAAGACCAGCGACACGCGCCGGTGGCAGCAGAATCCGCATCTGCGCGTCTCGCTCGGCTATCTCTGCGACGTGATCGGCTATCTGCGCAAGCATCGCATCCACATGTACCGCATGTCATCCGACATCGCCGCCTACACCACGCATCCTGACATGCCGCAGTTCCACAGGATGGTCAAGGAGTCGGCGAACGACCTCGCCCGCTTTGGCCGCCTTGCACGCGAGGCGGACGTTCGTCTCAGCTTCCACCCCTCCCAGTACATCGTGCTTAACAGCGAGAAAGAGGAGCTCACGAAGAAGAGCATGTGGGATCTTGACTCGCAGGCGGAAATGCTGGACTTGATGGAGTGCGGACCGGAAGCCATCATGGTGGTTCACGTGGGTGGCGCCTATGGTGACCGCGAAAGCGGCTGCCGGCGCTGGGCGGAGACTTGGAAGCGGCTCGGCGAGCCTGTGCGGCGCCGCCTGGTTCTAGAAAACGACGACATCCGCTTTTCCGCAAGCGATGTGCTGAAGGTGCATGAAGCCACTGGCGTGAAGTGCGTGTGGGATTACCAGCATCACTGGTGCTTCAACCCGGAGGGGCTCGACCCACACGACACCCTGCGCAGATTTTGTGCCACCTGGCCTGCAGGGGTCCGGCCCAAAATGCACTTCAGCTGCGCTCGCACCGAGATGCGCGAGCTCAAGCGCAAAAACCGCAAAACCGGGCATGTGGAGCGGGTGCTGCAGCCACCCATCTGGACCGGCCATGCCGACTATAACAACCCGTTCGAGACCATCACGTTCCTGCGATCGATCCAGGACGTCGACGTGGACATCATGCTCGAATCCAAGGCCAAAGATCTTTCGCTGATCCGCCTGCGCAATGACATGGCGCGCTTCGCGCCGGACCTCGCCGCACGCTATGGGGTCGACACACAACAGGCTGCCGAGGACGTGAGCGACGTTGTCGAGGAACTGGAAGAGGCGGACGCGGAGACAACCTGACGTCTGCCCTCGTGTCGCGAAGCCGTTGTATCGATGCGCGCACGCGTCGTTACAATGGAAGAGAGATGAGTGACACCGCAGCAAAGCCCCACGCCACCAAGTACACACGAAACCAGCCCTACCTTTCCCGAGTCCTTGTTAACGACCGTTTGACCGGCCCGGAGAGCGAAAAAGAGACCATACACATCGAGCTCTCGCTAGAGGAGGGCATGACCTACACTCCAGGTGACGCCGTCGGCATTGTGCCCACCAACCGTGAGGCGCAGGTGGTGGAAGTGCTCCATGCGCTTGGCTTCGACGGCACGGAGCGCGTGCTGGATCATTACAAGGTCGAGATTTCGCTGCATGAAGCGCTGACCACGCGGCTGGGGATCGGCAAGCTGGCGCGCGGCAGCCTGAACCAGTACGCCAAGCTTTGCGGCGAGAACGTCCCGGAAGGTCTAAAGAAGCTGCAGGGCCAGGAGAATAAGGCGCTCGCCGAAGAATACGTGTGGGGCCGCGAGTTCGTCGATTTGGCCAAGGAGTTCCCCCGCGTGGTCAAACAGCCACAGGAGCTTTTCAACGTATTGCAGCGCCTGACGCCGCGCATGTACTCCATCGCATCCAGCCAGGCCGCGCACCCGCATGAGGTACACACCACTGTGCGTGTGGTCCGCTATAACGCACATGGCGCGGAGCGGCAGGGGGTGTGTTCCGGGCACATGGGGGAGCGCGCTCCGGTGGATGCGACGCTGCCGATCTTCCTGCATGAAAATAACGCTTTCCGGCTTCCGGAAGATCCGGACGCGCCGGTGATCATGATCGGTCCGGGCACGGGGATCGCGCCGTTTCGCGCTTTTCTCGAGCATCGACAAAAGCTGGGGCAGAAGGGGCCGATGTGGCTGTTCTTCGGCGAGCAGCGCAAGGTGTCAGATTTCCTGTACCGGGAGCAGTTCGAGGCCATGTTGAAAGACGGAACGCTCTCGCGTCTGGACACGGCGTTTTCGCGTGACCAGGGCAAGAAGGTCTACGTGCAGGACCGCATGCAGGAGCAGGCCAAGGAACTGTATGGCTGGCTGGAGCGCGGAGCGTACTTCTACGTGTGCGGGGATGCCACCCGCATGGCCAAGGATGTGGAGACGGCCCTGCTGGACGTTATCGCCCGGGGATCCAACGGCACGCTGGATCACGCGGCCGAGTACCTGGCTGGCATGAAAAAAGCCAAGCGCTATCAACGCGATGTGTACTAAGTGCGGGAGGTCATCCGATGAGCGAAGAGATACAGCTGGAAGCGGCTCTCACCAAGCTGCGCAAGGAGGGCAAGGAGATCGGCACGCAGTCTACGTACGGCGGCAAGGCCGTCATTCCTGTGGGCAGCGTGTTGATGACCTTGGAGCAGATTTTTCAGTTGGCGGAGATTTCTCCAACCGCCTAGCATCCGCAGGCTAGATGCGCTGATAGTCGGGCCGCCATTCCTGGATGCTCTCCTTGATCTGTTTGGATGAGAGGTTCTCACTAACGGCGCGACGCGCCAGTGCGGGCAGTTCCTTGTCTGAAGCGAAGCGCAATCCAACGAACTGGCGCGTGGTGATCTTCTGCACCAGTCCCAGTTCTGCCGGGGGCAGCAGAGCCGTCAAGCGCAGTCTTTCCTCCAGCCGGATGATCCGGTCCTGGTTTTTGGCCGCATACATACGGATCAGAAGAGCCATATAAAGCAGAACCACCGACATGCCGATCACCCAGTAGCCGAGATGGGCATGCATGTTGTGGTGGCGCACCGTCCAGACGATGCTGGCGACGAGGTTGAGCCAAAGCAGCGGGATCAGGCTAAAGTGGAATCCGGGATCGAAGCGGGTGTGATTCTTATAGGTCTGCGGCACGGCCATGGCGTTCTGCTCCTGACGAGTCTGGGTGGAATGCGGTGGTACCCGAGCATAAACCTCAGCACGCTGCGGTAGCTTGGAAAGGTATGGCCAAGAAACGGATTGGGGCGCACTTCAGTACGGCAGGCGGGCCGTGGACAGCGGTGAACCGCGCCGTGGACGCAGCGGCCAACACGCTGCAGATCTTCAGCTCCAGCCCGCGCGTGTGGAAGTCCGGCAACGTGCGTCCCAGGGATGCGGAAAAGATGGCTGCGTTGCGCGCGGAGCATGATGTCGGTCCGCTGGTGATTCATGCGAGCTTCCTGCTGAACCTGTCGTCGCAGACCGAAAGCATCCGGGACAGTTCGGTGGCTGCGCTGCGGGCGGAGGTGCTGCAGGCCCTGGCCCTGGGTGCAGAGTTCCTGGTAGTGCATCCAGGCAGCTGGAAGGGTCTGACGCGCGAGGAAGGTCTGCGGCTGACGGAGCGGAACGTGGAGCGGGCGCTTGAAGGTGTTCCCTGGCAGGAAACGAACTTTCAGCTGCTGATGGAAAGCATGCCGGGGGCGGAGTTCTCCCTGGGCAGCAGCTTCGAGCAACTGGCAGAGTTAGTAGCAACCCTCAAGGGCTGCGCCCCCGTGGCGGTGTGTCTGGACACCTGCCATGTTCACGTGGCGGGGTACGACATTGTGTCGCCTGAGGGCTACGAGGAGACGATGAGGCAAGCGGAGGCAAGCTTCGGCACGGCGGCGGTGAAGGTGTGGCATTGCAACGATGCCAAGGCGGCGCGTGGATCGAAGCTGGACCGGCACGAGCATATCGGCGAAGGCACGATCGGACCGGAGGCGTTTCGGCGGCTGCTGCGGGACGAGCGCTTCGCCCACTGTGCTTTCCTCGCGGAGACGCCGGTGGAGGAGCCGGGCGACGAGATGCGCAATGTGCTGAAGCTGCGGGCGCTGAGCGCGGGTGTGTGAGCGCCCGTTCATTACAATCGTTCCATGCAGGAAGTGGCCAGACAGGAAGCGGCGGAGCAGATTCGCTATAACCCAGCGGAGATCGAACCGAAGTGGCAGGCGCGGTGGGACGCAGATCCGGCGCTCTATGCGGCGGACGATCACCGGAGCGGCAAACCAAAGTTTTACTGTCTGGAGATGCTGCCCTATCCGAGCGGCCAGCTGCACATAGGTCACGTCCGGAACTACGCCCTGGGCGACGCGCTGGCGCGCCACATGAGCATGCGTGGGTACAACGTGCTGCATCCGATGGGTTGGGATGCGTTTGGGCTTCCTGCGGAAAATGCCGCGCTCAAAAACAACACGCCACCGCGGGAGTGGACGCTGAGCAACATCGCGGCGATGAAGGTGCAGTTCCGGCGCATGGGCTTCAGCTACGATTGGGCCGGCACCGAGATAGCCAGTTGCCTGCCAGAGTACTACCGCTGGAACCAATGGTTTTTTCTGCGCATGCTGGAGCGCGACTTGGCGTATCGCAAGTCCAGCAAAGTGAACTGGTGTCCGCAGTGCGCCACGGTGCTGGCCAACGAGCAGGTGGTGGGAGGCTGCTGCTGGCGGCATGAGGATACGCCTGTGGAGCAGCGCGAGCTGGTGCAGTGGTTCTTCCGCATCACCCACTACGCGGAGGAGCTGTTGCGGGGCTTGGACGAGCTGCCGGGCTGGCCCGAGAAGGTGCGCACGATGCAGCGCAACTGGATCGGCAGGAGCGAAGGCGCGGAGGTTACGTTTGCGGTCCATGGCGGCACCGAAGCCATGACGGTGACCGTGTTCACCACGCGCGTGGACACCGTCTTCGGCGCCACTTCCATCCAGCTGGCGCCGGAGCACCCTCTGATCAAGCATTGGGCGGCCTTCGATGAGGAGCTTGCGCCGGCAGTGCAGCAGATGATCGCTCAGCAGAAGGCCGCGAAGGAAGCCGGCGATCTCGGCAGTATCGAGAAGCAGGGTGTGAGCACGGGCCGTAGCGCGATCAACCCGTTCACGGGCGAACTGCTGCCCATGTGGGTGGCGAACTACATCCTTGCCGACTATGGAACGGGCGCGATCATGAGCGTGCCTGCACATGACGAGCGCGACTTCGAGTTCGCCCAGAAATACGGACTGCCGGTCAAACGTGTGGTCGCACCGGCGGTGTCGGGCGGCAGCGGTGACGAGTCCGGCGACCTCCTGCTGCCCTACACGGGCGAAGACGACGCCGTGCTGGTGGACTCCGGCGAGTGGACCGGCGAAAGCTGCCTGGAAGCCCAGGACAAGATGGCGCGCTACGCCGAGAGGAGCGGCTTCGGCAAGCGCACAACCACCTTTCGCCTGAAGGACTGGGGCGTGAGCCGGCAGCGCTACTGGGGAACGCCGATCCCGGTGGTGTATTGCACGAACGGGCATGACGGCGTAGCGCCCGGGGGCATCGTGGCGGTACCCGACGCGCAGTTGCCGGTGCTGCTGCCGGATAATGTGCCGATCACCCAGGAAGGCGGATCGCCCCTGGGCAAAGTGCCCGAGTTTGTGGACGTGACCTGCCCGCAGTGCGGCGGTCCAGCGCGCCGCGAGACCGACACGATGGACACCTTCGTGGATTCAAGCTGGTACTTCTACCGCTATGCCGATGCGAAAAACAGCGAAGCTCCATTCGACTCCGCGAAGATCGATTACTGGTTCCCGATCGACCAGTACATCGGCGGGGTGGAACATGCGATTCTGCACCTGATCTACTCGCGCTTCTGGACGCGCGTCATGCGTGACATTGCGGTGGACGGCCGCGGGCTGATCCGCAACTCCGAGCCTGTGACACGCCTGTTCACGCAGGGCATGGTGATCAAGGACGGCGCGAAAATGTCGAAGTCCAAGGGCAATGTGGTTTCGCCCGACGAGATGATCGCCCGTTACGGGGCCGACGCGACGCGTATGTATGCACTGTTCGCCACCACGCCGGATCGCGACCTGGACTGGCAGGAAGAAGGCGTGGCGGGAATCGTACGCTTTCTGACGCGCGTCTACCGACTGGTGACAAAGTACGCTCCGGCGATTCGGGCGCTGCGTTCGCGGAGCGACCGGGGTGCGACGGCGGAGCTGGCTCTCCGGTCGGCCGGGTCAGGGTTGCTACGCCATTTGCACCAGACAATCGCAAAGGTGACAGAAGATTTCGACGGGCGATGGCACTTCAACACCGACATCTCAGCCGTGATGATGCTGGTAAACGAGATTGTGGCCAGCGAAGCGAAGCTGGATTCCGGAGAGATCCCGACGTCGGTCGCCGCTGAGGTTTTTACATCCCTGGTATTGTTGCTGGCGCCCTTTGCACCTTTTATCGTTGCGGAGTTGTGGGAAGAGTTGGGCGGCGAGGGTGAGGTGTTCCGCCAGGCCTGGCCCAAAGCCGACATGGAGCTGGCCCGCGAGGAAGAGATCGAAGTGCCTGTACAGGCCAATGGCAAGCTGGTGGTGGTGGTGAAGGTCGCCGCAGGAGCGGATGAAGAAGCGCTGAAGAGCGCGGCGCTGGCCGACGAAAAGGTCCAGACGCGGCTGGCGGGGAAATCGCTGGTAAAGACCATCGTCATCAAGGGCAAGCTAGTGAACCTGGTCGTGAAGTAGGCTCGATGGGTGTGCTTGAGGTACGTGGAGCGGCCCGGACGGGAGCCTCGGTCGGACCTGTGCGCGGGACGCAGTCGTTCGTCGGCACGATGACGGATTGCATTCGGCATCCGTCTCTGGTCGGCCTGGAGGTGCTGTGGCGATGGGTTTTCTGGAGCATGGTGCTGGCAAAGCCCGCGCACTCGCTGTATGCCATCGTGTTGCAGGTGGTGACGGCCTTCCAGACTGGAGGCTTTCCGGGGCTCGGCCACGTGTTGGCACCGTTTCCCGAGTCGCTGCGAGCGTGGGTCTTCGGCCATGCCACGCTGCTGCCGGTGATGTGGCTGCTGTGGATCGTGCTGGCGGCGGCGGGGCGCGGGGCCGTGCTGCGGCGGATCGACGGCCGGCTAAAGCCCAGCCTGCCCGCGATGATGGTGCTGGCCGGTCTGCGATGGGGGCTCTGGGCGGCCGTGGTGGCACTCTGGTGCGGGGGGGTGGGGCTGGCGATCCGAGGGTTCGTCTCAGGTCCGCAAAGCCTTGGCGCAGAGCCGAACTGGGTGCCGTTTTGTGCCGTCGTGATTGCCGGTACCCTGGTGCTCTTCGTTCTCTGGCTGGGAAGCACATGGATTTTCCCGCTGGCTGAGATCTACCGGGCGGAAGGCGTCAGTCTCGGCGGTAGCCTGCGCGCTGCATGCCGGCGGAACGTGCTGGGGGGAAAGCTGGCCGAGATCAACCTGGTAATGGGTATTGTGAAGATCGCACTGCTGGTGCTGGCAATGGTGTTCTCGGCGTGTCCGCTTCCCTTCGAGTCGGTAGAGACACAGGGCTTTTTGCTGACCTGGACGGCGGCTGTTGCGCTGCTGTACTTTGTCGCCTCGGACTACTTCCACGTGGTGCGCGCGGTGGCGTTTGTACACATGCGAGAGGTATTTGGCGCTGCGCCCGCGGCAGCGCAGGGCGGCAAGAGCGCATCGTACTAGCGGGATTCGAATCACAAGGAAAAGGAAGAGGACGGCGATGTCTTTTGGTCTTTATCTGCTGGGAACGGTTGTGCTGATCATCGGCGTTTTATTCGTGTGCCACCTCACGCACATGAGCACCACCTGGATGGGCGCCATCGCCGTGGTGCTGCTGGGCGCCGGAATCATGGGCGCAGTGACTTCCACACGAGGCAAAGATCCGAACTAGGACGAGTTACCAGCATGAGAGGCGAAGCACAGGTGCTCGCGGTGGCGGCTCAGGGCATGGGTAGACTGAAAGTGTGAGCACAGCTGATTCGCACGGCACCTCTACCATCGTCATCCTGGACTTTGGGTCACAATATACCCAGCTCATCGCGCGTCGAATCCGCGAGTTCAATGTTTTCTCCGTGGTGCTGCCCTGCACCGCCTCATTAAGTGAGGTCCTAGCGCTCAAGCCATGCGGGATCGTTCTCTCGGGTGGGCCCTCCAGCGTGTATGACGCGGATGCGCCGGAAGCGGATCCCGCGGTGCTGAGGATCGGGCAGCCCATCCTGGGCATCTGCTACGGCCTGCAGTTCATGACTTACCACCTTGGGGGTCGCGTGGTGCCAGCGGCGGTCCGTGAGTACGGCCACGCGCAGCTGGATGTGCTGGCCGAGTCAGCTCTGTTCCATGGACTGCCGGCTTCGCTGGATGTGTGGATGTCCCATGGCGATCATGCGGAAACATTGGCGCCCGGCTTTGAAGTGATCGCGCGGACCAGCAACGCGGTCGCGGCGATCGCGAATCAGGAACGGCGCATGTGGGCCGTCCAGTTTCACCCGGAAGTTGCGCACACGCGGCAGGGCACCGAGCTACTGCGAAACTTCGCGGTCAATATCTGCGCTGCCGAGCAGAGCTGGACCCCAGAACACTTTATAGCGACCACCGTAGCGAAGATCGCCGGTCAAATCGGGCCGGTGGCGCACGCGATCTGCGGGCTTTCCGGTGGCGTGGATTCAAGCGTGGCGGCGGTTCTGGTGGCGCGGGCCATCGGTGACCGGCTGACGTGCATTTTCGTGAACAACGGTGTGCTGCGCAAGGGCGAGTTTGCGCAGGTGCAGCGCACGATGCGCGAAGACCTGGGCCTGAACGTGGTGGCCGTCGATGCCGGCGAGCGATTTCTTGCCAGATTATCCGGCGTGACCGACCCTGAAACCAAGCGCAAGGTCATAGGCGCGGAGTTCATTGCGGTGTTCGACGACGAGGCGAAAAAGATCTTCGACATGGAGAGGTCGGCAGGCGAGGAGATCGCGTGGCTGGTGCAGGGCACGCTGTATCCGGACGTGATCGAGTCGGCGAGCGTGCATGGACCGAGTCACGTGATCAAGAGCCACCACAATGTGGGCGGGCTGCCGGCAGATATGAAGCTGAAGCTGATCGAACCGCTGCGCGACCTGTTCAAGGATGAGGTGCGGCGGATCGGGCGCGACCTGGGTATGCCAAAGGAAATACTGGAGCGGCAGCCCTTCCCGGGGCCTGGCCTGGCGGTGCGCATCCTGGGCGAGGTGACTCCCGAACGCGTGGCGATCCTGCAGGAAGCAGACGCGATCTGCACGGAGGAGATCCAGCGCGTGGGACTGACGACCAGGCTGTGGCAGAGCTTTGCGGTGCTGCTGCCGATCAAAACCGTCGGCGTCATGGGCGACCAGCGCACCTACGCCTACACCTGCGCCATCCGCGCGGTGGAGAGCGAGGACGGCATGACGGCGGACTGGGCGGCGCTGCCGGCGGACGTGCTGCGCGCTATCTCCGGACGGATCGTGAGCGAAGTGCGCGGGATCAACCGGGTGGTGTATGACATCACGTCGAAGCCGCCCGGCACGATCGAGTGGGAGTAGCGGCTTTTCCCGTCGGCAGGCGTCCAATAGAAACCAGCCCCCAATGCCGGACATCTCCCGATGTTCTAATGGAAGAGTTGGAGAATGCGGCGTCGGGGTGCCCGGCACCGTGTGCGCGACCGGTGCGCTTGAGGAGTCTGGTTCGGGATGTGTGATGTACGGAAGTTGGCCGCCCGCTGGGTGGCACTGGGAATTGGCGTGGGTCTGCTGGCCGGCACAATGACGACAGCGAAGGCACAGAGCCGGGATGCGCAGAACCGGCCCGCACAACGGCGGGCTCGACGCGAAAGCAACGCAAGCCGGCAGGCGCGCATTGCGCGTACCATCGACCAGACCTATTCGCACCGCTGGGAAGTGATGGGCGGCGGCGGGTTTCTGCGCTGGCGTAGCGGGGAATACACCAAGCGCAACGACGAGGTCAGCTGGGCGGCGCAGACGCACTACTTTCTCAATCCGAGGCTGTCGATCGTGGGCGCGGCCCAGGGTTCGTTCGGCCATGCAAAGCCGCTGCTGGGCGTGGGAGCCAACAACTTCAACATCCAGTCGCCAAACCCGCAGATCAATGAATATTTCTTTACCGGCGGGGCTAGCTACCGCTTCCTGCGGCGCGAGAAGCTGGCGCTCAGCGCGCAGGGCACCGGCGGTGTGGCGTGGGGCATTTTCTCGGGCGGCGCCAAGGGCCTGTCCGGCACGAATCTCGGCCTGTGGAACGATGGGTTTCGACCGGCATTTACCGGTTCCCTAAATGTCGATTACAACGTTTTTCCGAACCTGGCGCTGGAGTTCGCTCCCACGTATGTGGCCACTACCTTTACCAGCCCCGCGGGCGGGTCGTTCCAGAGCAACGTTGGTTTCAATGCTGGGATCGTGTACCGGTTCGGCCACCAGCGCTGAACAGAGCGCATCGTGAAAAGGCGGAACAGGTAGCATATGATCTATGTCCAAGGGTTGGGAATCGAAGAACGTCGAGGAACAACAAGCTCTGGCGGGGCAGCCCCGCACTGCCGGTCCTGAGAAGAATTCTCCAGTACGGGCGATGTCTGCGGAACAACAACGTCGTGTGCAGGCGCTGGAAATGCAGCGTGAACGCGTTCTTTCCGAGCGCACCTCCAGTCCGCATCGACGCAGCGCGCTGGAAGCCGCACTGCAGGCCATCGAGCTTGAGCTGCAGGAGCTTGGCGGCCTGATCAAGCTGTAAGCCCTCATGGCGTACTTCAAGGATGTAGCAGGCATCGTGCTGGCTGCGGGTTTTTCGCGGCGGCTCGGCCGGCCCAAGCAGACCGTCATTCTGCAGGAGCAGACGTTGCTGGAACGCGCCGCACGCACGGCCCGGGAAGCGAGTTTGAATCCAGTCCTGCTGGTGCTCCATTCCTCCGTTTTGGACGCCACGGAGCCGCCGGGTTCAGGCTCGCTGGCGGCCAGGTTGGAAGCACTGGGTTGCGTCGTGCTGATGAATGAGAACGCGGCGGAAGGCATGGCGTCGTCCATCCGCTGCGGCGTCGAAGCCGCCGCTGGCCAGTCCCTTGTCGGCGCCGTGCTGATGACCTGCGACCAGGTAGCGGTCACGGCCGGTCATCTGCGCGCCCTGTATGCCGAAAACGGAGCCGTAACGGGCTCAGGATATGCGGGAAGGATCGGCGTTCCAGCATATTTTCCCGCCGCTCGATTTGCCGATCTGCTGGCGCTACGGGGCGATCAAGGCGCGCGCGAGCTGCTGCGGGATGCGCGCAGCGTGCCAACGGAGGCCCTCGCGCTGGATGTGGACACGGAACAGGATGTCGCGCGGGCAGAACAATGGCTCAGAGACCAAGGGCTCAAAGACCAAGCGCTCAAAGACCAAACGCTCAGAAGGCAGCCGGATTGAACGAGCGTAAGAACTCTTCGAGAAGATTCGCCGCGACTGCGGTGCGATAACGTGCCGTAGAGCGAATGTCGTCGATCGGTTTGGCTTCCGTGGCCAGCGCGGCGCGGGCGGAGCGGATGGTCTGTTCGCGATGTTCAGCAGCCAAGCTTGCGCCTTCCAGCGCCGCTTCGGCAGCTTTGCAGCGCAAGGGGCGGTCGGCGAGCGAGGCGGCACCAATTCGAACATCGGTGAGCAGGTCGCCCCCCAGGCGCGCCACACAGGCGAGCGCCACCTTGGAGATGGCCTGTGCGTTTCGCGTGCCCACTTTACGGATGGACTGGCGATGCTCCGCGAAGGCACACGGAACGTGAATCGTGTGCAGGAGCTCGTCCGGACGAAGCGCGGTGCGCTTGTAACCGAGGTGAAACTCCGCGTACGGCACCATGCGCGAGCCGCTGCTGCTGATGACGGTAACGGAGGCGCCGTAAGCCAGCAGCGCGGGCGGCGTGTCTGCCGCAGGGGAGGCGTTGCATAGATTCCCGCCAATCGTGCCACGGTTCTGGTTGGCGATGCTGCCCGTCCAGGAGGCGGACTGGCTTAGAAGCGGAAGCTCCTGCGCGATCGGCTGGCTGCGGCGGATGTCCGTGAACGTGGTCGCCGCGCCGATGTGAATCGTACTGGCATCTGCACGAATGAAACGCAGCTCCGGGAGTTGATGGAGCGAAAGAAGGGAGCGTGCCTGAAGGCGACCCGTGTTGAAGGCGACCATCAGTTCGGTGCCGCCCGCCACGGGAGTGTATTTGCCGGGTTCCGTCGAGAGCAGCGCAAGAACCTCATCAAGTGAGCGTGGCGCAGTCAGTTCAAATTGGTCTGGGTCAGAGCGCATGGATGGCGGTGAAATCCTGCTAAAGGTTTGAACCAGCTAGGAGCCGTGAGCTATTCAGCTTGGAGCGAATCGAGCGAAGCACCGGAAAGCAAACCGTCTGCGGCTTGCCGGACGGAATCAAAGATGCGCATGTAGCCGGTGCAGCGGCATAGGTTGCCGGCGAGGCCTTCCTGAATCTGCTCGAGCGTAGGTTGCGGATGCCTTTCAAGCAGATGGTGCGTGGCCAGGATCATGCCCGGAGTGCAGATACCGCACTGCGCGCCGCCGCGCTCCAGAAAGCACTGCTGGATGGGATGAAGCCGGCCACCGGCGGAGACTCCCTCGATGGTGCAGAGGGTCGCGCCGTCGGCTTGCAGGATGGGAACCAGGCAGGAGTTGACCAGCTCGCCGTTGAGCAGAACGGCGCAGGCCCCGCACTCACCTTCGCCGCAGCCTTCCTTGGTGCCGGTAAGACGCAGTTCCTCGCGAAGAACGTCGAGCAGACGCTTCATTGGTGAAACACCGACAGAGTGCCGTGAGCCATTGACGTGGAGAATAACTGCACTCATGCGAGCACCTCGACTTCGGTGCGAGTGTCGCGGTCGGTGTTTGGATCAAGGTCCTCGCTACCCCCGTGCGCGGGTGCGGTGAAGCTGATGAAGCGTTCGAAGATGTCCTCAGGCAGGAGCGGAATCGCCGTGAAACTGACCCCGGTGGCGTTCTCGATCGCGTTGAGAATGGCGGGCGCGGGGCCGTCCATGGGCAGTTCACCAATACCCTTCGCTCCGCCGGGACCGTGCACACTGGGGACCTCTTCGAAGTGCACGTGGATGGGCGGCAGGTCCGCGCTGGTGGGCATGATGTAGTTGGTCATCTGGTTGTTGCGCATGCGGCCGTCCCGGTAAACGCACTTTTCATAGAGCGCGTAACCGATGCCCTGCGCGACGCCGCCTTCCACCTGCCCCTTGGCGAGCACCGGGTGCATGACCTTGCCGACCTCCTGCAGCGCGTCGAAGCGAAGGACGGTGGCGGAGAAGGTCGTAAGATCGACGGCGACTTCGGCAACGTAGACGGCCCAGGCGTAAGCCGGATAGGCGTCGCCACGATACAACTCATCATCCCAGTGGATGGGCTTGACAGGCTCGTAGCGCACCGAGCTGCGCAGTGAGCCGTGCTCGGCGAGGTAACGCTGCGCGGCTAGCTTGAACTCCTGTGGCGAGTGATCGGCCGAGAGACCGGCACGGACACGAAGCATGGCGAGCAACTGATGGCTGGCGCGCTCGACCAGCTTGCCGACGATCATCGCGGTCCGGCTTGCCACTGTAGGCCCGGAGTTGGGCACCTGCTGCGTGTCGGGCCGGGCTATCGTGATCTGCTCGTACGGCAGATGAAGCGCGTCGGCAGCGACCTGGCAGAGAACCGTGTTCGTTCCCTGCCCGAACTCAGTGGAAGAAACCATGATTTGCGGGCGGCCATCGGGAAGCACGTCGATGTGAACCAGGGAGTTGAGGCGCCGCTCGCCGGAACCAGTGAAGCCCGCTCCGTGCATGAAGGTGGCGAAGCCGACGCCGCGCTTGACCATGGCGTGCCGGTTCTCTTCGGCGAATCGAGCCAGCTTCTCGTGATAGCCGTGCTCTTCAAGTGCGCGTGTAAGCAGATACTGCATGTCGACCGGTTCGGTGAGGGGCTGGCCCGTGGCTGTGCAGTCGCCGGTGCTGAGGAAGTTGCGGCGGCGCAGCTCTTCAGGCGTGAGCCCGACGACCCGGGCGATCTTATCCATGTGACGCTCCAGCGCGAACAGGGACTGCGGAGCGCCAAAGCCGCGGAAGGCGCCATGGGGAGGGACGTTCGTGGCCATGGCCTTGGCCCTGACCCTGAGGTATGGCCACTTGTACGGACCGGGCGCATGAAGGGTACCGCGGGATAGCACCACAGGCGAAAGCGTGGCATACGCGCCTCCGTCAATGGCGAAGTCGATGGTGCCGCCGAGCAGTTTGCCTTCCCTGCTCACCGCAGTGCGGTGTCGTGTGCGCGACGGGTGGCGCTTGGTGGTGGCGGCCATATCTTCCGCGCGATCATAGACCAGCTTGACGGGATGTCCGCACTTCATGGCCAGCAGGGCGGCGTGCGATCCGATGACGGAAGGAAAGTCTTCCTTACCGCCGAAAGCCCCGCCCGTTTCGGTCTGGATGACGCGGCATTTGTCTTCCGGCAGGTTGAAGACCAGCGTGAGGGCGTGCACCAGATAGTACGGGCACTGCATTGAGCCGCGCACGCAGACGTCCGTCACATGGCCGAGCGGGTCCTTATGGCACTCGGCGATGACGCCGTTGTTCTCGATGTACAACTGCTCCTGCGCGCCCGTGGTGTACTCGCCTTCGATAAGGAAAGCCTCTCCACTCGCGGCGGCTTCGAAAGCGGCCGCAAGACCGGTCTCGGTGGAGTCCGCGTCCCCGGTGTACATGGTGTACTGCTTGAAACAGTTGGCGGTGCCTCCATGAGCGGAGCCGGACCAGAGAATGCGGTCCGCATCACTGTCGGCCACGGCGGCTTCGGACTGTTCGATGGTGAAAACGCCGGGCAGCTCGTCATAGTCAATGTGCACGGCGGCGACGGCTGCAATCAGCGCGGCCTTGTTCGGGTGCGCGAGAAGAAGAATGGGCTCTTCGGGGTGGTTGACCTCTTCGGCGGCGAGGCAGGGATGATCCCGGGTAAGGTGAACGATGGTGTTCTCGCCCGGAATATCGGAAGCGCGCACGATGGCGAAGTCGTTCCAGGGCACACCGTTGCCGAAGTGGATGGCGCGAATGCGCCCACGGGCGATGCTGGAGCGCACCGTTGCGCCGTGCCACATGCCGGGAAGCACAAGATCGTCCACGTACTGTGCACTTCCCATCACCTTGGCGCGGCCTTCCTTGCGCAACGGCGACGTGCCGATGGGTCCGGGGAGCGGCTGGGCGGATGGTTGTGTCAGCGGCGTGCTCTCTCTCCGTGCAGGTATCGGAAGAGAATAGCGGAAAGTTGAAGCTGCGTCATGGCCCTGATCGAGGGTTAGCGGCCCTGCTGGGCGAGCTTGGACTGGGTAAGGTCGGCAAGGTGGCCGACAGTCTGCATAGACTCCAGCTCCGCGGTCTGGAACTTGATGGCGAAGCGCGACTCCGTGGCCACGATCAGGTTGATATGGTTGAACGAGTCCCACTCCGGAACGTCGGCGGCGGTGAGAGATGGACGAAGAACGATACTGTCGTCGTCGAACAGATCACGAAAGATGGCTGTGAGCTGCGCGTAGATGTCTTCCTGCTGCATGCTCCGTAGTATATCGGCGCGTCCGTCGAGTCCCGGAACGTGCTCAAAAATGACGCAGCTTGGACCGTTGCGCATCGTTGGCGCCCGCAGAGGGATCGACGGTGCGAAGCGATGTCGGCTTCTCGATGGTTCTTTCCAATGTGCCGATGGAACGGCTGACAAGATCGCGCGACCCGAGGCCGATAGCGAGAGCCAGCGTGAGGACGATGCCGCCGAAGAGTATTCCGAAGGCGAGTTCGACCACTGCACCGCCGATGCGCAGATGATCCAGCGCCATGGCGGCGGTGAGGACAAGCACAAGCCACTTAACGCCGACCGCAAGGAAGCGGGCGTACTGCAACTGGGCGTTTACAGCGGTAATCAGTACGGAGCGCGACAGAAAACGGGCCAGCAGGCTGCCGATCAGAAAGATGAGCACCGCGCCTACAGTGTGCGTCAGATAGGGCAGCAGGAACAAGGACATCTGCGCCGTGGCCCCGTAGACCGCGTTCAGGGCCGTAATGCCGACGGCGATACCGGCCAGCACGCAAATCCAGAACAGGCCTCGCGTGAGAAGCAGCGTGGGCGAGTTGGACGGGGCGAATTCGGAGAGCGCGGACGAACTGCCGGCACGCTCGCGTGAGGCAATCCTCTCGTCAAAACGGGTGGCTGTCAGTACCTTGCGAAGAAGAGCTGCCAGAACCCAACCCACCAGGGCGAGCACGAGCACAGCCACAAGAAACGCAAGCAGCCCAGGCAGAAAACCCACCAGCACGTTGATGACCCGTGTCATGGAGTTCCGCAGCGCGAATTCGATTTGCTGACCCATACGATTGGCTCCTGTAGAAATGTGTAGCTTTGCCCCGCTGCTTCCCCGCTTTGAAAGTAGAGCCCACATGCCTACGGATTGAAACGGTCCGGCCAACGCCAGCGGGATACCAGGTACGGCTTCTCCACTTCGAATACAGCCGCAGTTTGCTCAATGAATGCAGAAGCAACAGTCGCGTCGTCGCCGACCTGACCCAGGTAGGACGCGACCCAGGCAAGATACAGAGGAGTCAGCGCGCCGAGCAGATGGCCGCGATTGAGGGTGCGCAGGTGAAATGCCAGGACGAACTCATACACCGTGCGCGCCCAGAGACTTGCCGGCATGCGAAAAGTCTGCGGCGAGGAGACCGACAGCTTCTTCAACGCCAGCAACGAGTGCGGCGGAAGAACCAGAGCCCATATCTGCTGAAGGTTGGCGAAAGCGTTGCGGAACGAATCCACCATCGGGGCGATTTCATCGAGGGAACGGTTGTTTGTGCTTGACGGGCCACTTTGAGCAGCAGCGACCGCGCCCGCGCTCGGTACGCGGGCCCGCTGCCAGAACACCGCCTTGGACTCGATGTCCGAGAAGGCGGAGCCGAGGACCTCTGCCAAAAGCGTGTTCAAGTCCGTATCGCTGGGAGGCTGAAGAGAGTGGGGACCCGCGTCCACTTCGGCTATGCGCAGATTGGCGACGGACGCCTCCGCCGCTACCCACAGCAGGGCTCCGCCGGACCCGCCGCCCGTCAGGCGACGGGCCGCCATTCCTAGCTTCTCCGCGGCGCGCGCGGAGAAGGCCAGATCGAGCGGAAGGGGGAGATGAACCGGCGCACCGAAAAGTGTGCGGGTCAGCGGGTACAGCAATCCCGCGCTCACCAGCGCTTCATGCGGATGCACCGTGTAGTGGGGACATGCAACATCAGCGTTCCCGGAAAGAACGACATGGGTAAGAGCATGCAAGGCCGTCTCCGAGAGGTCTTCGGCATCCGAGCCCAGGAGTAGCGTGGCAGTCGCCCCGTACTGTTGTGTCAGACCGGCGGCGGCGGCGTAGTCTCCAGCTCCCAGAACCCAGTCCGGGTGCGTGCGGGAGTATGCGGGAAGCGGAAGCAGGGAGTTCGCTGCATCGGCTTCCTTCCGATCTTCCGCCTCGGGTACGGCGAAGAGGAGCTCCGTTCCGGCATGCATGGCGGTGAGCCTGGCGCGAAGCTGCTGCACATCCTCCGATGAAGATGCGGGCAGGCACACGAGTAGGGTGTCTTTCGCTGCGGAGGATCTATCTGCCGCCTGTGAGGAGGACGGATGCAACGTTGCCGCGGGTGAGGACATACTGGTCACACCTCAACTCTGTGTCGGTTGCGCAGCACGGAGGCCGAGCAGTGTAAGCAGGCCGCTAAGCGGAATGGATACCCAATCCGGCCGGTTGTTGAGTTCATAGAGCAGTTCGTACAGGGCCTTCTCGATCAAATATCGGTTGAGAAGCTGCTGTGAGAGAGAGTCGACCGGCAACAGATCGGGCATCTGGCGGATAGCCGTGATGTACTCCTGCAGAAAGCGTGTCGACACCGCATTCTCCCAGAGGGTGGTCCAAGGCAGAAGGGCGGCCGGGTTCTCCGGGTGGCGTTGTGTATAGCGCGCCAGCGCTGAGCGGGCCGCGTAGCTGAAGCTGCGCAGCATACCCGCCACGTCGCGCAAAGGCGATTGCTTCGCGCGTCGTTCTTCTAGGGGCTTGGCGGGCTCGCCCTCGAAGTCAACGATCACAAAGTCGTTCCGGGAGCGCAGTGTCTGGCCGAGATGGTAATCGCCGTGGATGCGTATCCGCTGGCCACGGCCCTTGCTGTCCTCCGGAACGGCGATGAATCTCTGCAATGGGCCGACGCCGGTCAGCAGCAGATTCGCGCCAGGCTGCGCGTCCGTCGGCAAAGATGCCGATACGCGCTCGACAGCAGCCAGAGCAGCTTCTGCCTGCTGGCTGAGGCGGTCGCCCTCGCCTGCCAAGTCACTCGCTGTCGTCTGCACTGCGGAGAATGCCGGATCCTGCGTGGGGGTGGCGAGCGCGAGATGCATTTCCGCGGTGCGGCGGCCGAGTAAAGCGGCGGCTTCCAGGGAAAGACCGGCGTGCTCGTAAATCTCACTTGGGACGGCCGCAGTGTTGGTGAAGGCAGCGGGCTGTCCGGTGGACCGCGGCGGTGGACAACGAGCTATGGACTCGTAAAAGCGTGTGAGCTCTTCCTGGAACCAGGCCCACCCGTCACCCTCATTGGGGGCGAACTCCTGCAGGAATGCCAGGGTGGCGCCGTCGAACTCCCGGTGCAGCTCTCCGAGATAGGCAGGAATATTCCGGAAATGCGCGACGTCCGTGAGGAAGCGGCAAATCTCAACGTCCGGGTTTTCGCCCGGCTGCAGACGGCGAAAGAGCTTCAGGATGGCGGACCTGCCAAAGAGCAGACTGGTGTTGGATTGCTCCGCCAAGCCGACGCGGGATTTCTGTTCAGCTATCTCTGTGAGGTTGGCTGAAGGAGACGTACTCGCACCCAGTTCAGCCGCCGGGGATGTTTGCCGAATCAGCGTAAGGAGCAGCTTGCGGAAGGCCTCATTGGCGCTGGCATCATAAACAACCGCATCCGAGCCGCCGTCACTCAGGTTGGCGAGGACAGCTTTCGGAAAGCCGGTATGCAGTGCCACCGCCGAGTCGCCCGAGGCAATAGCGAGTGGAAGCTGGTAAGTGTCTTTCGAGGCGTCCGTGTAGGTTACGTCGATCGTTGCGAGTGCAAACGCACCTTCCGCGAGCAGGATGCTGCTGCTGACAGTGGCGGAAGCAAGACCGCGGGACTTCCCGCCAAACCAGCGCTGCTGCGCAAGATAGCCGGGCAGCAGATCATGCAGTAGAGACAGGCCCGTGCCCTGCAGTAGATGAGCTATATCGACGGCTGCGCCAGAGTCACTCGAGGTGTTCTTCAGTGGCGGGGGCGCCTCCGCATAAAGAGCGGGTGTCTGTTGCACCGGAGCGGCAGGCTGGAGCTCCAGCCACAGAAAGCTGTAGGGGGCCAGGGTAAGCGAATAAGCCTGCTCACTGATGATCGGAAATGGAACATAGCCCAGCATCTCGACGGGCTGCCGACCCAGGAAGCGATTGAGATCGAGAGCAGCCGGCTGGGCAAAGCGCGAAAGGTTGGCAACGCAGAGAATGGTTTCCGAGTGCAGGCCGTTTTCACTCTGATAATCGCGGATATACGCGAGGATTTTGCGGTTCTCAGGGTGGAGGAATTCCAGCGTGCCGCGGCCGAAGACCTGGAACAGCTTGCGCAGCGCGATCATATTGCGCGTCCAGTGCAGCAGGCTGGATGGGTCGGACTCCTGCGCTTCGACGTTGATCGCCTGGTATCCCCAGATCGGGTCCATGATCACGGGAAAGTAGAGCTTGGCGGGCACGGCTTTGGAGAAACCGGCATTACGGTCCGAGTTCCACTGCATGGGCGTGCGCACGCCGTTGCGGTCGCCGAGATAGATGTTGTCGCCCATCCCGATCTCGTCGCCGTAGTACATGATCGGCGTGCCGGGAAAGCTGAGCAGCAGAGAGTTGAGCAACTCGATGCGGCGGCGGTTGTTGTCCACCAGGGGCGCGAGGCGGCGACGGATTCCGACGTTGACGCGCATGCGGGGGTCGGCTGCATAGGCCATGTTCATGTAATCGCGCTCTTCGTCGGTCACCATCTCGAGCGTGAGCTCGTCATGATTGCGCAGGAAGAGGCCCCACTGGCATTGCGGCGGGATCTCCGGAGTCTGTGCCATGATGTCCGTGATGGGCAAGCGATCTTCCTGCCGCACGGCCATGTAGATGCGCGGCATCAGCGGGAAGTGAAATGCCATGTGGCATTCATCGCCATCACCGAAGTACGGCCGAACGTCTTCCGGCCACATGTTGGCCTCGGCCAGAACCAGACGATTGTCGTATTCCTCGTCGATGACGCGGCGTATTTCCTTGATTTTGACGTGTGTTTCCGGAACATTCTCGCAGCTCGTTCCATCTCGCTCGATCAGGTAAGGGATGGCGTCCAGGCGCAGGCCGTCAGCGCCCATGTCCAGCCAGAACCGCATCGCGGAGAGTACCTCTTCCATCACGCGCGGGTTGTCGAAATTCAGGTCGGGCTGATGGGAGAAGAAGCGATGCCAGTAAAACTGCTGCGCCACATCGTCCCAGGTCCAGTTGCTCTTCTCGGTATCGGTGAAGATGATGCGAACGCCCTTGTACAACTCGTCGGTATCGCTCCAGACATACATGTTGCGTTCGGGCGACCCTCTGGGAGCGCGGCGCGCGGCCTGAAACCAGGGATGCTGATCGCTGGTGTGGTTGATCACCAGCTCGATCATGACCTGCATGTTGCGCTGGTGAGCCGCATCGAGAAACTCCTGAAAATCCTCGATTGTGCCGTAATCCGGGTTGACGCTGTTGTAATTGGCTATATCGTAGCCGTCATCGCGGCCTGGGGATGGAAAAAACGGCAGGATCCACAGGCAGGTCACACCAAGATCCTGAAGGTAACCCAACCTGGAGATCAGCCCTTGAAAATCTCCAATGCCGTCGCCGTTGGAGTCCGCAAAGGCGCGCACGTGCAGCTCGTAGATGATTGCGTCCTTGTACCAGAGAGGATCGGAGACGCTGGAGGGCTTCTTCACGCGCGGGATGGCCTGTCCGTTTGGCATTCGCGCTGTTGGATGCGAGGTGCGCGGAGCGGGTGGTCAGACGGTGCGGCGTATCCTGACAGGCATGCGATGTAAAACAATTGGCCTGATTGGGGGCATGAGCTGGGAAAGCTCGGCCGAGTACTACCGTCTGCTGAATGAGACAGTGCGTGCCCGCTTCGGAGGCCTGCACTCCGCGCCCTGCCTGCTGCTGTCGGTAGACTTCGAAGAGATCGCGGCCTTGCAGCGAGCGGGGGACTGGGAGCAGCTCGGTGCAACAATGGTCGCCTGCGCACAAGCGCTGGAGCGCGGCGGCGCGGAGCTGCTCCTGATCTGCACCAACACCATGCACAAAATGGCGGAGCAGGTGCAGGCAGCGGTGAGCATCCCCCTGGTGCACATCGCCGATGCCACGGCCGCGCGCGTGAACAAGGCTGGCCTGAAGCGCGTGGGCTTGCTGGGAACGCTGTACACCATGGAGCAGGAGTTCTACCGGGAGCGGCTGGCACGCGACTTCGGACTGGAGGTTCTGATCCCCGAGGAGGCAGACCGCCACTCGGTGCACCAGGTGATCTTTTCGGAGCTCTGCCTAGGACGGACGTTTGATGTCTCGCGGCAGATGTATCGCGAGATCATTCAGCGGCTCGTTGACCGGGGCGCCGAGGGCATCATCCTCGGCTGCACGGAGATCATGCTGCTGGTTGGGCCGGAGGATAGCCCCGTGCCGCTGTTTGACACGACAGCGGTCCATGTGCAGGCAGCATTAAGAACAGCACTAGGGGAGTAGCTCTGCACTGGCCGGGCCTGCAACGCGCAGCACATGCGCAGGCAACTCCGGCCTGAGCGAAGCATAGCTCCACTCTTTCCAACTGAAGCGCGCCCCCGTAAGCAGGTCTTCGACTTCGAACCCCTCATCCCAGGGCAGGCCCAGCTTGTCGAGACGAAGCTGCATCCAGGCGGAATGCTCCGCCTTTGGATCGAGGTTGACCACAACAAGGATCGTGTCGGATTCAGGGTCGACGGCTGTCACGGCGTCGCCATCGCGAGGCCACGCCGCCGTGGTTTTGGAGTAGACCATGATCTGGTCGTTCTGCGCCGCGTGAAACCAGAGGTTCTCGTTGCGCTGCAAAGCAGGATGAGCGCGGCGGAGGGCGTTGAGTTGGGTCAGGATGGGCGCAATCGAAATCGGGTCGGTGCGATCCCAGGCGCGGACTTGATACTTTTCGCTGTCAAGGTATTCTTCAGAGCCCTTCTTCCCTGCCGCGGGCTTGGCGGCGCGACCCTCGCAGAGTTCGTAGGCCGGACCGTAGATTCCCCAGTTGGCGCTTAGTGTGGCGGCGAGCACAGCACGTTGGATAAAGATGGAGCGACGCTCAGCCGGGTCGATGACCTGGAGTTGCTCGTGCAGAATGTCCGGTGTGTTGGGCCAAACGTTGGGGCGGTAGAAGTCACGCACCGGCAGGTTGCAGACCTCAGTGAAATACTCCTGCAGCAGAGGCTTGGTGTTACGCCAGGTGAAGTAGGTGTACCCCTGCGAATAGCCACCTTTGGCGAGCGAGTACATGACGTGCGGCCGCGTGAAAGCTTCGGCCAGGAAGAGCACGTCCGGGGCGGTCTTGTGAAGCTCCGCGATGCACCACTCCCAGAAGGGCAGTGCCTTGGTGTGCGGGTTATCGACGCGAAAAACGCGCACGCCGCGGTCCACCCAGAACTGGAACACTCCGTAGAGCGCGTCCCATAGGCCGCGCCAGTCCGCGGATTCGAAGTTGAGCGGATAGATGTCCTGGTACTTCTTCGGTGGGTTCTCCGCGTACTGGATGGTGCCGTCGGGCCTGATGGTGAACCACTCCGGGTGCGATTTTACCCAGGGGTGATCGGGCGAGCACTGGAAGGCAATGTCGAGTGCCAGTTCGAGTCCGTTTTCGGCTGCCGCGCTTACCAGCTTGGCGAAATCTTCGAGTGTGCCGAGCTGTGGGTGCACGCTGGTATGGCCCCCTTCCATGCCGCCGATCGCCCACGGGCTGCCCACGTCGCCGGGCTCGGCGGTAACAGAGTTGTTGCGCCCTTTGCGGTATTGCACGCCGATGGGGTGGATGGGTGGCATGTACACGATGTCAAAACCCATCGCAGCGATATCCGGCAGCCGGCCGATAACATCCCGCAAGGTGCCGTGCTTCTCCGCGCTCGCGCCGCAGGAACGTGGAAAGAGTTCATACCAGGCGGAGAAGCGGGCTCGTTCACGATCCACCCAGAGTGGCAGTTCCGCGGAGTAGCGGGTAAGGAGATCGGGATCGGGGTACCGGCTGGCAAGGGCCAGCAGCTGGTCCGTGATCGGTGACTCGGCGTAGTAGGGGTGGTTGGCGTCAGCCAGGGAGCGTAATTGGGCCGCTGCGGCTGCGAGCGTCTTCGCATCCGCGCCTGTGGCGCGTGCGGCAACGCTTTCCAGGTGTCCTGCGCCGACCAACAGGGCAAGCGGAATATCCTGCGGACCCACCTGCTGCGTCGGCTCTTTCGGATCGGGCTGCGCGGCCAAGCGCTTGCCCAGGTCATGCACCCAGGTGTCGAAGTGGTCTACCCAGGCTTCGACAGTAAAAGCCCAGTTCCCCAGCCGGTCAACCGGGAACTCGGCTTCGAACACGTCGTTCCCCAAGGCGGCAAAGGGCGCGGTCTGCCATTCGTGATCGGAAGCGTGGCGATACAACAGACGTCCAGCGACATGATCGTGCCCATCGCCAAAGATGGCTGCCTTGACTTGAACCTTGTCGCCGACGCAGCGCTTGGCCGGGTAACGTCCGCCATCGACCTGCGGTTGTATCTCCTCAATGATGACGCGGCGGCGGCCTTCCTGCGGTTTCATGCTCTTTCTCCTGTGCGGTCGAGCGGTCTGCAGCCACGTGCTCCGCAGCGCATCTAAAGGTACTACTTCCAGACCTTTCGTTCCCCTGCGGTCCATGCCGGCTGTACCTGAGACACGGATGCCGCAGCGGCAAGAGCGGGTTGTCGATGGGTCAGCAGCAGGAAAGGTACGCATGCGCAACTGGTTCGGAAGCGGCAAGGAGACCCTTCACGGGACGAAGGTCGAGGAGTACGCGGTCATCGGCGACTGTGAGACGGCTGCTCTGGTAAGCCGCGACGGATCGATCGACTGGCTCTGCTGGCCTTCGTTCGCTTCCCCCGCCTGCTTTGCGTCCCTGCTCGGGACGGCCGAAAACGGCTTCTGGCGCCTTCGTCCCAAAGAAAAGGTTCTCTCCGTCTCACGGTGCTACCGGCCCGGCACGATGATTCTGGAGACGTCGTTCACCACCAAATCCGGCCAGGTATGCGTTATCGACTTTATGCCGCCACGCGGGAAGCACTCCGATATCGTTCGCATCGTGAAGAGCGTGCGCGGAAACGTAGCGATGCGGATGGAACTGGCGATCCGCTTCGATTATGGACGGACCATCCCCTGGGTGACGAAGCATGAGAACGAGTTGCGCGCGATCGCAGGTCCGAACATGATCGTGCTGCGCACCGTGTGCACGGGGTCAAAGCCCGCGGAGGTTCATGGAGAAGACCACCGAACCGCGAGCGAGTTCATGGCGCGCGCGGAGCAGGACCAGTGCTTTGTGCTTACGTACGCGGCCTCGACCGAGGAGATGCCGGAGTGCGTTCCACCCGAGGCCGCCTTTCGCGACACCGAGCAGTTCTGGCGCGAGTGGAGTGGGCGGATGGAGTACCACGGACCGTACCAGGACGTGGTCTCACGCAGCCTGATGACGTTGAAGGCGCTGACCTACCGGCCCACCGGAGGTATGGTGGCAGCGGTCACAGCAGGTTTGCCGGAGCAAATCGGCGGCGAGCGCAACTGGGATTATCGCTATTGTTGGTTACGCGATACGGCTCTTGCGCTGCTGGTGCTGGTGTGCGCCGGCTACACCGAAGAGGCAGTTGCGTGGAGGCTGTGGCTGTTGCGCGCCGTTGCGGGTGCGCCCGATCAGGTACAGACGCTGTACGGCATAGGCGGCGAGCGGCAAATGCAGGAGTGGAACGTGGATTGGCTGCCCGGCTATGAGCGCTCCAGGCCGGTGCGTGTGGGCAATGCGGCAGCCGAGCAGTTTCAGCTGGATGTCTATGGCGAGGTCGCGCTGGCTCTCTTCCGCACGCCCAGCGCGGCGGAGGATATCCGTGTGCCGGCGATGGACATGGAGGCGGCGCTGATCGATCACCTTTGCAAGACATGGAACCAGCCGGACGAAGGCATCTGGGAGACGCGCGGTGGGCGCAAACACTTCGTGCACAGCAAGGTATTGGCCTGGGTGGCGCTTGACCGCGCCATCAAGAAGCACAAACACTTCAAGGGAAGCGGCGGCGACATAAATCGCTGGCGCAAGAACTGCGACATGCTTCACAAGGAAATCTGCAGGAAGGGTTTCAACAGGAAGCTCAACTCGTTTACGCAGAGCTACGGCTCGAAGACGCTGGACGCGTCCTGCCTTCGCATGGGCCTGGTGGGCTTCCTTCCCATGGACGATCCACGCATCGTCGGCACCATCGATGCCATTCAGCGCAGGTTGACCAAGAATGGGCTTGTGCAGCGTTACGACCCGTCCGCCAGCCCGGACGGGCTGAAAGGCTCGGAAGGCGCCTTTTTGGCATGCAGCTTTTGGATGGTGATCTGCCTGCACCTGATCGGCCGCCGTGAAGAAGCGGAGGCCATGTTCCAGCGCCTGCTCGCGCTGCGCAACGATGTGGGTCTGCTGAGCGAGGAGTACGATCCGGTGCAGAAGCGCATGCTGGGGAATTTTCCGCAGGCTCTCTCCCACCTTGCACTGGCCCACGCGGCATTCACGCTCGCCGGTCACTGGCGCCCGGACACCCTGGCGAGCGGCACGGAGCCCGCCTAGTCTCATGCAACCTCGTTAGGGTGCGCAGGAGTCTATCCGCTCACGGACGTCAGGAATTCAAGAGCCGGCATCTGCCCGAGAGGAAAGCACCAGCTCACGATGGCAAAAGTTCCAGCCTCAACCTACCGGCTACAACTGCACAAGGGCTTCACGTTTGACGACGCCGCAGCCATAGCCGATTACCTCCACGCCTTGGGGGTGAGCCATGTGTACAGTTCCCCCTATCTACAGGCTGCGCCCGGCAGCATGCATGGCTACGATGTGGTGGACCACCAGCACGTGAACGAGGAGCTCGGCGGCGAAGCGGCGCACGCACGTTTCTGCCACCGGCTCGGCGAAATCGGCCTCGGGCAGGTGCTCGATATCGTGCCCAACCACATGAGCCTGGGCGAACAGAATCGCTACTGGTGGGACGTGCTGGAGAATGGCAACAGCAGCCGCTATGCGAGCTTCTTCGATATCGACTGGAACTCTGCGGAAGAGCGGCTTCGCGACAAGGTTCTGGTACCAGTGTTAGGCGATCAGTACGGTCGTGTACTCAACAGCGGCGGCATCAAAGTGGCGAGGCACGGAAGCACCTTCACAATCGAAGCCGCGGGCCAGAGTCTTCCCATTGCACCGGAGACGCTGTGTGTCATCCTGAACAAGGCTGGTGAGTACGCGCGCAACGACACGCTCAGCTTCATCGCGGCGAGCTATGCCCGTCTGCCGGCGCCGGACTTCACCGACCGGCGCACCGTTCTGGCGCGCCATCGCGACAAGGTCGTGCTGCACGGCTTGATGGACCGGCTGTGCGTTGAGGACGATGCCGTCTGTGGTTCGATTGACAAGGCCGTAAGTGACATAAATGCCAATGCCGACGCACTCGACGCCTTTCTGCAGCAGCAGCATTTTCGGTTAGCCTACTGGAGGACAGCGGATCAGCAGCTTGGATACCGGCGTTTTTTCGATGTGAATACCCTGATTGGCTTGCGCGTGGAGAGAGAGTACGTGTTCGAGGAGACACACGCCTTGATCGCGAAGTGGCTACGCGAAGGTGTGCTTGACGGGGTACGCATCGACCATCCCGATGGTCTGCGCGATCCCCTCCAATACTGCCAGCGCTTGCGCAAGTGCGCGCCCGAAGCGTGGATCATAGGCGAAAAGATTCTCGAGCCTGGGGAGTTCCTGCGGGAGAGCTGGCCGATCCAGGGAACCAGCGGCTACGACTTTCTGAACGTCGCCATGAGCGTCCTGGTGGATCCTGAAGGAGTTCGTGAACTGGGGAGACTCTATGCTGACTTCACGGGTGAATCCAGCGAGTTTCCTCCGCTCGCTCACGACAAGAAACTTGCCGTCACGCAGGAAGCTCTGGGCAGTGATGTCAATCGGCTGACGAATATTTTTGTCAGCATCTGCGAGAGCCATCGCGAACAGCGCGATTTCACGCGGGCGGAGATTCGCCGGGCCATCCGTGAAACAGCGTCGTGCTTTGCGGTCTACAGGACATATGTTGTTCCAGCCCGTAAGGAGATTACGGATGAAGATCGCGAGCGCATTGCGCGAGCGACAGAGTGCGCTAAGGGCCAGCGCGAGGACATTGACGCGGCTCTCTTTGACTTCCTGCGAGATGTGCTGCAAGGCAAGGTAGAGGGGGAAGGGGAAAGCGAGTTTGTGTACCGCTTCCAGCAGTTCACCAGCCCGGTGATGGCCAAGGGTGTGGAAGACACAGCTTTTTATTGCTACAACCGCCTCACGGCTCTGAATGAGGTGGGTGGTAACCCGGATTGTGATGGGCTGACTCTGGAGCAGTTCCATACGTACCAGAGCACGATGCACCGCACCCATCCTTTCACCATGACCACACTCAGCACACATGACACCAAGCGCAGCGATGACGTTCGTGCGCGGCTGCTGGTGCTGAGCGAGATGCCGGAGCGTTTCGGCCGTGTGGTGAAGGAGTGGTCGGAGCAGAACGCGAAGTATCGCACCGGCGATTTGCCGGACCGCGGCACAGAGTGGTTCCTGTATCAGACGCTTGTCGGGGCCTGGCCCATGTCCGCGGAGCGTCTGACGGCCTACATGCAGAAGGCGATGCGGGAAGCAAAGCTGCGAACCAGTTGGGTTTCGAACAACCAGGAATACGAGGGAGCAGTTGATGCCTTCATTAAAGGCATCCTCGGTGATCAGGAGTTCGTTGCCCGCTGCGAAGCCTTCGTGAGCGAGCTCTTGCTCGCCGGCCGAGTGAACTCGTTGACACAGACCCTGCTCAAGCATGTCTCCCCGGGTGTGCCCGACATATACCAGGGCGGGGAGCTTTGGGACCTCTCGCTGGTCGACCCTGACAATCGCCGGCCGGTGGACTACGAATTGCGCCGCAAGCTGCTGGAGCAGGTCAAGACGTTGAATGTGGCTGCTGTGATGAGCCGGATGGAAGAGGGCTTGCCTAAGCTGTGGCTGGTTCACAAAGCCCTGGAGCTTAGGCGTCAGCGACGGGATATGTTCGGGCCCGAGGCAGACTACACCGCCCTGCTTGCCGCCGGCGCCAAGTCCGCACACGTGATTGCACTGCGTCGGGGCGAGGATCTCGTGGCGGTCGCACCAAGGCATACTGTGACTCTCGGCGGCGATTGGCAGAAGACATCGATAGAGCTTCCGTCCGGAAACTGGAAGAATGTTCTTGCGGAAGCGAACGTAAGCGGCGGTCCGTGCGAGCTAGCGGAACTGCTGCAGGATTTTCCCGTGGCACTGCTGGTTCGCGAGCGCTCAGCGTAAAGAGGAGGAGCAAGTTATGCACCAGTTCGGTGTGTGGGCGCCGAAAGCGCGAAACATGACCTTGAAGCTCCCCGATCGAGAGCTTTCGATGACCGGTCCCGACGCGCGTGGATGGTGGCGCGTGGACGTAGCGGATGCAGAGTGCGGCGTCGATTATGCGTATCTCTTCGATGACGACCCGACACTCTATCCGGATCCCCGTAGCCTGCACCAGCCGAATGGCGTGCACGGCATGTCGCGTCTGACCGATCACAGCCGGTTCCCGTGGACGGACCAGGGTTGGCATGCCACACCGATTGCGGGCGGTGTGCTGTATGAACTGCACATCGGGACTTTCAGCCAGGAAGGCACCTACGACGGTGCGATCCAGCACCTCGATCACCTTGTCGACCTTGGCATCACGCACATCGAGATCATGCCGCTGGCGGAATTTGCGGGAGATCGCGGCTGGGGCTACGATGGCGTTTCCCTGTTTGCGGTCTTCGAGCCCTACGGCGGACCTGACGGCTTGAAGCGGTTGGTAGATGCGTGCCATGCAAAGCGTCTAGCGGTCGTTCTGGACGTGGTGTACAACCACTTCGGACCCGTGGGGAACTACGCCAACAAGTTTGGACCGTATCTCACGGACAAATACCACACGCCCTGGGGCGCAGCGGTCAACTTCAATGAAGGCGGCAGCGACGAGGTACGGCGCTTCTTTCTGGATAACGCGGCGATGTGGCTGCGCGACTATCACTTCGACGGCCTGCGATTGGACGCCGTTCACGAATATATCGACCGTTCCGCAGTCAACTTCATGGAGCAGCTTTCCGCCGATGTAGAGCGACTCAGCACCACGATAGGCCGCAAGTTCTTTCTCATTGCGGAAAGTGATCTCAACAATCCGCTCTTCGTGCGTCCACGGGAGGCGCACGGCTTCGGCATGGATGCGCAGTGGAGCGACGACTTCCATCACTCGCTTTTTACACTGATCTACGACAAAGAGCCGGGCCGCGGATACTACGACGACTTCGGCAAGATGGAAAATCTCGAGAAAGCCATTCGGCAGAACTTCGTCTATGACGGGAATTACTCCGTGTATCGCGGGCACTCGCACGGGCGCCCCATCGATAATCTGTCCGCGCATCATTTCATCAACTACTCGCAAAACCACGATCAGATCGGCAACCGCGCGCTCGGAGAGCGATTGGAGCACCTCACCGATCTTGCGACCGCGAAGGTGGCGCTTGGGCTGACATTGCTTGCGCCCTACGTCCCCATGCTGTTCATGGGGGAGGAATGGGCGGCCTCGACACCCTTCCTGTACTTTGCCGATCATGAAGAAGAGGAAATGCGGAAGTCAGTCTCCGAGGGCCGCAAGAAGGACTTTGCGCAGTTCGGTTTCGACCAGTTCGAGATTCCCGATCCTGAAGCCAGGGAGACCTTCGAGCGATCCAAGCTCGACTGGAGCGAGGTCCACCAGGGCAAGCACGAAGAAATGTATCAGTGGACCAGGGACATGATTCGCCTGCGCCGAAGCTGCAATGCTTTCAACGACGGCGACCTCGGCCATCTCCGCGTGCAGAGCGACGCTCGCCGCAAGACTCTCATCATGCAACGCGCGGAGTTCCGCGTGATCGTAAACCTGGGCAAGGAGCCCGCGAGCTTTGAACTGCTGGATGGCGAAGAGATCAAGGCAGCATCGCGGCAGTTGCCGGTGGTGAGCGCGGGGTCTTTCGAGGTGCGGCCGATGACGCTGGTGGTGCTTGCCGGCGTTCCCCAATGCTAGGCACCGCGAAGTAAGATCGAAACCATGAGCGATGGCAAGGGCCTACCGCTGATCCGCACGATCAGCAGCCGAGAGGTGTATCGCAACGCGTGGACCCGTGTGCGCGAAGATGTCGTTGAGCGTTCGAATGGACAGCGCGGCATCTACGGCGTCATGGACAAGGATCCTGCCTGTATCGTCATCGCGCTGGAGCGGGACGATCGCGGGATCGAATGGATCTGGCTGGTGCGGCAGTTTCGGTATACGGTCGGCGCGACCTTCTTCGAAATGCCGCAGGGTGGATGGGAACACGAAGACGTGGATGTCGTTGAGCTTGCTCACGGCGAGCTGCGTGAAGAAACGGGTTTGCGTGCGGAGCGGATGACACTTCTGGCGCCGTTGTGGATCGCGTACGGAGCCATGCGGCAGCTGCATTACGTGTTCCTTGCCGAGGGCTTGAGCCACGGCGATCCGGAACGCGATCCGGAAGAGCACGACATGACGACTCATCGCGTTCGCGTGAGCGAGTTCGAAGCCATGCTGCTGGACGGACGGATCATGGATAACTGCACCGTGGCGGCGTGGGGCTTCTACCAGGTGTGGCGCAGACGAGAGTCGCTTGCTTTGTGACGAGGTGCAGAATCCGGTCGGCATGGCAATCCTCGCGCCGGAGTGAAGCTGCGGTACCGAGAGGCTAATTTACGTGCTTGCTGCGGCGGCTCATATAGTCCATGAGCAGGTAGTTGCCGAGGGTTTGCGGTGTGGTGAAGTAGGCTTTGCCGCGGCACATGGCGGACATCTTCTGCACGAACTGCACGAGCGCGAAGTCATCGGCCAGCATGAAGGTGTTGATCATGATGTTGGAACGCTTGCAGCGGCCGACTTCTTCCAGCGTCTCCTGGATCACAATGGGATCAAGGCCGAAGGCATTCTTGTAGATGCGCCCATCGTCGAGAGTCAGTGCGGAGGGTTTCCCGTCCGTGATCATCACGATTTGCTTCATGTCCTTGCCGGAGCCTCGCAGGATTCGCTGCGCAACGCGGAGACCCTCACGCGTGTTGGTGTAGTGCGGGCCCACTTTGACGCGTGGCAGCTGCGAGATGGGGATTTCCTCGGCATGATCGTGGAAGAGGACAAGGTTGAGCTGGTCGCCTGGAAACTGCGTGCGGATGAGGTGGCCCAGCGCCATCGCCACGCGCTTGGCCGGCGTGAAGCGGTCTTCTCCGTAGAGGATCATGCTGTGCGAGCAGTCGAGCAGGACGACGGTCGCGCACGAGGACTGGTAGTCGGCCTGCTGCACGTGGAGATCGGAATACTCAAGGTTAAGGATGCCGGAGCCATCGGGTGCGCCCTCGCGGGCGAACACGTTGGAAAGCGTGGTGGTGATATCGAGGTTCAGCGAGTCGCCAAATTCGTAAGGCTTGGAGGACCCGTTGGTTTCCACGCCTGCAGCTTCATGGCGGGTGTCGTGCCGGCCGAGCGAAGACTTGCCCAGGGGACCGAGAAGGTCGCGCAGGGCCTTATAGCCAAGAAAGTCCATCCCCTTGTCGGTGACCTCGAAGCGGGCATCGGTTTCGCCTTCGCCCTGCTCACCTTGACCTTCTGAAGGTTCTTCGGCGTTGAGGAACGCCTCGTCCTTCATGCGTTGGACGATCTTCTCGACCAGCTCGTCCTTGCCCTCCTCAGGAAGGTCTTCATATTTTTCCTGAGCGTCTTCATCCAGCAGCTCGCCGGAGTCGAGCGCCTGGCGCACAGCTGCCTTCAGCGATTCCATGGAATCGTCGCCGGCGTTCTGGAAAGGCGAGAAAGGATCCTGGAAGCCGGAATCGAGGAAGAAGTCCGACAAGGCATTCATCAGGTCCTCGAGATCGAAGCTCGTGGAGAGGTCGCCGGTGAACTTTGTGTAGCGTGTGAGCTTCATTCCGCAATCCTCCCTTGTAGAGTAGACGGTTTGCGCGGCAGGCGGATTCGGCGTATTGGCAGGACGCAAAGTGAACCCCCGCGAACGCTGCGGCGCTCACAAGCCCAGCTCCTCGGCACGCTCCCGCATGGCCATGATGCAGTGGGCGATATGCTCCTCAAGAGAAATCCCCAGCAGCTCCGCGCCGCGGGTCATATCGTCGCGCTTGACCGCGCGGGCGAAGCCCTTGTCCTTCATCTTTTTTCTTACGCCTGCCACCTCGACCTCGGCAATTGCTCTGCTGGGCTTGACGAGGGCGCACGCAGTCAGAAATCCAGCCATTTCATCGCAAGCGAAGAGAGCCCGGTCAAGGTGCGCCTGAGGCGCCACGCCCGAGTAGTCCGCATGGGCCAGGATTGCGTGCAGGATTTCCTCCGGCCAGCCCTGCTTGCGCAGGAAGCTGACGCCCACAAAGGGATGCTCCTGGGGAGACGGATGGCGCTCATAGTCCATGTCATGCAGCAACCCGGCAGAGCGGTATCGCCCGGCCAGCGCCTCCGCATCCGTCAGGGAAAGGGTGAGGCGCTCGGCTTCGCGGCGGCCGTAGCTCTCCGTGCACGCAGCCACAGCCAGACCATGTTTCACGAGCGATTCGCTTGCGGTCCACTCGCGCAGCAGCGCCTCCGCCTGTTGCGGCCCGAAGTCTTGCTGTCCCACGTCTCACCTCCTGTTGCTGACTCTGCTTCTATGTCGGCCCGGGCGACGTGCCGAACCTCGTTTACCACTCCGGGTTTACCATTCTGGTTCATTCCGCGTTTTTCCGGTTTGCTTGGGAGTATCTCCGCGATTACCCCTTGACGTTCTCGGCACCCAGTGTCACTCTAGGCACATCACTCGCGTCCGTTATCGGACACGATGTGCTGCGGTGCCCCGCTCTGGCAGCCGCCCGCAACATCAAACTATGGCAACCACAATGGCGTCCCCCGCCGTGTCTGTGCCCCAACCCATGCTGGTGGCGCAAAGCACCGAAACTGCCGTGCCGGAGCGCGACGTGCTTCGTTGCGAGCACTGCAAGCTGGTGCAGTTCCGCACCCCCTCCGACGCCTGCCGCCGCTGCAAGAAGTCTCTGCTGCCCAAGCCGCAGGCTGTCATCGCCATGCCCACTGTGCCGGCAGCGCCGGCTCGTAACGGCGAGCTCCAGGTGGCCTCGGCGGTGCGCGACCTGCGCCGCGTGCGCAACCTGTCGCAACGGCAACTCGCCGGGCGCATGAATGTGCCGCGCACCTATATCTCGAAAATCGAGAACGGCAAGGCCATGCCGACGCTTAACTCGCTCGACCGGCTGGCGCGCGCCCTTCAGGTCGATCTTTCTGCCCTGCTGCGCGATGCCCCAACGCGCCACAAAGATGAGACCGCCATGCTGACGGCAGACCCGTTCCTGGCCGAAATCGCCAAGTTTGCCCCGCACCTCGACGCCACGCAGAAGTCTATCTTCCTCAACCATGTCCGGGAGCTTGCCCAGGGCCGCATGCGCCGCCTGGCCTGAACACGGCCAACTCTCTGTAGAAATCCTGACCTCCGGCTCCGCGGCCCCGTTCAGGACGGCATGCTGCGGAGCCTCTCCGTTCCTGATGCGCCTCGCACGCCAGTTCCCTGTTGCGCTCATTTCAGCTATCGTCAGGGGAGCGAGCATCCTCATGCGCGATCCTCACTCCAGCCGCGTGTACGAGCGCTCTCACCGGGCTCACGAGCTGACCCCGGACGAGCGGGCGATCTATGACGCGCTCGATCTCGAGCGCGTTCCGCAGCACGTCGCCATCATCATGGATGGAAATGGCCGCTGGGCCGGTAAACGTGCTCTCAAGCGGTTTCTGGGCCATCAGCAGGGTGCCGAATCGGTGCAGTATGTGGTCGAGACTGCCTCGCGCATCGATCTGCCCTGGCTGACCCTGTATGCGTTCTCGCTGGAAAACAACCTGCGCCGACCGAAGAACGAGGTCAGCTTTCTTATGAAGCTGCTCAAAAGCTACCTCGTTTCCAACGTAAAGCGGATGAACGAGAACAATATCCGCATGGCGTACATCGGCCGCACCCACGACTTGCCGAGCGAAGTGCAGGACACCATGCACTGGGCCGAGGAGCAGACGGCCAGAAACACCGGCACCACGCTTACACTGGCTCTCAACTACGGCTCCCGCTCGGAAATCGTGGACTCCACCCGCAGGCTGGTCCACGACATGCTTGCAGAAGCTGCCCGTCGCGGCATCTCACTAGAAGACCTGCTGGCCGCCGAAGGTGTGGACGACGCCATCAAAGCCCGTATCGATGAGCGGCAGATCGGCGCCCATCTCTATACGGCGCACATGCCCGATCCTGATCTCGTCGTGCGCACCTCAGGCGAGCAACGCATCTCCAATTTTTTGCTCTGGCAGCTCGCGTACGCGGAAATCTTTGTAACAGACCGGCTCTGGCCTGACTTCCGCGGCCTGCATCTGTTGGAAGCGATCCAGGCTTACCAGCAGCGCGAGCGCCGCTTCGGCGGTCTGGGCGAGGCGTCCGACGAGCACTTTGCAGACACTTTGCCCAAGGAAGCTGCTCTGGCGCGTCACTAGACCGCGCGACGAGCCGCCCAGCAGGCGAGCCGATCACGTGCTGCCGAACCCGTCCGCAGAGATCATGAGACCCGTACAGGTCGAATCCAGCCTTGTGCGCAGAATAAAGCAAAGCGCTCTCCGGCAGATGCATCTCACCCTGTATCCAAGCACGCATAGGACAAGGGAGAACCATGCCGAAGAGCACTTCAGGCGAGCAAATCGTAGACAACCACGTATTGGGCAATGCCGGCGAGCTGCATCAACTCGCTGGCGGAACGCACCCCGCCATGACCACTCAAACTGGCGCCATCATAGCCGATGACGAGAACACTCTGAAAGCCGGCAGCCGCGGCCCGACACTCCAGGAAGACCATCTCTTCCTTGAGAAGACACAGCACTTCGACCACGAGCGTATACCGGAACGCGTCGTACATGCCAGGGGCTTCGGAGCGCATGGATTCTTCGAACTTACCGATTCACTCCAGGGCATCTGCAAAGCGCCGATCTTCAACAGCGTCGGCGAAAAGACACCTGTGTTCGTCCGTTTTTCCACTGTGTCCGGCAACATGGGATCCCCTGATCTTGCGCGCGACGTTCGCGGCTTCGCGGTGAAGTTCTACACCCGGCAGGGCAACTGGGATCTGGTCGGCAACAACATCCCGGTATTCTTTATTCAGGACGCGATCAAGTTTACCGACCTGATCCATGCCGCCAAGCAGGAGCCGGACCGCGGCTTCCCACAGGCGCAGACCGCGCATGACACATTTTGGGACTGGGCTTCGCTGATGCCCGAGTCGACGCACATGCTCCTGTGGATCATGAGCGACCGCGCCATTCCACGCAGCTTCCGCATGATGGAGGGCTTCGGCGTCCACTCCTATCGCTTCCTCAACGAGGAGGGCAAGGCCACCTATGTCAAGTTCCACTGGCGTCCCAAGCTGGGCATGCAGTCGGTCGTGTGGGATGAAGCAGTCAAAATCAATGGCGCCGATCCCGACTTCCACCGCCGCGATCTGTGGTGCTCGCTCGATGAAGGCAAGCCCGCCGAATGGGAGCTTGGCCTGCAGCTCTTCGACGAGGAGTTCGCGCAGAAATTCGACTTCGACGTGCTCGATTCGACCAAGCTCATCCCCGAGGAGCTGTTGCCGCTTCGTATCGTCGGCAGGCTTGTGCTGGACCGCAATGTAGACAATTACTTCGCCGAAACCGAACAGGTTGCTTTCTGCGTTCGCAACGTCGTGCCGGGAATCGATTTCACGCATGATCCGCTGCTGCAGGGGCGCATTCTGAGCTACGTGGATACGCAGTTGAGCCGTCTTGGCGGACCGAACTACGAGCAGATTCCCATCAACGCGCCGCACGTGGATGTACGCAACAATCAGCGTGACGGCCACATGACCATGCGTGCGCAAAAGGGTCGCGTCTCCTACTCGCCAAGCTCGCTGGAAGCCGACACGCCCCGAGTCGACCCCAGGAATGGGCTCAACACGTTTCCGGAGGAGGTCACGGAACAGAAGCTGCGAATCCGCGCAGAGTCTTTCTCCGATCACTTCTCGCAGGCTGCCCTCTTCTTCAACTCGCAGACCGAGCCCGAGCAGAACCACATTATCTCGGCGTTCATCTTCGAGCTCAGCAAGGTGGAGACCAAGGCGGTGCGCGAGCGCGTGGTCGGGCAGCTAGCCAACGTGGACCCGACGATTGCGGAACGCGTCGCCGCGGGGCTTGGGATGCTTGGTCCGGTCAAACCTGTCAGCACTACGGTGCCGGCACGCACAGATCTCGCGCCTTCGCCGATGTTGAGCATTCTCAAGAAGGCGAAGTCCACCCTCGAAGGACGCAAGGTAGGCTGCTTGATCGCGGACGGCACCGATGCGGACCTGGTGCTGGCACTAGAGCATGCTGTCCGGCTGCAAAAAGCCGACTTCAAGCTCATCGCCCCGAAAGTAGGCGGAGCGCAGGCGTCCGATGGGCGCCTCCTCGAGGCCGACATGCAACTCGCGGGTGCGCCGTCGGTGCTCTTCGATACCGTGTTCGTTGCGCTTTCCGAGGATGCCGGCAAGCTGATGTCAACCGAAGCAGCCGCCGTCGCGTGGGTGCACGATGCCTTCCAGCACCTTAAGGTGATTGGCGCTACCGCTGGCTCCAAAGTGCTGCTCGACGCAGCCGGAGTTGTTGCCGATGACGGCATCGTCATGGGCGGCGAACCGGCAGCCTTCCTCGACAAAGCTGCTGCGGGACGCATCTTCGACCGCGAGCCCAGCGTTCGCACTGTCTTCTAACCCTTCCCCTTACTCAACGAATACCAAGGTGCGTCACGATGCTCGTGGCGCACCTTGGCACTTCTGAGCGCATCTAGCGTCAAAGCTTTGCTCGCTCGTAGCCGCCAGCATCTCCAAAGTGCCCCGATGAACCGTCATGTATGCTCATCGGGAGTTCACGCTCGGCATGAAACGCATCCTGACAGCTACGTTTCTGATCGTCATTGTCGTTGCCCTGGTTCTATGGGGCAAGCCATGGATGATCCCTACGCTGGCAGGCGTCGTCGCCTTGCTGGCGGCTCTCGAGTTCCGCGATCTGACTGCAGCCGGCGACAGCCCTGTGCCTTTGTGGTGGACGATCGCCTCCACGGTTCTCGTATTTGCAGCCGCCGCGCTCAGCTGGCAAGACAACATTGCCATGCTGTCCTTTGTCACGCTTGTGCTCTTCGCCTGGAATACCTTCCGCACACCGCTGCCGCGTGTCCTGGGCGAAACCGCCGCCGGACTCTTCCTGTTGATCTATATCGTCTTTCCGCTCACGCTTCTGGGTGAGTTGTGGAAGCGCGAAGATGGCACGGCCCTGCTGCTGTTTCTCTTCCTCTGCGTGTGGACCGGCGACATCGCCGCGCTCTACATCGGCCGCACCTTCGGCAAACGAAAGCTGGCGCCCAGGCTTTCTCCCAACAAGACCTGGGCAGGCGCGGTTGCGTCCATAGCTGCGAGCGCCGCCTTCGGCATGGGGCTTATCGCGCTCGGCGAGCACCTGTCGCGCTCGGGATCAGGCTTTACTCGTCTGCACACGCTTGAACCCTGGTGGCAGTCTCTCATTCTGACCGTCATTCTCAACGTGGCCGCCCAGCTCGGCGACCTCTTGGAATCGGCACTCAAACGCGGCGTGGGCGTCAAAGACTCCGGGAAACTCCTCCCGGGGCACGGCGGCATTCTGGATCGCATTGACGCGCTCCTTTTGGCGGCCCCGGTTTTGTGGTTCGTGCTGGAGATCAAGGACTACTTCTCGCTCGGCAACTTCTAGGCGTTTGCGAAGGAGCGTCTGCGAAAATAGAGCACGTGAAGAAAATCGCCATCCTGGGTTCCACCGGTTCCATCGGGGAGTCCACTCTCAGCCTCTGCGAGTCTCACCCTGACCGCTTCCTCCCCGTCGCCTTCGCCGCCGGGTCCAACCTCGACAAGGCCTTTCTCCAGTGTCAGCGCTGGAGACCGAAGCTGGTTTCCTTAGCCACGGAAGAACTCGCCGGGGAGCTTACACAGCGCCTGCGGGTTGCGGGTGTCAGCGGTACCGAGGTCGCGCATGGCACGGCCGGCGTCGTGCTCGTCGCCACTCTGCCGGAAGCCGACTTCGTCGTTTCTGCGATCGTCGGCGTGGCCGGCCTCGAAGCTACCTACGCGGCGGTACTCGCGGGCAAGCAGGTGGGGCTCGCCAACAAGGAGTGCCTGGTGGCCGCAGGCGATCTGCTGCTGGCAGCGGCCCGGGAGCATGCGGTCGATCTGCTGCCGATCGACTCCGAGCATAACGCCGTGCACCAGTGCCTGCGCGGCGGCGCAGCGGCGGAAGTGAAGCAGATCTGGCTGACTGCGTCCGGCGGACCCTTTCGCAACACGCCGCTTTCGGAGTTCGCCGCCATCACCCCCGCGCAGGCGCTCAAGCACCCCACCTGGGTGATGGGCCGGCGCATCACGGTCGACTCCGCGACCATGCTCAATAAAGGTCTGGAGATCATCGAAGCCTGCCGCCTTTTCAACCTCGCGCCCGCCCAGGTAAAGGTCACGGTCCACCCACAATCCACTATCCACTCTCTAGTCGAGTACGTGGACGGCAGCATCCTCGCACAGATTTCCGTTACTGACATGCGCTTGCCCATCCTGTATGCGCTTGCCTATCCGGAGCGCATCCCCAGCGCTCTCACCTTCGACATGAGTGCGCTGCATCAACTCGATTTTCAGCAGCCCGACTTCGAGCGCTTCCCCTGCCTTCGGCTCGCGTACGAAGCCGCCGCGGCGACGCAGAACCATTGCATCGCGCTAAACGCCGCCGACGAGGTCGCGGTCGCTGCGTTCCTTTCGGGGGATCTGCCCTTCATGGGCATCCCGCGTACAATCAATCAGGTGCTCGCGCTCACGCCGGCCGGCTCTCCCGCGTCCATCCCGGAGGTGCTCGCAACCGATGCAGCGGCCCGTGCCACCGCGCGGGCAGTTCTCGAGCAACAGTAACGTTCCCTCAGCTTTCTAGACCACGGTCCACTCTCACTATGCACATCGCTCTCATCGTCATCGTCTTCGCTCTTGTGCTTGGCATCATGGTGCTGGTTCATGAGTTCGGCCACTTCATCGTTGCGAAGGCATTCGGGGTACGCGTGGAAGCGTTCGCCATCGGTTTCGGACCGCGGCTGTTCGGCTATGTGCACAAGGGCACGGACTACCGGATCAACGCACTCCCTCTGGGTGGCTACGTGAAAATGGCCGGCGAGTACACGGGCAGCAGCAACTCGCGCCCGGTGGGCGAAACCGAGATGGCGTGGAGCCCCGATGCCGATCGCAGCCACGCCGGCGCGCCCGACGAGTTCCCCTCCAAACCGCGCTGGCAGCGTGTGCTCATCGCGCTCGCCGGACCTGCCGCGAACTTCATGCTGGCTTTCTTCCTGCTCGGCTTCGTCTACATCAACCATCACGAGATCGCGCAGTACCTGATGGGACCCGCGGTCATCGATTACGTTCCCGCCAACACAACCTTTGCCGCTACAGGCGTGCAGCCGGGCGATACGATCACGAGCTTCAACGGCAAAGCGAACCCGACCTGGGGAAGCATCGAGGAAGACATCGCATTCGAAGCGAACCGCATGCTTCCCTTTCAGTTCGAGCATCTCGGTCAGGTGCGCACAGGCGAGTTGCCCACGCGCTTGCCGGGCAGCAACAAGGACTACGACCCGCAGTTGATGTCGCAACTGGGCTTCGTGCCGCGTGTGCAAACCGGTCCCATCGGCGTGGACGACGTGCAGTTAGGAATGCCGGCGGCACAGGCAGGTCTGCAGTCCGGGGATCAGATCCAAAGCATCGACGGAGTTTCATTGCACTCTGTTCAGGCGCTTCTGCCGTACCTCCAGGATCACAAGGGCGCGCCGGCCACGCTTCATATATTGCGTGCCGGACAGGGTCTCACCCTTCATGTGACGCCGGTTCTTTCACCAGATAACGTGAGCGGAGGGATGAGCTACCATCTCGGCTTCAAACCCGCACAGGTGCCCACCACGGTAGAGCATCTGTCACTTGGCAATGCCCTCGGTGAGTCATGGAAGGACAACAAGCACGATTCCACTTTAATCCTGCGGGTGCTCAAGGGCATGTTCACGCGGCAGGTTTCGGTGCGCTCGCTGAGCGGCCCGGTCGGCATGGCACAGCAGATCGGCTTGGCCATCTCGGTCGGCGTGTGGATGGTCCTGCAGCTGATGTGCACCATCTCCATCAATCTCGGTATCTTCAATCTGCTGCCGATCCCCATTCTCGACGGCGGCCTGATCCTCTTCCTTACCATCGAAGGCCTGATCCGGCGGGATCTCTCCCTCGAGATCAAGGAGCGCGTCTACCAGGTGGCCTTTGTGTGCCTCATTCTGTTCGCCGCGTTCGTGATGTTCAACGACATCACCAAGCTGCACCACTCGTAAGACCGCGCTTTGCGTTTCTGCCGGTTGCCAGAGTACGCTTGCTACATGGGCACGCAGACTCGTACGATCCACCTTACCGAGCAGTCTTTCGAGCGTTTGGATGCGGTGGCAAAACGTCGCGAAGTTTCCGTGGACAGCCTTGTGGCACAGGCTGTCGCAGTTCTCCTTGCCGATGACGCAGAAGCTTTGGCAGAATTCGAGGAAGGCATCCAACAGATTGAGGCTGGGAACTTCTACACTCATGAACAGGTCCGCGCGCAAATGGACGCCCTGACCCGAAAGTTAACCGCAGTTTGACTACGGTCAAGTGGTCGGCTCAGGCTTCTCAGCACTTGCGTACCATCTTCGAGAGCATTGCAATCTCGAACGAAGCAGCGGCAATCCAGCAGATTGAACTTATTCTGGGCGCAGTCGCACAGCTTGCCGCGTTTCCGCTTTCTGGTCCGATGTTCCTACCAGACAGAACAGGCAGACAAATCACTGTGACTGGAACCAGATACATCGTTCTTTACCGCTACGCAATGATGCAAATGAAATTGCAGCCGTTCGCCACGGAGCGCAACGTACCCTGAAGCACTTTCCGCTCTAGACTTGGTCGGTCATCCGCAGTCCCGCCGCGACTTCCGCCGCCGCCAGCCGCGCCTGTTCTTCTTGCTCCACCGGGAAGCTGATCGCGCCCACGCGGGCGTGCCCACCGCCGCCATAGCGCTCGCAAATAGCTGCCAGATTCACGAGTTCGACCACGGGCCTGGTCGTCCACGGATTAGTGCCAACGGAAACCTTCGTGCGGAAGCTGCTCTTCGACAGGCCCACAGTGTAGGTAGCTTCCGGGTGCAGGTAGTACGGGATGAACTTGTTGTAGCCTTCGGCCGGTTGGCCGGTGATGTCGAAGGTGATTACGCCACGCTCCAGTGTGGCGCGCGAGCGGATCAGCTCCATAGCGGCCCAATGCCGGGCCAGCAGCGGCTCCAGCAGCTCCTGCACAAAGCTTTGGTCAAGGACCTCCTGCAGCGGCATCGCCGTGAGCAACGGAATGATCCGCTGCACCAGCGAGCTCTCGGCGGCGCCCTCAATGACCATGGTCAGCTTCATCGCAGGCTCGCGCATACCTACCGCGGCTTCTGCGCTCTCGTACTTGGCGCCGTCCACGATGTTCGCCCAGTGGATCAACTCTGCGTAGGGTGAGGTATCCATACGGAATTTGCTGCGCGCGGTGTCAGCGATCCAGCCTGTGCAGCTTGTGTAGTTGGGGTCGAAGAACTGCCGCATGGCGCGAGATCCCGGCGATCCGTCCGGGTTCCGCTGCCCGGCGAGGAAGTGCTCCTCATCGGCAGCGCTCAGGAAGGCTGACAAATGATGGTCGAACCACCACGTTAGCTGCGGCGAGGCGGAATACTTGAAATCGACGATTGCATTCTCGCCCTCCGCATCGAACCAGCTCTCTTCAAACAACGATCCGGCGCGATGCATCAGGCCGCGATACTCGAACTCCGAGGCGGTACCAACACACTCCCGGTGAAAGCGCGTGAACAGCGAAGCGGAACACGCCCCATCGAAGCAGTTGTCATGGTAAAAGATGCGGCAGTTCAAGATAACTCCAGTTGCCGCCATCAGGGCCAGCGCCTTCAAGGATAGCGTGTGCCGAGCGAGTGATCGAGCGCTCAGGAAGAGCACCTGGCCCGGCAGGTATCCTGTGAAGACGAACACCAGACGCGAATCAGCCGGAGATTCATGCACAGCTTGCCCGACTCACAATCTACCGTCGAGCCTGTGGAGCACCCGCCTACTCCATCGTCTTCACACACCCTTCATCCCTTCTTCTTCGGACGCTTCGGTTTGCGGGCCGGGTATGGCATAGCAATCGTGCTCGTGGCCTGGAGTTTCCTCTCCTCCCTCGGCGGCATCTCCGCGATGGCGCTCCAGGGCCGCCTGCCGGAGTTCGCGCGGGCACAGGCGTACGCCAAGGCGCATCCGGGGGCGCCCAAGGCCGCGCTTCCTTTCGACTTCACCCCTGGCTTTGTGGCTGTGCAGGATGCCTTTGCCTTCTTCCCCCTTCTCGGCGTCTGCTGGCTGATCTCACGCGCGGAGCGCCGGCCTTTGCGCTCCTATGGTATCGGCCGGTATCGCATAGGCGACATCCTCCCCGGTGCGGCGTGGGGACTGATGTTGATGTCAGCGCTGGTCGCTATTCTGCATGCGCGGCATCTGCTGGTCTTTGACCGGCGCGCACTTTTCGGTGCCGCCATCGTCGCCTATGGTGCGAAGTGGCTCGCTGCATTCCTGCTTGTCGGCCTCGCGGAGGAGTACACCTTCCGCGGCTACGTGCAGTACACGCTGATGCGCGGTACATGGGGTTTAGCCGAGCGCATCTCAGCTACGCAAGCGCGCGGCGTCGCCTTCTGGCTCGCGGCCTGCGCATGGTCGCTTCTCTTTGGATTGGCCCACGCCGGCAATGGTGGCGAAACCACGTTCGGCATCTTCCAGGTTTTCCTCGCCGGCATGGTATTTGCTTTCGCCCTGTGGCGCACAGGCTCTCTATGGTGGGGAATCGGATTTCATATGGCCTGGGACTGGGCGCAAAGCTTCCTCTTCGGTGTGGCGGACAGCGGCAGCCTTTCGACAGGCCGCCTTTTCGTCACGCACCCGCAAGGCCGCACTCTGCTTTCGGGCGGCGCGGACGGGCCGGAGGGCAGTATCTTGGCCACCGTTACGCTTCTTCTCACAATTGGGGTGATTCGCTTCACGACGCGTCCGGGCGTGCAGCCCGCCGTCGAGGCCGCGTCAGAGCCTCTGGATGGATGTGCGCCGCCCACGCTCCACAACGCAGTCGCCTAAAATCGTGGAAGGCTGATGGCGTCTTTCCCACCCGAACACCCTGAGCTTGAGCCGGAGAACGCGTTGCCGGAGCAGCCGCACGCCGAGCCGCGTCTGCTGACTCGCCGCGATACCGGAACCGCTGCCGGGAACGGAACCGGACGGAATCACCACACGCGGCATCTTCGCTCGCTGGACCGCCTTCGCGCCCGCATCGGGGGAACAAGGAGCGCACGGCGCGAAGATAGCATCGGCATCCCGGGCATCACGGACATTCCAGATACGTGGAAGACACAGCGCAGGCGCGCGGTCGCACGCGGCCTTCGGCGGCTGGTCGTGTCGTTGATTGTTCTTGCAGTTTGCTGCTGTCTTGCGCTGGTTGTTTTTGCACTTCACCTGCGCCAGGGCATGCGCGCCGCTCTGCCCCAACTCGACGGTGATCTTCACCTCGCCGGCCTCACCGCGCCCGTCAGCGTCACTCGCGATGAGCAGGGCGTGCCCACCCTTGAGGCGGCCACGCTGGACGACCTTCTGTTCGCGCAGGGCTTTGTCACCGCGCAGGACCGGTTATGGCAGATGGACGCCCTGCGCCGCCACGCCGCCGGCGAGCTGGCCGAGATCCTCGGGCCGTCGCTGCTTGAGCATGACCGTCAGCAACGCATCCTGCAGCTGCGCGCCGCCGCCGACCGTGCGGTGCTCACACTGCTGCCCGACCAACTGGCGCAGCTACAGGCCTATGCCCGCGGCGTGAACGCGTTCCTCGAAAGCTCCGGCGATCGCCTCCCGGTCGAGTTCCGTCTGCTGCACTACACTCCGGTCCCCTGGACGCCGCGCGATTCGCTTCTGGTTTCGCTCGCCATGTTCCAGGACCTTGGCACCAGCTATCCCACCAAGCTGCGCCGCGAAGCACTCTCTCAGCACCTGCCGCCGGAGCTTCTCGCCGACCTTTACCCAACCCGCTCCTTTCGCGATCAGCCTCCCACGCAGCCCCCGCCCGATCTCGTCGCGCCCAAGCCGGCCATCCTGCAGATTCCCCTGGATGACACGCAGGTCAAGCTACGCAAGCCGGCTCCGCCCACCGGTCCGGCACGGCTTGCGGAGCTCCTGGCCTCCCACGGCGTATCCGATCAGCTCTGCCCCGAGTGTCGTGCAGGCTCCAACAACTGGGCTGTCTCCGGCCGGCGTTCCGCCTCCGGCAAGCCGCTCGTCTCGAACGACATGCACCTCAGCCTCGGCATTCCGGATATCTGGTACGAGGCTGGCCTGCACACCAGCGCCTCCCCTGCCGAGCCCGCGCTGGACGTCGTCGGCTTCACCCTGCCGGGTGTTCCGTTCGTCATCGTCGGGCGCAACACCCATGTAGCCTGGGCCGTGACCAATCTCGGCGCGGACGTGCAGGACCTCCATGTCGAGCATCTTCGCGGCTCCGGAGACTCTATCGAATTCCAGCAGCATGACGCCTCCTGGGCTCCCGTCGCACATCATCGCGAGTTCATCCGCGTGCGCGGCGGCCACGACCGTGTGCTGGACGTGCTCACGACCACGGCCCAGGTGGGCGGCACGACGGTGGAAACCCCCATCATCAGCCCGCTCTTCCCCAGCGAGCGCCGCACCTTGTCGCTGCTCTGGACTCCCTACGATCCGCACAACCTCGGCTCGCCCTTTTACGCGGTCAACGCCGCAGCCAGCGGGTCCGCGCTGGTCGCTTCGCTGGCCAGCTTTGGTGGTCCTTCGCTCAATCTCGTCTACGCTGACGACGCCGGGCACATCGGCTACCACGCCTTAGGCCGCATTCCGATTCGCGGCCCTGCGGAGCGCCACGCGCGGCCCGCCCAGGAAACGCTTCCGCCGGACGGAGCCCCGCCCCCGGACGAGGATCCCTCCAACGGTTCCCCTGGAAACGAGACGCACGGGGGCGAGAGCACGCCGCAAGCCCGGGAGGTCGTTCCGGCACTCCTCCCCAGGCCACGCTTCGTTACAGCGGCCTACGTCAGGCGCCGCCGTTTGTCGCGCCCTGCGGAAACGCGTCCGCGCGTCCGGCTTCGGCCTTCCCCAATGAAGTCCGTTCCGGAAGAATCCATTGCTCCCGCACCCGCAGTGATCGACTACACCATCGGTTCGCCACTCCCGGCTGTCCCCGTGGATGCTCTCGATGCCCCGGCGCAGTGGTCCGGCTACATCCCCTTTGAGGAACTGCCTGCGGCACAGGACCCGGCCGACGGCATTCTTGCCACCGCCAATGCGCGCGTGACCGCCGACGACTACCCCTACTTCCTCGCCGATAACTGGGCTCCCCCCTACCGCACCGAGCGCATCCACAAGCTGCTGGCCGGACGCACCGGCCTTACGCCCGCCGACATGCTCCACATGGAGACCGATACGGTGTCGGCCTTCGACCGCCTGCTCGCGGAGCGGCTGGTATACGCGCTCGACCACGCGTCGGCGAAGGCCGTGGCCAAGGACGGCAAGCGGCTGCGCCAGGCCGCCGATTTCATGCGCAGCTGGGCAGGGGGAACGCCTGGCAACATGACCACTGACTCCCCGGCCGCCGCGATCGTCGCCGCCGTCCGCCCCGAGTTCCTGTCCATCCTGCTTACCGCGCAGATTGCCCAACACGATCACCTGTCACCGACCGATCCTTCCATCCGGAGGCTCACCGCGCTGTACGACTGGGGGGCACAGACGGTGGCCCTCGAATCCCTGCTCACCTTCCAGCCCGCGCGCTGGCTGCCTTCCGGGTACGCAAGCTGGAACGACCTGCTCGCCGCTGCCGTCGAACGCGGGCTCACGCAAAAGTCCGCCCCGCACGACCTCAGCCGCTGGACCTATGGCTCGCAGCACCCCGTCGATCTCGAACATCCCGTGCTTTCGCTGAACCCGCTGCTGTCCCGGCTGCTGGGTGTGCACACCGGCACAGGGCCGCAGCCCATCGGCGGCGACGGAACGACGATCCAGGCTACGAGCCGTGCCTTCGGCCCCAGCGAGCGCTTCACGGCCGACCTCGCCTATCCCGGCGCAACCGTGGGCAACATCACCACCGGCCAGTCGGCCAACCCCGCCAGTCCGCACTTCCTCGACCAGTTCCCCGCCTGGCTGCACGGCACCACGTTCGCCATGCCGCTTCACGGCGCACCTGCCCAACACACCCTCCGGTTGCTGCCATGACGGCGATGCCAGACCGGCCGCGCATCGTAGAAGTCTCCCTCAGCCCCCGGCATGGCTTCAGTAAGCAGCCGCGATCTGAAATACGTCTGCTTGCCGGTGAAGGCGTGGAAGGGGACGCGCACTGCGGGCGCACAACCCAGCACCTCTACCGCATGCGCCGCAACCCGGCCCAACCCAACCTCTGCCAGGTGCACCTGCTTGCGTGCGAGTTTCTGCAGGAGCTCGCTGCCAGGACCTTTCCTATCCAGCCCGGCAGCCTGGGAGAAAACATCCTCACGGTGGGGATCGATCTCCTCCAACTGCCGCTCGGAACCGTGTTGCGTCTCGGTGCTGAGGCAGTGGTCGAGGTCACCGGCCTGCGCACACCCTGCAGCCAGATCGACGCCTTCCGTCCCGGCCTGCAACAGCACTGTTGGGGAGAGCCCGACAGCAAGGGAAGGCGCACCCGTCGCGCGGGCATCATGGGCGTTGTGCTCGCGAGCGGCCTGGTGCACCCCGGCGACGCCATCACCCAGGAGCTTCCACCCCGACCCTTCCTTCCCTTGCCGCCGGTCTGAAAGGGTTGGAGGTTTCCGCAGCCGCCAGTCACGCCCACTCCAGATCGAAGCTGGCTGGCTCATTGCTCACAGTGGGTCGAAATCGATCTTCCTCCCCATGACAGGCTCTCATCCGCAAGCCGCCACGCAGACCGCCGCCCAAGTACCCTAGAAGAGCAGATGCGCCGCCACCACATCGTCATCCCTCTCGCGGCCCTGCTGGCGCTTTCGCCGCTGCTGCTCTTCGGCACGTCCTGCGGTCACGACATCGGCTTTCACATGCAAAGCTGGGTAGACGCCGCGGCCCAGCTTCGCCATGGCACGCTCTACCCGCGCTGGGCCTTCACGCCCGCCTGGCAGGCCGGCGAGCCGCGCTTCGTCTTCTACCCGCCGCTGTCCTGGATGTTCGGCGCGTTGCTGACCCTGCTGCTGCCCATGCCGGCCACGCCCAACCTCTTCATTTTCGTGGCGGTCGTGGCGGCGGGTTTCAGCATGCACACAGTGGCGCGCCGTTTCGCATCGGCCGATGCTGCTCTCGTGGCTGCCTGCACATACCTGGCCAACCCCTACATGTTCTTCAACGCCTTCGAGCGCTCCGCCTATGCTGAACTGCTTGCTTCGGCGTGGATTCCCCTGCTGTTTCTCGCTCTGTTCGAAGGTCCAGTCCCTATCGTCCTGCCTGCCCTGGGCGTGGCGCTCGCCTGGCTCACCAATGTGCCCTCCGGGATCATGGCGACGTATGCCTTTTCGCTGCTCGCCGGCGCGCGTCTGTTCTTCGATTGGCAACGGCAGCGCAAGCACTCTCTGCCCTTCGCAAGCGGCGCCGGAAGCGAACAACAGGCAAGACAGCCGAACCTCCGTTCCACGGCAGTCGCGTTGGCAGCTGCTCTCGGCCTTGGTTTGGCGCTCCCCGCGTTCTACCTGCTCCCCGCCGCCGTCGAACGGCGCTATGTGCAGTCCTCAATGGTGATGATCGAGAACCTTCGCTACCAGGACAACTTCCTCTTCGAGCGCACCTCCTGGGAGCCGCACAACGTCGTCACCCACACGGTCAGCCTGCTGGCGGTCGTGATGCTCCTCGCCACCGCGGGTCTGCTCGTCTGCCTCTTCCTGGGGCAGAACCGACGCGACGCCGATCCAGGCATCCGCCGCAGCCGTCTTGCGCTCACCGTACTCTTCGGCTTCATTCTCTTTTTGCTCCTGCCGGTCTCCGGCTGGTTGTGGCACCTAGCGCCTGAGCTGCCGTTCCTGCAATTCCCCTGGCGCCTGCTGACCATTCTTGCCGCCGTGCTGTCTCTTGCCCTGGCTCTTTCCCTGCGCCGCTGGCAAACCCGCCCGTGGCTCGCGGCTGCCGCGGCCCTGCTTTACGTCGGAGCAGCCGCTGGCATCACCTCGCACCTCTACCGCCAGGCCTGCGAGATCCCGCATATGGCGCAGTACACCGTCGATGTCTTCCGCGCCGGCCATGGCGTGCCGGCCACGGACGAGTACACCCCCGGCGATGCCGACAATGATGTCCTGCGCACCGACAGCCCCGGTTTCTGGCTGGCCTCGGGAGCCGATCCCAACGCCGCCGCACTCGGCACCGTTCCCAATCCCAACGGCGCCGATCCGAACTTCGACGGCCCCATCCCCTACCAGGACACACGCGCTGAGCACGCGCCCACGCATCTCGACCTGACGCTGCCCCGGCCTGAGACCCTTGTCCTCAACCTCCGCGACTTCCCTGCCTGGCGCGTCACGCGAAATGGCGGACCCGCACCGACGCACCTCCACCGCGACGACGGCCTCCTTGCCATTCCTTTACCGGCAGGCCCGTCGCAGATCGACATAACCTGGCGTCGCGGAGCCGAGGTCTACGCCGGCGATGCGCTTTCCCTGGCCGCCCTCGCTGCTTTAGGCTGGCTCGGCAAGCGGTCACCCAAGCAAGCTCGCGTAGAATCGACCCTACCGGCTGCATGATGGACGTTCGCCAACTTCTGAAAACAGGCGCTGCCCTCACCGACGCTGCCCTCGAGCGTCTGTTGCCAGCGCCGACCGTGGAGCCCCACTCCATCCATCGCGCCATGCGGCATTCCACCTTCGCCGGTGGCAAGCGCCTGCGCCCCATCCTCTGCATGGAAGCCGCACGCATGGTCGCGGGTGCGCTGCCGGACGGAGCCGCCAGTCTCGGTGCGGTTATCAAGAGGGTGCCTGCCGGTGGCCCCGGCTATCCACCTGGAGCTGCGGATCTCGGTGCAGCCATCGAGATGGTCCACACCTATTCGCTGATCCACGACGACCTGCCCGCCCTCGATAACGACGACCTCCGCCGCGGCCAGCCCACCTGCCATGTAGCCTTCGGCGAAGCCATCGCCATCCTTGCCGGTGACGCCCTCCAGACCCTCGCCTTTCAGACCATCTCTCAGCTCCCCGCACCCGCTTCCACCGTGGTGGAGATTGTGCGCGAGTTCGGGAGCTCCATTGGCACCGGTGTGGGTCCCGTGCCCGGCTCGGACATCTCCGCCGACCTGCCGCCCGGCATGATCGGCGGCCAGGTCATGGACATCGAGGGCGAAGGCCGGAAACCCTCCGCCGAGATCGTCGAGCGCATCCACCGCGCCAAAACCGGCGCGCTCATCACCACCTCCGTCGTTTGCGGCGGGCTGCTTGGCTTTGGCCATTGTCTTGCGCGGGCCGAAGCTACTGCAGGTTTTCCCTGCACGCCGCACGATGCAGTCGGCCGCCTGCGCGTCTTCGGCGAAAAGGCCGGTCTCGCGTTCCAGATCGTAGACGATGTGCTCGACATGACGCAGACCTCCGCCGAGCTCGGCAAGACTGCCGGCAAGGACACTGCCACCGACAAGGCCACGTGGCCGGCGGTCTTCGGCATCGAGCAGTCCCGCCGCGACGCCGCCGAGCTCATCGCTGACGCCTTCGCGGTGTTGGAACCGTTTGGCGAAGCCGCCACCCCCCTGAAAGCTCTGGCCCAATACCTCGTCGACCGCAAGAACTAGCCACGACCATGCTGTCATCCTGAGCGGAGCGCGCAATCGAAGGATCTCTGTTTTCCGTCGCAACACCGCCGAAGCTTCAAGAGACCGGATAGCGTCCAACATTCGACACCATGCGCTTTCGTCCCCGCCACTACATCCTGATTGCCCTGATCGTCGCCCTCGGCGTGTTCAACTTCTATCGCAGCCGTCACGCGCGCAGCGCGGGTCTCACCGCGCCGGAACACCAGCCCGCGCGTGAAACTTCGCCTACGCCGCCCCAGGCTGCCGCCGCGTGGGCCGCCTTCGACAAGGCCGCCGGCCTTCGCGATGCCTCTCCCGACCAGTTCACCCCGGCAGCCAGGGAGCTGCAGCACGAGATCGACATTGCCCAGCCGCCTTCCGTCACGATCGATGTGAAAGGCTGCCAGACCTGGCTGGAGTTCTACCGCCAATCCATCGTGCATCCCTCCCGCGACACCACATGGCACGACCGCAGCACAGCCCACCTCAGCACCTGTGTCGCCCAGCACGCGGATGTCGGCTGAGTCGCTCCCACGCGATGACCGAAGCCGACCTCCTCAACGCGCTGCGTGACTGCTACGATCCGCGGCTGCGGCGCAATATCGTAGAGCTCGGCCTAGTGCGTACCGCGACGCTGGAGCTTGACCCGGATGCCCCAGGCGCGAACATCCCCGGCGTGCCCCCGCGCTTCGTGGCCCATATCGCTCTCACCGCACACAGCGGCGATGACGATGCCGATACCCTCCTCGTCGCCCAGGTCGAAAACCGCTTCGCCGGTCTGCCTCAGATCTCCCGCACCGAAATCCGGCTCCTCCCGCCTCTCTTCGCCATCCTCGCGCTGTAGCCTCAAGGCCCGCGTTAGACTCGCTTCATCCATGTCACGTGCCCGGCCCTCACGAGGGAAGCTCCAGCCTGCCGTCCACCCCTTCGACACTGCGCATGGTACCGACACCTCCGGCCTCATCCCGGGCTCCACCATCGTGCGGGGCACAGGCGCCAAGCTCGAGGAGCTGACCGCCTACTACGGTATCGCGCCCAGCATCCTGCGCGGTCTGCTCGATCACTGGCTGCAACGCTGCGCTCCCCAGTCCCCCATCGAACGCACAGTCTTCCTCGACGTAGGTGCCGGCAAGGGCCGGGCTCTTCTGCTGGCTTCCGAGTACCCCTTCCTGCGGGTGGAGGGCGTCGAGCTCAATGCCGCCCTTGCCCGCATCGCAGGCGCCAACGTCCACCTTTGGCGGCAGGACCGCGGCGCCGATCCGTTGGCTCCGATCGAGCTCCACCACGCTGACGCCACAACGCATCCTCTTCCGCAGTGTCCCGCCGTGGCTTTCCTGTTCCATCCCTTCGAGGCGCCTCTTCTGCGCCGCTTTCTGCGACACGTCGAGCGTTCCATGAGAACCGACCCACAGCCTTTCGACCTGCTCTACGCCAATGCCGAGCACGATTCGCTGCTCGACACGCACCCCTCCTTTCGGCGCCTCTGGATCGGCCGTGTGCCCATGTCGGCCGAGGACCACCTCGCCGATCTGGCCGCTATCGCGGAGCAGAAAGAGTACGGTTCCACCGGCGACGAGCTCTGTGCTGTCTACCGCTACACCGGAGGGCTTGCCCGCTAATCCAAACAAAATAAAGCTCTCTCACCAGCTTAGTTTCGATAAACGCCCAGAGAACGTCATAACCGGACAGTTGTATAGCGTCCTTGGGAACCGCTGTAGCATCGTATCCGTAGTAGGTTATGTACGCAGCGATCAGAAGCGCCCACCGATGAGGCAGCGTCCTGCGATACACGGCCCCAAGCAGCGACCGTGACGGCTGAGTCAAGATCTCACACCCGCCCGCGCTGAAGTTCTCATCCCTACAACTCCCAAGGATTTGGGCTGCGCGCTAAGCCTGTCACCACATAGGCCCTCCGCGCTTATAGGAGAAACACGTATGTACGACGCTATCGTTACCACCTTGTTCGGCCTCACCGTTTTCGTACCCACCTTTATCGGTATGCGCGCCCGCACCAACGCAAACTGGCGTTCGCTGAGAGGCTAAGGCAAGAAGGCAGTCCGAAGTAGCAGAGGCCGCGCTGTAGCGCGGCCTCTGCCTTTTCTACCAGACTGCTCTCCTTGTCCGGGTAGTTTAAGGCAGGACCGTACGTCGTGCAGGTAACGCTTCCGTGCCGATCAGATTGGCTCTCGGAAGACCCAAGTCCAGCAAGCCCCGTCGCAGTGACCTTACTCTAGCCACCGCACCAGAAACAGCCGCTCCTTTTCGGCCTCGCCCTGCTCAATGGCAATCTCGCCGTCGGCGCGTTCCATGACACTAGCAAACTTATCGCCCCACTCCACCAGAATGAGTGCGTCGTTTGCGTCGGCCAGCTCCCACAGCCCGACACTTTCCAGTTCCCGCTCCGTTTCCAGCCGGTACAGGTCGAGGTGGATCAAGCGTCCCTTACGTCGCCGTCCTTCCGGAAGGGGATACTCGTGCACCAGCGTAAACGTGGGGCTCGCAACGTCCGCCTCCGCCGCGCCCAGGGCCGCCGCCATGCCGCGAACCAGTGTCGTCTTGCCTGCTCCGAGATCGCCGCGCAGGATGACGACCTTGGGAGCCGGAAGCATTTCGGCGATTAGTTCTCCCAGCGCCAGAGTTCCTCTCTCGCTGCGCGAGCGCAGCCGCTTCTCCCGTGTCCACTGCATCAGCTCGCCCGTTCCTTCAGCGCCGCGGCCTGCCCTGCGATCCACGTAAACCCGTCCGCGTCGGTCGCGCGCTCCCGGAAGGCGCGCCAGAGGTGCCCTACGGTGTCGGTGGCGAGTACCGTGTGCTCGTCCTGCTCCACGGTCGCGAAATCCCCGGCCAGACCATGTAAGTAGACGGCCGCCTCCACCGCCCGCGCCACCTCCTCTGGATACTGCGCGAGCATTGCCGCAACGATCCCCGTTAGGATATCGCCGCTCCCGCCCTTAGCCATCGACGGGTTTCCGGTGGTATTTACGGCCAACGTGCCGTCCGGATGCGCAATCAGCGTTCTCCAGCCTTTCAGCACCAGCGTCACGCCATGCTCCGTTGCGAACTGACGCGCGATGGTCTCGCGATCGGCCTCCACCTCCTTCACGGTGGTGCCGAGCAGTCGCGCCATCTCGCCGGGATGCGGTGTGAGCACAAGCGTACGCTCCACGCCGGCGATTTTTCCCTGCCGCACAAACCCGCCCAGCAGATGCGCCTTGCCGGCGAAGGCATTGAGCGCATCCGCGTCGACCACCATCGGAAGCGTGCAACGCTCCACGAAGGTGCGCACGAACTCCGGCGCGGATCCTTCCTGGCCCAGCCCCGGCCCAATCCCTACCACCTTGATACCCTTCAGCAGCTTTTCCAGCTTCTTCGGCTCAAGCGGTGCAAGAGCTTCTCCTGTTCCCTGTTGCCTGCTCCCTGCTCCCTGCTCTTCCAGCGGCACCACCATCAGCTCCGGGGCAACAGCCGCGACCGTCGCCACAATCTCGCGCGGCACCGCCGCCGTGGTCAGGCCCGCGCCGGCCCGCATGCACGCCAGACTTGCCATGGACGGCGCACCCGCTTTCCCGAAGCTCCCGCCCACAATCAGCACATGGCCGAACTTACCCTTGTTGCCATCAACGCCGCGTGGCGCTTCCGCAACACGCTTTGCCGCCCCCGCCCAGCGCAGGTCGCTTGCTCCCGTCATAGTTCCAGGGGGTGTGCCGATTTCCGCGACGACTACCGGCCCAAACGTCTTTCCAGGCGTCAGGTGCCCGAACACATGCGCCCGCTTCGGCGCCACAAAAGTCACCACGGCATCGGCGCGAAACGCGGCCGCCTCACCTTCACCGCTTCGCTGCTCACCGGAGTCGGCATCCCACCCGCTCGGCAGATCGACCGCAATCACCGGAATCCTGCTCTCAGCCAGCACCGCGCGTGCCGCCGCCGTCAGACCCCGCAGCGGCGGGTTGAACCCGGTTCCCACGACCGCATCGAGCACCAGTTCCGCGCCGTCCAGCGCCTCGCGCAGGCCCGCGACCCCTGCCACCTCCACGAACTCGGCACTCGGCGGCTCGCCGGCTCGCAGGCTCGCCAATGCTGCCGCGGCCTCGCCCTTCACATCCTCCGCTTGCCCGAGCAGAACCGCACGGACCGGCCGCCCGGCCCTGGCCAGTTCCCCCGCCGCGACGAAGCCATCGCCGCCGTTGTTTCCCTTGCCGCAAAGCGCGACTACCAGCCCACGGCCGGGAAACTGCCGGCGCACAAACCGCGCTACCGCCGCACCGGCGTTCGTCATCAACGTAGCCACGGAGACACCCAGCTCCGCAGAGCGCCTGTCGGCATCCGCCATCTCCGCCGCAGTCAATATCCGCATCGCCGCCTCCCTGCTCACGCCAGAACGCGCAGACAAATCGCGTCTGCGCGTTTTTCCTTGCCTTCAGATGCTCGCGGAGTGAAACCTAGCGATCTGTTATCGAGCCTGTCCCGGTGCTTGACGCTGGCGGCGTCGGCTCAGGGATTCCCGCCGGCCGTTGGGACGGGGCCGTGCCCTTTGGCGCGAAGAAGTTCCGGTCGTACATTGCGCGATAAAGCGCGCCCGTCAGTTCCGCGGCTTTGGGCCCGAACACCTCGCGGCCGCCCTCCAGGAAAATGACCGTGACGATGCGGCCCGTCGGCGCGTCGCCGTAACTCGCGAACCATCCGTAGCGCGTGCCATTGTTGGAGCACGTGCCCGTTTTGCCGAACACCGGAAACTGCATGAAGCTTTGCCGCAGCGAGCGGGCGGTGCCGTTCGAGAAGTCCACTGCACCCTGCATACCGGGCAGGATCTCCGGGATGGCTGACTTGATGTCGAGCAGCCGCTTCACCTTGGGCTCAAACGCGGTGACCTCCTGCGGTGTCGTGGGGTGCTGCAGGTAGTACAGCGTGCCCCCGTTTGCGATGGACGAAACCAAGGCGCCCAGCTGCAGCGGTGTCATCGAGATGCTCTCCCCGAAGGAGCACATCCGGCCCACGCCCCCCATGGCAAGCGGCAGCACCACCTGTGGGTAGGTACCCAGTTGCTCGCCAGGGATGTTATAGCCCGCCAGTTCGCCCAGGCCGAACTCATTCGCGTAGTGTTTCACGCGCTCAAAACCCATGGCGCGGCCCAGCACTTCGAAGTACAGGTTCACGCTTTTGGCCAGCGCATGGGTCAGGTCCAGCGAATAGTGGCCGCCCAGGTTCACCGGCGTATCTGCCTTGACCAAGCCTTCGCTCAAAGCGGCAAGCGCCACGGAGACCTTGATGGTCGAACACGGCTCTGCGCCCGAGCTCAACGCCAGCTTCTGGTTCACCATCGCGAGAATGCGGCCGCTTGAAGGGTCGATCGCCACCACCGTGCCGTTCAGGTTGCCCAAAGCTTCGACCGCCGCCGCGCGCACGACTGGATCTTCGCCGCCCGTCACGTCGCCTGCCGTCGCATCGTTGCTAGCAAAGCTGCTGGCCGTAAAGCGCTCCACGAAGTGGTGCCCCACAATGGCGCCATGTGCACGCCGTCCTCTGCGAACGTGCAGTGCGACGCCGCGCGCGCGTCCTGCGCTGCGCACGCCCTGGTGCTTCCCGGCTGTATGGTGCACGGCACTCACATGGACCGCGTGCGCATGAACCGGCACGCGGGCATGCGCAGCCGCGTGCGACGGTGCCCCGACCGCAGCCACGGAAAGGAGCGCCAGGAATACTCTCGAAAGGGTTCGGCCCAGAATCATCAACCTGTTGAGTCCTTTCGCTCTAGTGATTGCGTCGCAGAAACGCCGGGATGTCCAGCTCGTCGGTGTCGCCCGTTGACTCGGCATGCCCGGCAAAGCTCGGCGCCTTGCCCTCATGCCAGGGCGCCGCGGCATCTTTTGCTTGGACCGGAGGCAACGCCGCTTCGTCTCGCGACACATCTGTCGCCCACCCGCGGTTCGTCGCCGCGCTGGCGCGGAGCTCATCGTTAGCCTTGCGGAAGAAGTCGTCGTCGAAGACCGAGGCCGGAACCGGGATCAGCTCCGGCTGGTTCTCCAGTACGGCGGTTGTGGACCCGGGAGTTGCGGCCCGGGTGGTGACCACGGCCGGCCGCGGCCCTGGTACTTCGTCGCTTACGCTCCAACTCCGCTCCGAACGTTCCGTTCCGCGCGAAAGAGCGGCTTCTTCGTCATCCGCCGTCTCTGTCTCGCGCGAAGCCTCATAGTACGCCGAAACGTATGGCTTGCGGCTTTCCGCACGCTCCGACGCTGGCTGCCAGGAGGCTCCGGAGGGTCCTGCGGGACCAGCGGAAGATCCGGTAGGAACCCCTCCCTCCTGCGAGCCGCGGACTTGCGGATGGATGATGGGAATGGACGGAGTCACTACAGGACGGGTCACGCCTTCGCCGGCAAACCGCGCCCCCGCCACGTACGCATCCGTGCGGGGAAGGATCGGCTCCGTGCGCAGCGTCGGCAAAGCCGTTTCGGAGAGCATGCGCTCGCGCCGCTGCGGAGCCGAATCACGGAAGCCGGTCGCAATCACCGTGATCTTCACGTTGTCGCCCATGTTCTCATCCTGCACGGCGCCGAAGATGATGTTGGCATCCTCGTGGGCCGCGTTCTGAATGATGGTCGAAGCTTCGTTCACCTCGCTCAGCTTCAACGAGCTCGATCCCGTGATGTTGATCAGGATGCCTCGCGCGCCATCGATCGCTCCGGACTCGAGCAGGGGTGAGGCCATGGCCGCAACCGCTGCCTCGCGCGCCCGGCCCTCGCCGGAGCGGATCGCCGTACCCATTACGGAATAGCCCATGCCCGCCATCGTCGTCTTAACATCGGCAAAATCACGATTGATGACACCTGGAATCGTGATGATGTCGGAAATGCCCTGCACACCCTGGCGTAACACGTCATCCGCGATCCGGAAGCTCTCGAAGAAGCCGGCGTCCTTGGCTACCGCCAGCAGCTTCTCGTTGGGGATCACGATCAGCGTGTCGACCGAATCGAGCAACTCCTGCATGCCGCGCTCCGCCTGCATCGTGCGCCGCTTGCCTTCGAACGCGAACGGCCTGGTGACGACCGCAACGGTCAAAGCACCCATCTCACTCGCCAGCGAGGCGATCACCGGCGCAGCCCCTGTGCCGGTGCCGCCGCCCAGGCCTGCGGTCACAAAGACCATATCCGCGCCCTCGAGCGCCTCGATGATTTTGTCCGAATCTTCAAGTGCCGCGCGCCGGCCAATATCGGGGTTCGCGCCCGCGCCCAGGCCGCTGGTCAGCTTCACGCCCAGCTGCAGCTTCACCGGTGCCTGCGAGCTTTCCAAAGCCTGGGCATCCGTGTTGGCCGCGATGAACTCCACGCCTTCCACATTGGCTGCAATCATGCGGTTCACGGCATTGTTGCCGCCCCCGCCTACGCCAATGACCTTGATCCGCGCATTCCGCTGCGTTTCGTCGTGATAGTGGATGCGCAGCGCGTCGTCAGGTGGATACGGCATTTCAGTGTGTCTCCTCGCGGCGCTTCGGGCAAAGCACCTTCGTTGATTTTGAACTCCGGCCGCCTGCACATGCTCAGGAAAGAGAAAAAACTGTACCTTTCCGGGTTCTCTGACCCGAACCACGATGCCGCAGGTCAGCCTTTCATCTTTACCGCCCCAGTCGAATCACCACTCCGGCGCTGAGGCTGACCACGCTGTGCGTGCTGGGCCCAAACATCTCACCCCCGGTAAACTCGATCGCCCTGAGCTCGAGCACGGAGAACAGCGGAACATCGATCCCCGCCACTCCCTGCACCTGTCCATAGTTGCGATAATCCAGCGCCGGGTTGAAAGGGCTCAGGCCCGCCGCCACGGTGTGGTACTGGCCGACAGCGTTGGTTCGCGCGAATCCGCCATCCACCTGCGCGTACGGGTGTATGTACTTGATCGGCGTGTTGAAGCCGGCGCGCAGCCCACCCAGCGCCGTGTAGTGGCGGATGTTGTCGGTGCTCGCCTGGTACAGGTCAGCTGGCTTGTTCGTATTCAGAACAGAACCCCGTACATCGAACCCCACCCGTGCAGGCCCGAAACTGCGAAACTCGTAATACCCGCCGAACGTCGTGCCGTAGGGGCGGATGCTGCCGTCGTTGCTGGCACAAACGTTCTGCGGATCGAGGCACTTGATCCCGCTCATGCGGCCACCGGTAACTGTGGCGTACAGGCCAATCTGGGCGTGCAGAAGCGGTGCGCAGCACACCGCCATCAGGGCTGCGCTAAAAAGAGCGAACTTGCGAAACAACATGCTTCTCATTCTACCCGTGAGACTCCTGCCAAGGGGTTTGGCAAGCGTCGCCGAAGCACGGAAGGCCCTGCCGCTTTATGTTCCATTGCATGGCTTCGCTGCTAGAAGCTGCCCGCGAACATGCCCTTGAGCTTCTGCTTGAGACCCTGCTCCTCACTCGCCTTGCGCACCTGGGTTCTGTGCGCATACAGCAACATGCCGATAGCGGCGGAGAACTCCGGCCGCGCCAACTCCGTCGGCATGCGGCTCAGCGGCACCGGGTAGCCGATGCGCGCGGGCACGCGCAGCAGGCTTTCCGCGTTGTCGAGCAGGCCGGGCAGCAGCGCCCCGCCGCCGGTGAACACGCACCCTGCCCCCATGGCCTCCAACACGCCGCCGGCGCGCAGGTTGTCGCGCAGCATGGTCAACATCTCCCGCGCGCGCGGCTCCAGGATCTCGGCTAGAAAACGCTGCCGCACCAGCCGCGGCCCTTGGCCGCCATTGGCGAGGTCACCGCCGATCTCGATCTCGTTCAGCGTGGGTACGCTGGTCACGACGCAGTTGCCGTACGTTCGCTTCAACTGCTCGGCCTCCTCCACGCCGACGTGCAGTCCCACTGCCAAATCGTTCGTAAAGTGCTCCCCGCCTATCGGCAGCACTGCCGTATGAGCCACCGAGCCCTCGAAGAACACCACCATCTCGGTCGAGGTCGCACCAATATCGGCCAGGCACACACCCAACTCGCGTTCATCCGCCGACAGCACCGCTTCCGCCGAGGCGATACCCTCAAACACGGTGTCCGTCACCTCAAGTCCCGCGCGGTTCGCGCACGTGACCACGCTTTGCGCCGCGCTGCCGGAGCAGGTGGAAAGGTGCAGCGCCACTTCCAGCCGGTTTCCCACCATGCCCACCGGGTCGTGGATGCCCGCCTGATCGTCAAGGATGAACTGTTGCGGCAGCAGGTGCAGCACCTCGCGGTCCGGGGCCAGCCCGATGGCGCGCGCACGATCGATTGCCGAGCGCACGTCCTCGCGCGAGATCTCCTTCATGCGGCTGCCCATACTGATGCCGCCCTGTGAGTTCATGCCGCGAATGTGCGGTCCGCCGATACCCACCACCGCCGTCTCGATGGGGGCCTTGGTCACCTTCTCCGCCGTGAGCGCTGCCGCATTGATCGCCTCCGCCGCCGGCCCGAGCTCGGCAATCAGGCTGCGCCGCATGCCTTTGGAAGGCTCGATACCGTGGCCGCGATAGCGCAACACGCCATCGTTCACTTCCGCAACCAGCACACAGCTCTTCATGCTGCCAGCATCCACCACCGTCAGCAGACTCTCATTGCGTCCGTTCATCGGATCACCTGCTTGTCGTTCCCGGGCGCGTATTCATGTACCAGGATCGGCTTCTTGCCGGCGGCGGGTTTTGCCTTCGGTATCTGTGGAATCAGCCTGCTCTTGGGGTCGATGCGCTTGATCTTTCCATCGGCGCCGTGCTTCGCCGGCAGAGCCGGTTTGGGCTGCTTGTCTCCCGCAGCCAGCGGCCCCGCGGCAGCCGTACTGTCTCCGGCCAGGGGAACAGCCGATCCCGGTTGCATCTCCAGCACGAACTGGTTTTCGTACCGGGTATCGACCGCGGCCAGCTTGGGATATTGGGTTTTCCATTGCGGCAGGTTTTGCGCAAACATCCGGTATCGCTGCAGGAAGTTCTCGTCTCCAAAATGGACCAGCACATCGGCACCGCCAGTGGTTACCACAGCCTTCACGTCTTCCGGGTTCGAAACGTCGACTTCACTCAAACTTTGCGTCAGCTTTTCCCCTGAGCTGTCGAGGTCCGCGAGAAAGCTGCGGTACACCGCCATTCGCGCCGCCCGCACCGGGAGCGGGTCCGGCTCCGACAATCCCGTAAGCACCGGAAAAGAGTAGTGCCGGTCGCCTGCGACGTCCTCCGGCATGTCCAGCAGCACACCGCCTGCATCCACCAGCCCGATGTGCGTGCCCTGCCGCACAAACGCAACCGGTGTTCTCTCGGTGATCGCAACGCGCAAACGATTGGGCAACAGCCGCATCACGGTTGCATGGGCCACCCACGGCAGCCGCTCCACGTCCGCCCGCCGCTGCGCCAGCGGAATTTTGAAGATGTTTCTTTCAAGGTCCGACCCAAACACGCTCAACACCTGTGCGCGGGTCAGGTGCCGGTTGCCTTCGATCTGGATCTCCGAAGATGTCGCAATGGCGAAGCGCGGGTCGTGCAGAAGGCTGCTGCGCAGCACGATCGCAGCCGTAATCACCGTGCCCAGCACCAGAACGGCAAGGCTGGCCCCCACGATTCGGCCTGTGAGTGTCGTCAGAAGCCCTACTCGCAGGCGGTAGACCGTGCTCTGCCGGCGCGGCGAGTAGGCTTCGTCCTCGTCTTTGCGTGCCGCCTGTTTCCCGGCGTTTGCCTGTGCCCCACGACGCTGCAGCGTTCCCGCAGGAGCCGGCTCTGGGATCGGCCAGTCCGCGTCGCGCGCAAGACCAAGCTCGGGCGCCTCAAGCACCGCAGCGGAACCGCCCACACCGCGCTTTCCATACATTGCCATCGCCGCAGCCCGAGCAAGGCCGCGGAAAATCGCCTGCAACTACTATACGGTCCAGCAAAGCGTCTCGTCGCGAGTTTGTGCTGCGGGTATACGTTCAGGAACTCGGGAAAAAGATCGTGCTACACCCGCCCCAGCCGCTCCAGCAGCATCGGCCCGCCCTGCGACACGCTGCCCGCGCCCAGCGTCAGGATCAGGTCGCCGGGCCGCGCGTCCGTGGCCAGCCGCTCCACCGCTTCCTCCATCGAAGGCGCATACGCTACCCTCCCGCCGCTGCTTGCGCGGATGCTCTCACTCAGAGCTTCCGCTGTAATATCTGGAATTGCCGTCTCGCTGGCCGCGTAGATATCCAGCACCTGCAGGGCATCCGCATCGCCGAACGCACCCGCAAAGTCGTTCATCAAGTCACGCGTGCGGGTATAGCGATGCGGCTGGAACAGCACCAGCACGCGTCGGTAGCCGCACTCGCGCGCTGCCTGCAGCGTGGCGCGTATTTCCGTCGGATGGTGGCCGTAATCGTCCACCACCGTCACTCCCTTGGCTTTGCCGCGCACCTGGAAGCGCCGGTCGACGCCGCGGAACGACTGCAGCCCAGCAGCGATCTTCTCCGGCGGTATGCCCAGCTGTACGCCCACCGCCACCGCCGCCGTCGCATTCAGCAGATTGTGCCGTCCTGGTACGTGCAGAGGAAACGGCCCCAGCACCAGCCCGCGCGTGTTCACCTCGAACAGCGCGTGGCACTCGCCCTCTGGCCGCAGCACCCGCAGCCTGAAGTCTGCATCTGCCGCTTCGCCGTAGGTGTAGACCCGCGGCACCACCCGCGGCAGAACCGCGCGCAGCAGCGGGTTATCGAGGCAAGCCGTCACTGCTCCGTAAAACGGCACGCTGTCCATAAACTCTACGAACGCCCGCTCCACGTCGGCCATGTCGGCGTAGGTGTCCATGTGTTCGCGGTCCAGGTTCGTTACCACGGCGAGGATCGGCGACAGCTTGAGAAATGAACGGTCGCTCTCGTCCGCCTCCGCCACCAGATAGCGGGATCGTCCCAGCCGCGCATTGGACCCCAGAGCGTCCACGCGCCCTCCCACCACCACGGTTGGATCCAGCTCTCCCCCGGCGAGCACCGCCGCGACCATGCTGGTGGTCGTCGTCTTGCCGTGCATGCCCGCTACCGCGATGCCGTACTTCAGCCGCATCAGCTCCGCCAGCATCTCCGCGCGCGGGATGACCGGAGTCTTGCGTGATCTTGCCTCCAGCACCTCCGGGTTGTCGCGCGCCACGGCAGAGCTCGTCACCACCACATCGCTTGCCGCGGCGTTCTCCGCTTTGTGCCCCAGGTAGACCGTCGCACCCAGCCGCTCCAGCCGCTCGGTCGTCCCCGAAGCCCGCAGGTCCGAGCCCGATACCGGGTACCCCATCGTCAGCAGAATCTCCGCGATTCCGCTCATGCCAATGCCGCCGATGCCGATGAAGTGGACCCGCTGAGTGGGTGCAAACATAGCATGCTCGTGGTGATACATCGTTTCCTGCTTTAGTCCCCGAAACACGTCGCAGCACGTGGTCAGCGAAGATTTTCATCCGGCAACGCTCGGTTATAGAAGTACACCCAGCACTTCGTTTCGCGGCCGTCAGTAAGTGTTACCGTTGCCCTGCGACGCCGGAAAAGGCTCTTCTTTGGTTCTTTACGGTCATACTCCTCATACGCATCCAGCTTTCGAAGCGTTTCGCGATCTCTCGGAAGCGTAAAGACATTTCCGCCGACGCGACTGCCCTTCCGGGGAACAACCGCAGGATAGTCAGCCAACTCAACCTTTTTCCCTTGGATCGTCCCTTCACCGGCGAAGCACAGGCGTGCGACTACATCGGCTATCTCCGCCGGGGCTCGATTCGGGTGCAGTGTGCCGTAAACAAATAGCTGATCGCTCATATGCGTTGCTTACTCCTTCATGGAAGAGATCTTTGCGAGCAGAGCGTTCAAATACTTGAAACTCTTCTCACGGTTCGAGATGTATTTGCGAATGCTTCTGTCCCGACTGGCTTGCGCAGATAGTACCCGAGAAGCGTATCCACGTCCTTCAATGTGAAAGCTTGGAGACCCCATGTAAGCGACCAATTCAAAGAACTTGAGAACCGACTAAGATCGCACTTTCGCTGCTAACTTGGCTGCAAGATCCTCCGCGCGGTCTCGCTTTGGTCATCGAGAAGCACACGCATCTGGTCATAAGTCGTTTCCGTAAAGAACGACTTATGTAAGCTGAGGAGAAATTCCGAAATCTTTGTTCTGACTGTTACGCGCAAGCTAGACAACGCGGAAGCGGCACCAACGACCGCAGGCAATGCAGTCACGCTTTTGATGCTCAAGTCGATGATGTCTTTCATGCACAACGTGCAGTCAGGATACCTTAGCTGTGTTGCGATCGGTAGATATCTGAAGGAGGCGCTCGTGCTACGCTCACGCCATGCGCCCTTTGCTACTGGCTAGTCTCCTTTTAGGAACACCGGTCTTGTTTGGCCAGCAGACCCACACCCTGCTCGCCACGCCATCCACGGTCGCCTGGGGCTACTACTCCGCATCCGCCAAGCCCGCGCTCACCATTCACTCCGGCGACACCGTCGTCATGCAGGCCGCCTCCACCTGCGGTCCGCCGCAGCGGCTCACCTCGCAGGGTGTTAAGCCCGAACAGATTCCTGCCTGGCTGGGCGACCTGTACGCCAAGGTTCCCCAGGCGGAGCGCGGTCCGGGCGGCCACATTCTTACCGGCCCGGTCGCCATCGCGGAAGCCCAGCCCGGCGACGTGCTCGAAGTCCGCGTGCTCAAGATCTCGCTCGATACCGACTGGGCCTGCAACGGCTTCGGCAAGGGCCGCGGCTTCCTGCCCGACGACTTTCCCTACTCACGCTCCAAAATCATCCCACTCGACCGGAAGAAGATGGTGGCCAACTTCGGTCCCGGCATTACCATTCCCCTGCACCCGTTCTTCGGCTCAATGGGCATCGCGCCACCGGACTCTGTCATCGCCGCCGGCGGCTCCAATGTGAAAGACGGCAAGTGGAACTCCGCGCCGCCCTTTGTGCACGGCGGCAACATGGATAACAAGGAGCTGGTCGCGGGCTCCACGATCTTCTACCCGGTATTCGCACCCGGCGCGCTCTTCGAGGCCGGTGACGGTCACGCCGGCCAGGGCAACGGCGAGGTTGACATCACGGCGCTTGAGACCTTCCTCACCGGCACTTTCCAGTTCATCGTCCACAAGGGCATGGCCACGGAAGAAAAGCTGGAGTGGCCTCGCGCCGAAATCCCGTCCGCCTACATCAGCATGGGCTTCGACCCTGACCTGAAGAAGGCCACCGAAATCGCCGTCCGCAACATGATCAGCTTCCTTTCGGTGCAATCCCCTGATTTTCCACACCTGTCTCGCGACGATGCGTACGCGCTCCTCTCCACCGCCTGCGATGTGGACATCTCCGAGCTGGTCGACACCAATGACGGCGTGCATGTTCTTTGCGCGAAAACCCTGTTCAACAAAGCAGCTATGGTTGCCGCTCCGCTCGTTGCGCCGATCGCTCCGGTAGCGCCTGCGAAACCCTGAGGCTGCCAATCGGGTTATGGACAACACAAACGCAACAAACCTCGCCTCGGGTGTGTCTAAACGGACGAGACCGAACAAGAGGCGCATGCTTCTTGGACCGGAACTCCCTCTTACCGACACCCGCCCGCCCTGCGGAAGTCGACCGGCTAAGGGGAACGAGGGGAGCATTCATGCAATCGAAGTCCTGGAAGCGCGTTCTGCAGAGCACACTGGCCACCGTAGTCATAGCCGGCGCGGTCTTTGCAATGGTGCCGCCGGCCACGGCGCAAGTAGGCGTGGGCATCTCGGTGGGCTACGCGCCACCCGAAATTCCCGTCTATGATCAGCCGGCGATCCCTGGCGATGGATACATCTGGACGCCTGGTTACTGGGCCTGGGGTGGCAACGGCTACTACTGGGTCGATGGCGCCTGGGTCTATCCACCGTATGTGGGTGCTCTCTGGACGCCTGGCTACTGGGGTTGGGGCGGCGGCGGGTATCTCTGGCGCGCCGGTTACTGGGGCCGTTCCATCGGCTACTATGGTGGAATCAATTACGGCTTTGGCTACTTCGGAACCGGCTTCTATGGCGGCTACTGGGGAGGCGGGCGGTTCTATTACAACCAGGCGTATGGCCGGTTTGGTCCTGGCTTTCACGGCCTGCTCTATAACCGTCCTTATGCCGGGTTCGACGGTCACCCCGGTGGCATAGCCTATGCTCGCGGTGGGGCTGGATTCGCGGGCGCCCGCGGCGGCGAGTTCAACCGTGGCTCCACCATCAATGGTCAGGGCTTTCGCGGTGGACAATCTGGATTCAACGGCGAACAGCAAGGCTTCCGCGGTCAGCAGGGATTCGCTGGAGGTCAGCAGGGCTTCCGTGGCGGCCAAGTCGATGCTGCAGGCGGACAACGACAGGGATTCGCAGGGGGCCAACAGGGTTTCCGTGGCGTTCAGCCCGGAGCGGCGAACGGCGGACAGTTCCGCGGCGCGCAGCCAGGAACTTCCCCCGGGGCGCAGGGCGGTTTCCGTGGATCGCCCAATGCCGGTGGAGGCCGTGCTCCGGCCGGCAGCTTCGGCGGTCAGCGTGGAGGGAACTTCCATGGACCCTCGGGCGGCGGAGCACCTCATGGCGGCGGCGGGGGTGGCGCTGCCCGCGGCGGGGGCGCCGGTCGTCGCTAGGACGTCTAAAACTGGGAGAGGCTGAGAGAAATCTCAGCCCCTTTTTGCTGCATTCGCTTCTTCCGCGAGACTCAACACCATTCCGGCAATCCTCTGCAGTGCTCCAGGCTTGGCCAGCGAGCGGGCCCGGTCACCCATCGCTGCGCGCCGTTCTCGATCAATGAGTAGGTTGAGCAGCGCCCGGCCCAGCGACTCAGGCGTGATCTCCCGCTGCAACAACATCTCAGCCGCACCGGCCTGCTCGAACACCTCCGCGTTCCGGCGTTGATGGTCGTCTGCCGCCGTAGGCAGAGGCACCAGTAACGAGGCCCTGCCTGCAGCTGCGAGCTCCGCTACCGTGCTGCCCGCCCTTGCCAGTACCAGGTCCGCGGCCTCGTACTGAGCCGGCATGTCCTCCAGAAAGGCTTCGACCGCCCACCTTGAAGGGTCTGCTCCGCTGTCCGCGTAGTCGGCTCGCGTTGTTTCCACAGCCCTCGGCCCGGCCTGATGAACCACCGTTAGCCCCGGCACGGCCTCCATCAGGCCAGTCACGAGGAGCGGCATGGTCTCGTTGAAGACCCTTGCGCCTTGACTTCCGGCCGTCACCAGCAGCCTTGGTGCGGCGTTTGAGGGACGCGACGGCAAATCGAAGATCTCAGGCCGCACCGGCACTCCTGTCACCTCGGCGTGGCGAAAGAAAGCCGCCGTCTGCGCGAAGTTCACTGCGGCTGCGTTCACTCGCTTGCCGACCAGCCGATTGGTCAGCCCCGGAATGGCATTGGGCTCGTAAACCAGCGTTGGAGTTCGCAGCGCCAGGGCCGCCAACATGCCCGGCCCGCTCGCATAGCCTCCGACACCCACGACCACGTGAGGCCGAAACCGCCGCAGCAAACGGAGGCAGTGCAGCACGCCGCGCGGGACATCCACTGCAGTCCGCGCCCGCACACGGAGACTTACGTTCTTCAACTGTCCCGACCGGACCAGTTCCAGCCGGAAACCGTTCTCCGGCACCAGCCGCGTCTCCAGTCCCCGTGCCGTGCCTACGAAGACGACCTCGGCCCCGTGCTTATCCCGCAGCTCGCGCCCGATCGCGAGGGCGGGCATGACATGGCCACCCGTTCCGCCGCCTGCAATGACAACTCGCAACTGCTTCTGACTCTGGCCCACTCGCTCGCTTGCCGACTCTCTGACTCGCTGCACTTCAATCGATCTCGCGCGTCACATTCAGCAGAACACCCATACAGGCCAGCGTCACAAACAGGCTTGTGCCGCCTGAAGAGATAAACGGCAGCGGAATGCCCTTGGTCGGCAAGAGCGCCAGCACCACACTGATGTTGAAAAACGCCTGCACCAGGATGGCGATCGTCAGCCCAAACGCCAGAAATCGGGCGAACGGATCTGTGGAGAGAAAAGCCGCCCGCAATCCGCGATAGCCGAGGATGCAGAAGGCAGCGACCACGCACAGTGCGCCAATCAATCCCAGTTCCTCACAGATGTTGGCGAAGATGAAATCCGTGTGTGGCTCCGGCAGGAAGAACAGCTTCTGCACGCCTTCCATCAGGCCCTTGCCGTGCAGACCGCCCGTGCTCACCGCGATCAGCGATTGCAGGATGTGGAACCCCGCACCCTTGGGATCGGAGTCCGGGTTGAAGAAGACCATCATGCGCGCGCGCCGGAAAGCCACCCGGAAAAGCATCCAGTACATCACCGGGGCCGCCGCCAGCAGCGCAATCCAGATCCACTTCATCTGCATGCCCGCCAGATACAGCATGAACAGCAGAACGGCGGCGCACACCAGTGCCGTGCCTAGATCGGGCTCCTTGAGGATCAACGCGATGAACACCAGCGGTGGCAGCGCGGCCGGCAGCAGCGTCTCCCTCAGCGAATCGATCGCATGCATACGGGTCTGAAGGAACCAGGCCAGAAACATCACGATCACGGGCTTGGCCAGCTCTGAAGGCTGCAGCGTTCCTCCCGGCAGCGCGATCCAGCGGTGCGCTCCATTGACCTTGCCACCCATGACGAACACCGCCATCAGCAGCAGCGCCGTTACCGCCATGATCGGAAAGATGATCTTCGGATTATTGAAGCGGCGATAATCGACCCGCATCAAGGCAAACAGCGCCGCGATTCCCAGCACCGCCCAGATTGCCTGCCGGGCCACAAAGGAGTAGGGATTGCCCACCGTCGCCTCGGCCATGACCGCCGACGCGGAGAACACCATCACCAGCCCGAACAGGACCAGCAGGATCACCGTTCCGAACAGCCACTTGTCGACACCGACCCGCTTTGCCATCTACACCCGCTCACTACTCAGAGTTCAAAACCGGCGGAACCGGGGACAACCGAACGACCGCTACCGCAACGCCCCCACCAGCTCCTTGAAAACTCTTCCGCGATGTTCATAGTTCTCGAACTGGTCGAAGCTCGCGCAGGCGGGAGCAAGGAGCACCGTATCGCCGGCCTGCGCGACGCTGTGCGCCAAAGCCACGGCCCTCTTCATCGTTTCCGCTCGTTCTATGGTGAAGCCCCGAGCGCCTGTGCGGCCCAGCGCGGCTTCAATCTTTTCTGCGGCGGAACCAATGGTGATAACCGTCTTCGCTCGCCTTTCGAGCAGTGGACCCAGGGTGGTGTAATCGGAATCCTTGTCCTTGCCGCCCAGAATGACGTGAATACCTTCCGCGAACGCTTCCAGCGCCTTCACCGTGGCATCCACATTCGTCGCCTTGGAGTCGTTGTAGTAGCGCACGCCGGCGATCTCGCGAACGAACTCCAGGCGGTGCTCGACAGCTTGGAACGCGCCCACGGCCCTGCGAATCGTCTCCGCCTCTACGCCGACCAGGCGCGCAACGCATGCCGCCGCCAGCACGTTCTCCACGTTGTGTGCGCCCGCGAGCGGGATCTCGTCGACCGGCATCACTGGCTCCGGCGCCATGCCCTCTGCCGCCCGGAAGAAGAGGGACTCACCGTGGACGAAAGTCCCCTGTTTCACCGGCCGTCGCGGACTGAACCAGTACACCTGCGCTGCCGTACGCTTGCCGCCTGCATACACATGGCCCGCCACCTTCTGCGCCTCAACATCCTCGGCATTTAATACCAAACAGTCCTCGCTCGTTTGGTTCTCTGCGATGCGAGCCTTCGCCGCTGCGTAGTTCGCGAACGTGCCATGGCGATCAAGGTGATCCGGCGTGATATTCAGCACCAGCGCGATCTTCGTCCGGAACGTCTCGATCGTTTCCAGCTGGAAGCTCGACACCTCCAGCACCGACCAGCTCTCCGGGGTTGAGTCGCTTACCATCTCCACGACCGGCCGGCCGATGTTCCCGCCCACCAGCGTAGGCCGCCCACTCGCTTTCAGAACCTCTCCCAGCAGTGTCGTCGTGGTGGTCTTCCCGTTCGAGCCCGTGATCGCGATCATCTCGCCCTTCAGAAACCTCGCCCCCAGCTCCAGCTCTCCGATGACATGCATGCCCAGAGCGCGCACCTGCTTCAACTCCGGCACACTCGCCGGCACACCAGGGGAAACCACAATGAGGTCCTGCCGCCGAAAGGTCAGGATGCCGTGGCCGCCGGTCTCCACCACGATGCCCTGTTCCAGCAGTGCGGGCAGTTCCGCGATCACCGTCGCCGGACGCGAATCGCTCACCGTAACCCGCGCGCCGCGCGCCTTCAAGAAACGGGCGGCCGCCAGCCCGCTCTTGCCCAGACCAACCACCAGCACACGTTTGCCCGCAAGCTCCATTAGTGTCCTCGCGAAAGCAACCATAGTAGGGCAGAAATCAGATCAAGCGGAAGCACAAGCCACAACCGGGGCCGCAACACACCCGCCACCACAAAGAGCAATGTCCCTCCCCATTGCAGCGGGACGGAAAGCAGTTCGCAACCGGTGTCTCGCAGCGCCGTCAACTCGATCGGCGCAGCGGCCCCGAGCGCTACAAGTCCCCAGATCCGACCGTATTTCCGCTTCTCATCGAAGCTTCAACGATGTCAAAGCCAGCAGCGCAAATACCAGCGCCATAATCCAGAACCGCGCAATCACCTTGGATTCCGACCACCCTCCCAGCTCGAAGTGGTGGTGAATCGGCGCCATACGGAAAATCCGCTTGCCCCCGCGAAGCTTGTAGCTGCCCACCTGCAGGATGACGCTACCCGCTTCCAGCAGGAACACGCCTCCGATGAACGGCAGCAGCAGCTCCTGCTTGATCGCCACGGCCACCGTCGCAATCGCGCCCCCCAGCATAAGAGAGCCCACGTCCCCCATGAAAATCTCCGCCGGATGCGCGTTGTACCAGAGGAACCCGATGCTCGCCCCGACCATGGCCCCGCAGAAGATCGTAAGCTCCGTTATGGCCGGCATGCGCTGCAGTTCCAGATAGTCTGCGAAGACCACATGTCCGCTCACATACGTCAGCACGGTCAGCGCACCCGCCGCAATGATCGTGCAGCCGATCGCCAGTCCATCCAGTCCGTCCGTCAGGTTGACCGCATTGCTGGCGCCGGTAATCACGAACATCACAAACAATACGAACGGCAGGTAAGCCAAGGGCCACAAGTGCGTATGCAGCAGGCCGTCGAAGATGAGGTTCGGCCGCAGATGCTTCAGGAAAGGCACCACCAGCCGGGTTGAGTAAAAGCCTTGCCATTGCAGGACGATCAACCACACAGCAATGAGACCGCTGGCCAGAAACTGCAGCATCAGCTTCTGCCGTGAAGTCAGTCCCAGGTTTCGCTTCTTGACCGCCTTGATGTAATCGTCGGTAAAGCCGATCGCCGCAAACGCCAGCGTCGAAGCCATCACGAGCCACACGAACGGATTGGAAAGATCGCTCCATAGCAGCGTGGGGATCAGAATGGAGATGCAGATGAGCACGCCGCCCATGGTGGGTGTTCCACCCTTTTTCTGGTGGCTCTGCGGGCCTTCCTCACGGATGTACTGGCCGATCTGAAATTGCCGTAACCGGTCAATCACAAAGGGGCCGATAAGCAGACCGATCAGCAGGGCCGTTACGCTCGCAAAAACACACCGGAACGTCACGTACCGGAAGACGCGAAAGAAACGAAAGTACGGAAACAACTTTTGATAGAGCAGCCAGAAGAGCAAACGGGACTCGCCTCGTACGGAAAGCCGCGCAATGCGCAGCTTTCGTCATCTTACCGCCACCATTCTTTGTTGCGGCGTAACTTCAGAGGCTCCCAAGCCACAGATCTGGACAAAAGCGAAGCGGGAACCACCTAGGCGAATCCCGCTGCAGTCGTGACGAATAGGTTACTGATTCGCCTTCGATACCGCAAAATACCGCGCCACGGTGTGCACGAACTGCACGGCATTCGGTTGGGTCTTCTGCGATCCCATCAGCACAGACTTGAAAGGAACATCCGCGCCGTACTCTTCGCGCGTATCGTCGGTGTTCTGCCCCAGATAGGTACCCGTCAGATCAAGGCCGGCAAACAGCCCACGGCTCCGCGAGTAGGTGAGGAATTCAGCATGTAGAGTCGCATCGGTTGCGGCCGCCGCGTTACGGCCCACAGGGCCTGCAGCTACCGCAGCGTCTCCACCCAGCTTGAACTTGCTTCCAAGCATATGCTGCAGACCGCCCTGGTTCATGGCCACGAGGACCAGATCCGTGGACTGCCCGCCGATCTGGAACCCGAAGCTACCACCCGTCGCCTGAATGAACACCGGCGCACTCCATCCGTGCCCTGTGCGGCAAGTGCCGACGCCTTGACCGTAATCAGCTCCGACCACAAACGCAGCTTTTTTGTACGCTGGGATAACCACCACGCACGATGCACCGGAGAGGATCGACTGAGGTATGCCCTTATCCGGAGTCTTCATAATTTCCTGTAGCACAGCCGTCGCGTGATTCAGCCGGTCATCCAGCTTCGCCTTATCCGCTGCATTGGCAGAGAACGTGCCAGCGGTCATCGCGAGAGCACAGAGAGCACCAGTAAACTTTTTCATGTCTTGCCTTCCATTTTCTTTCTAAAATCGGAACGACTTCTTGCCGCCCGTTGGCTACAGGCGATTAAGATGGATACCCTGCAACACGGGTTGCACTTTATAAAAAAATGAGGGCGGACACTCGCGCCCTCGGAGACTCCGGCTGCTCTCCTGCAGATATTCCGCGAGCGCATGCTGCTCCTTATGCGCATGCGTCCTTCGTCTCTACTTCAACGGAGTGCGCGGAGCCCGAGTCTCTCCGCCCGCCAGGCTCTTTTTGGACGCGGTCCGCTCCGCGATAGCGCGCAGCGTTAGTTCCACCCTGTTTTTGGATCGTGTCTTGCGGAGCATGCGCCCAAGGTGCGCCTTTACCGTCACCTCGTCGATGCCGAGCGAGTTTCCTATTTCGCGGTTGGACCCGCCGTCGATCAGCAGTTCCAATACCTGCCGCTCGCGAACCGTCATCAGCGCCGCCACGGCGACCAGCGTCTCCTGCGAATCCTGCGGTTTTCTCGCATCGATCAATCGCGCCAGCACCTTTCGCGGTGCCCACACCGATCCGTCCAAAACCACTTCCAAAGCCATGCGGATCTCCGCCTCGGTCGTGGTTTCCAACAGGTATCCACGCGCTCCGGCCCCCACAACTTCCTCGATGTAAGCGAAGTCCGGAGCTTCGCCCAGCACGATGAGCTTCAAATCCGGCCGTTCCCGCCGCAAGCGCGTCACCGTGGCGATCACATCCTCCCCACCGAAGTGATCGTCCAGCAGAAGCGCCGACAACTCCGCGTCTGCAAGCGCGGCGCGAAGATCGCATACAACCGTCTCAGCCGCTTCCTTCTCGCTCAGAATGGTCTCCAGCCCCAGCGAGCGCAACGGGTCTGTTGTTGCGATTCCTACCCGCGGCCGCCTCGCGCCGTCCCTTCGCACTTCCTGCATACAAGAGCCGCCTTTGTTGTGTTCCTTCGGCCGTTGCGCTCCACGTGCGCCGCTCGTTTTCCGCGCCATCCGGGTATCGTGCCACTCTACAGCTTCGGCAGCACAATTCCCTGCTGCTTCTGGTATTTACCTTGCCGGTCTCCGTAGCTTACTTCGCAAACCTCATCGCTTTGGAAGAAAAGAATCTGGCACAGACCCTCATTGGCATACACGCGCGCCGGCAGCGGGGTCGTATTCGAGATCTCCAGGGTCACGAAACCTTCCCACTCCGGCTCAAAGGGCGTGACGTTCACGATGATCCCGCAACGCGCGTAGGTGCTCTTCCCCACGCAGATCGTCAGCACATCGCGCGGAATCTTGAAGTACTCGATCGACCGGGCCAGTGCAAACGAGTTCGGCGGAATGATCACGCTGGGCGCCGTCACGGTGACGAACGACCGCTCGTCGAAGTGCTTGGGATCGATGATCGCGCTGTTCACGTTGGTGAAGATCTTGAATTCGTCGGATACCCGCAGATCGTACCCGTACGAAGACAGGCCGTACGACACCACGCCCTCGCGCACTTGCTTCTCGCTGAACGGCGCAATCATTCCATGCTCCACGGCCTGATGCCGTATCCAGCGGTCGCTCTTGATCGCCATCCTTCTCCTTGTCTGTTGTCCGTGCAGCCGCGCGCACCGCTGCCGCTTCGACTCGAGTATTCCATGAAGGGTACCGGAAAGCATGCGGTGAAAAGCCGTTGACAACCGAAAACGCCCTCTCCTAACATCCAGCTAGGCGTGGGTCTCCAAGGCCGCCTCGCATACGGTCGCCGCAGGAAAGGTCTCTCCATCTTGATCAAGCAGGACCTGATTCAACGTGTGGTTGACCGGACCGGCCTGCCGCGTACCAAGGCGGAGTCCGCAGTGGACGCTGTGTTCGAGGCAATGAAGAGGGCTCTTGCCGGCGGAGACCGCATCGAGCTCCGCGGCTTCGGAGTCTTCACGGTGAAGCCGCGCAAGACCGGAGTGGGCCGCAATCCGCGTACGGGGGCGGAGGTCACGATCACTCCCGGCCGTGCCGTGCGCTTCAAGCCCGGCAAGGACCTCCACGTTCTGCATTAGGAAGCGCTCGACTGCCGCGTTCACATCAGGTGCAGCGCATCCACGTCCACGACCAGCGCCCTTCGCGGAACTTCCAGCCGCTCCGCCTCCGCCAACAGCTCCCGAAGAACCCCGCGCAGCACATCGCGGCGCCCCGCCTTGAGCAGGAAGTGGTACCGATAAATCCGCTTCAGGCGTGCGATCGGCGCAGCCGCCGGCCCCAGCACACGCACCCCCTCTGGCCTGCGGCCGTCCAGCCACTGCCCCAGCCTCGCAGACCATGCCAGGGCCTCCTCCAGATGCTCGCTTTGCACGATTAGGTTCGCTAGGGCTGTAAACGGCGGGTAGCGAGCCCCGCGCCGGAAATACATCTCGCGCGCCGCAAAGCCGGGGAAATCGTGCTCGCACGCGAACCTGTTCACATAGTGGTCCGGCTGGTAGGTCTGCACCAGCACCCTTCCCGGTTTGTCGCCGCGTCCCGCGCGTCCACTCACCTGGGTTAGAAGTTGAAAGACACGCTCCGCCGCGCGAAAGTCCGGCAATCCCAGCGCGAAGTCCGCGCCCACCACGCCCACCAGTGTCACGCCATGAATGTCATGACCCTTGGCGATCATCTGCGTGCCCACCAGCAGGTTGATCTCGCCCGAGTGCAGCCGGCCCAGCAGCCGTTCCATATCGGAGCGGGAACGCACCGCGTCGCGATCCATGCGCCCGATACGCGCCCCCGGAAACAGCTCGGCCAGGCGCTCCTCCCCTTGCTGCGATCCCGCCCCGAGGTAGTAAAGGTGTTCCTTGCCGCAGTGCGGGCACGCCTTCGGCACGCCACGCCGGAAGCCGCAGTAGTGACACTCGAGCCGCTGCCCCGCTTTCGCTTCTCCTCCGCGCGCGCCTGCCTCGGCCGCCAGCGCATGCTCATCCCCAGCCTTGTGGTAGGTCAGCGAAATGGCGCAGTTCTCGCACTCGATCTTCTCGCCGCAGCTGCGGCACATTACCACGAAGCTGTAGCCGCGCCGGTTCAACAGAATGATGACCTGCTCGCCGCGGTCCAGCGTGGCTTGCGTTTCCTCTACGAGCTGCCGGGCAAAAATATGCTCCTGCCCCGTCTGCCGAAACTCCTCGCGCATGTCGATCATCTCGACCACGGGGAGCGGCCGCTCTCGTACCCGCTCGCGCATTTGCAACAGCTCATAACGCCCTCGCTCCGCGTTATTCCAGCTCTCCAGCGAAGGCGTTGCCGATCCAAGTACCACCGTGCAGCCAGCGAGCTTGGCCCGCATTACGGCTACATCACGCGCGTGATAGCGCGGTGTTTCTTCCTGCTTGTAGCTGCCGTCGTGCTCCTCATCGACCAGGATGAGCCCCAGGTCAGGCATCGGCGCAAACACCGCGCTGCGTGTCCCCACCACGACCCGCGCGGCGCCGCGGCGAATCCGGTGCCACTGCTCGGCGCGTTCGTCCGGCGTCAGTTGCGAGTGCAGCAGCGCCACTTCGCCGCCGAACGCCGCCACCATCTGCGCCGCGGTTCCAGGCGTCAACCCGATCTCCGGGACCAGCAGCAGCGCGCTCCTGCCCGCAGCCAGCGCGCGCTGCATCGCAGCTACGTAGACCGCCGTCTTGCCCGAGCCCGTCACGCCATACAGCAGCAGGGAACGAAATCCGCCGTCTTCGCGAAACGAGCCCATCGCCGCAACGATCCCCCGCAACGCTTCCGTCTGTGTCTCGTTCAGCGAGTGCTCATGCGCGAACTTCTTGCCCGTCCCGCCGAACACATCGCCGAGCCCGGTGACGGAGAACTCCTGTGCCTGCTCCTCCAGCCACACCAGGCCCCGCTTCACCAGTGTGCCGATGCTCGACGCCGGCACCCTGGCGCGCGCCACGCGCTCCTGCAGATCGCGCAGCCGCAGCCGCCCGCCCGCACCGGCCAGCTCCGCCATGACTTGCAGCTGATTCTCATTCAGCTTGGGCAGCCGTCGGGGTGACTCGCTCTCTCGCTCATCCGCTACCTCGTTGACTCGCTGACTTGTTGACCTGCTGACTCGCTGATCCGCTTCGTCGCCGGCCAGCACCGCCACTCTCTCCAGTCTCCTGGCGTCCCGCATCTCCGCCAGAGGCTCGCGCACCAACCACTTCTTGCGAACCATCGCATCCAGCAGCGCCTTATTTGCACCCGTGGCCGCGCGAATCGTCGCCGGCTTCCCGGCATCGCCGGCCTCCAGGTAGTTCAGCACCGCATACTCGCGGTTCTGGTCCTCCGCGCTAAGCCGAGATCGGCGCGACGACCCCTTCGCCGCGCCCTCGTACAGGACCCGCCGTCCCGGCTCCGAGATCTTGTACTGCCAGTGCCGCCGCATCTCAGCGGTCAGCGGAATCATTCCGCGCAGCACCTCTCCCAGCGGCGCGCAATAGTATTCCGCGATCCAGCGTCCCAGCTCCATCAACTCATCGGACAGGAGCGCCTCATGGTCCAGCACGCGCTCCACGGCCTTCAGCGTGATCTCCGCCGACCCGGGTTCCGCCGGCGGACGCACATCGTGCACCTTGACGACCACACCCAGCAATCTCTGCCCCGCGAACGGTACCAGGACCCGCCCGCCCGCAACCGCCCACTGCCCGCGAAGCTCATAGGTGAAGCTCCGGTCCAGGGGCACCGGCAGGGCGACATCGCAGTACAGGCTCATCCAGGACATTAGCTTACTGCCGAGGGCTCTGCACTTCGCAGGACCGGTACCAGCGATGGTGTAGCCTCGCTGGGGAGAGACATCCATGAAAAGCCTTGCCGTCATAGCCTTCGGTGTCTTGTCCCTTCCCGCCACGACTCTCTGCGCTCAAACCATTACTGGCCCAGACGCCTTCGCGGACTACTCGCAGCAGAAGCCCGGAGTATCCCGCAAGATCACGGTGGCCGACCTGCCCGAGCCCAACCCGTCCGAAGCGGTGGATAACGGCGCGAAAGTAGTGCCGCGGCCCGAGGGCGCGATGCCCCTGGCACCTCCGGGCTTCCGGGTCACTCTATACGCGGGGGGCGACGGCGGCCCCACACCCGCACCCGATGGCCACTACTCTGAGCGGCTTGGCGATGCGCCTCCGCGCGGCACCTTTCAGCAGCCCCGCCTCATGCGCACCGCTCCCAACGGCGATGTTTTCCTGACCGATTCGTTCGCCGGAAACGTGTACGTGTTGCGCGGAGTCGGTCCGGATGGCCGTGCGCAAACCGTGTCGAAGTACGCCACCGGTCTCAAGAACCCGTTCGGCATCGCCTTCTACCCGGCCGCGAACCCGAAGTACGTCTACATCGCCAACACCTTTACCGTGGTTCGCTTTTCCTATCGCCCCGGCGATCTTGTGGCGTCCGGCGCTCCTGAAACGATTGTTCCCGATCTGCCCGGCTTCGCGCAGCTTCGCGGCGGCGGCCACTGGACCCGCGACATCGTCTTTACGCCCGACGGCCAGCATCTCCTGCTCTCGGTGGGATCTGCTTCCAACGCCGACAACGCCGACGACCATCCCAATGAGTTCCATCGCGCCGACGTGCTTGAGTTCACTCCTGAAGGCAAGTTCGTCGAGGTCTACGCCAGCGGCATTCGCAACTGCGTCGGCGAAGCCATCAACCCGGTCACCGGCCAGCTCTGGTGCTCCACCAACGAGCGCGACAACCTCGGCAACAACCTCGTTCCTGACTACATCACCTCTGTGCAGGAAGGCAGCTTCTACGGCTGGCCCTGGTATTACATGGGCGGCCATCGCGATCCGCGCCTCGATCTGCCCTGCGCCAACGGGACGGGTCCGAACCGCAACCTGCAGCAACCTCTTACACCGGAGCAGGCAAAGGTCTGCAACCACGTCGACATGGCCGCGAAAGTAGCCACGCCCGATGTCCTGCTGCAGCCCCACATGGCATCCTTGCAGATGACCTTCTACACGCCGAAGCAGAGCGCCGCCGCCGCTTTTCCGGACAGCTTCCGCAACGACGCGTTCGCGGCCGAGCATGGCTCCTGGAATCGCGCCCGGCGAGGCGGTTATGAAGTGGTTCGCGTGCCCATGCGGAACGGCCACGCTACCGGCCAATACGAGGATTTCCTCACCGGCTTCGTCACCGCGGACGGCCAGGTATGGGGCCGGCCGGTCGGCGTTACGGTGATGGGCGATGGCTCGCTTCTGGTCAGCGATGACGGCTCGCGCACGATCTGGCGCGTGTCCTACACCGGCAACACAGGCACCCGGGCAGCGGTGGCCAGCCGGTAACGCAGCGTTCGCACCGCGATTTCGTCCCGGAGCGAGAGCGGCAGCTCTTCACGAAGCTGCCGCTATTCCGCACGGAGCTCGAAGGCGTGGAAGCTCGCGGAGCGCCCAGGCGGTCCTTCGAGCAGGAGGCCGATACGCAACCCACGGTCCCAGGCCGGGAGTTCGGAAGCGTCGTAGGTGCCTCCGGCGTTCTGCCAGTCTGCTCCATCCAGTGCGTAGCGAAATTGCAGGTGGTGTTCGCTGCCGAGGCTGCGGGAGCTCAGACGGACGGTTCGCGCGGCAGGCAAGCTGAGTTGCCAGATCACGCCCTGGGTCGCGCCGCGGCGGTACCAGAGCACAAGCGCATCGCCGCGCAGGCCAAGGCCGACCGTATTGAAGGGGTCGCCGACAATTGCCAACCCTGCCCACAATGACGAGTCCGCCGCAGGCGGAATGTCCAGCACCACCGAAGCCGCATAGTGGATTCCTGCCGGGCGCGGCACCGCGATCATCGCGGACTCCACGGGACCAGCGGCCATGGAGGAGTGGATCGGAATCCCGAGTACCAGTCCACTTCCCTCCAGCACGACATCGGGGCGGGTATTCACAGGCCATTGCCACGATGGACCCAACTCGGCGGAGTCGAAGAGATCCATGAAGTCTATCGGTTCTGCCGGAGACGGTTCGCTTGCGCCTCGTCCGGAGTTCACAGCCGGCCAGCCGGGCTTGCCATCGGCCTCCGGCGCGGACCAGGTGATCTCATCCAGCACTGCCTCGCGGCCTACGTAGATCGTGCCTCCGCTGGGGTAGGCATGATAGAGGAAGTACTCCTGCCCGGGGCGGCCTGCTTCGTCCTGCGAGCGGACCGCCGTGCCATGCCCCGGACAGCGCCAGTTGTCGTTGGAGCCCAGAATCGGGTTCGCCGGGCACTTCTCCCATGGGCCTAGGAGTCTCTCCGCCCGCGCCACGCCTTCGGCATACTTGCATTCGCGGCCGCAGCAGGCATTTCCCGCGTAGAACATGTAGAACCATCCCCCGTGGCGCAGGATGTAGGGACCCTCTACCACGCCTTCTTCCCAGGGCTGGTCGTTGGTGATGAGCTGGACTTTTTCGCCTCGCAGATGCAGAAGATCGTCGCTCAGCGCCTGCGCCCAGATCGGTGTCGGGCGCTGCTGAGAGTTGCCGTCCTCCTTCCAGATCAGGAAGGGCGCGCCATGCTCGTCGCGCGCGAAACAGGGGTCGATAGAGCCGTCTTGCTCACAAACCAGCGGCCCTCGATCCGCGTAGGGTCCATTCGCCGCAGGCGCCGTAGCCACCGCGATGCAGAGGGGGCCGCCGCGCTTCTTTCCGACATACCACGCAACGAAACAGCCGCTCACTTCATCGTGAACCAGCTCCGGTGCCCAGAAAGCTCCCTCCGCCCACGTGGGCTGAGCAGGAAAGATGGAGCCGGACGGAATCCAGTGCACGAGATCGGTGGACCAAAAGAGCGGAAACTGCGGCGACCACTCACCCGAAGTGGCCGATGCCCAGAAAGTATCGCCGACCTTGACGATAGTCGGATCGGGATGGTCACCCGGAACCACAGGATTCGACCAGAAATGGCCGTGGCGTCCGGTGCTTGCCGCGAGCGAGAGTTGGATTTTGGCGGAGCGCACCAGCATGGGATGCGCTCGCTCCGCAGCTCGATAGCAGGAAGCAGGGGTTCGCTGCCATCCAGTTTTAAGCCACACCGCAGGAACGCAGAACGGGTGCCTCGGTAAAGGCACCCGTTCTGCTTCCTCACGTATGCCTGAGACACGCGGAGACCTCGTCTGCCCCTTCGCGGCGCGAGGCTCTCCCGCTCAGGTGCCTATGCCCAGCAGCAACTCCACCAGCCTGCTCACGACGCGAGGCACCTGGGCGGCTCCGCAGACACCCTGCCCCATCTCTGCTGACCCGCCGCCGCGGCCGCCCGCCGCCCCGAGCGTCTCACGCACCAGGAGCCCCACGTTCCTGCTGGATCCCGCGGCACACCCCGCGACGATAACGCCGTCCCCGCCGTTCACACTCCCCGCCACGATGCACTTGCCGAGCGCCACGACTCGCGAAGCCACGCGCTTGATGAATTCGAGATCGCGCCCCGCGAACTCCGCCTGCAACACCGCCGCAGACGCCTGCTCGCGAAGGAGCCGGTCCGCATTCATCCCGGCCAGCTCCTGCAGAAGCGCCTTATGCTCCTTGCCCGCCGCCTTCACATCTTCCAGCAGCGAGCGCACACGTTCCGGAACTTCCTGAGCACCCACCGAGAGCGCACCAGCAGCATCAACCAGGGACGCATAGTCGCGCCGCGCCGCCCGTACCGCTCGCAGGCCGCAGCAGAACTCCACTCGCCAGCCCTGCCGCACCTTTTCCACGCGGCGGATCGTGATCGTCCCAATCGCTCCCGTATTCGCCACGTGCGTTCCGCCGCACGCATTAAACTCGATGCCCTGCATCTGCACCAGCCGCATGCGACCGGGTCTCTCCGGCAACTTGCGCAGATCGCCGCGCGCCAGCATGATCTCCGCGAACTCCCGTTCCACGAAGTGCGTCAGCATCGGCCGTCCTTCAAAGACAACACGGTTAGCCGCTTCCTGCACCCGCGCCAGATCCTCCTCGCTGAGGCGCTCCATGCCGTCAGGCAGCGCAACGTCAATGGTGGAACTCTCTCCGCCAGCCCGGTTCGAGCCGTCGTTGGAACCCAGATGGAAAGAAACCGTGCGCGCCCCTAGCTCGCGCAGGAACATCGCCGAAAGCAAATGCTGCCCGGAGTGCTGCTGTTCATGGTCGGTACGGCGGGCGAAGTCCACGCGCCCCACCACCTCAGTGCCTTCCACCAGCGGTTTGCGCACAAAGTGCCAGACCTCGCCCGTGGCCTCGTCCTCTTCCACTCGGTCGACCGGCACTTCCAGCACCGCGCCTGAGCGCGCCATCGCGAGGAGCACGCCCGTGTCCCATGGCTGACCTCCGCCCTCGGGATAGAACGCCGTGCGGTCCAGCGCCACCTGCCACACCTGTTCGCGCGCGCCGCCCACCGCCTCGGTCGCCACCAGGCGTATGTCCGTGACCAGAGCGGTAAACTCGAGCTCCGCCGAGCTGTAGTAGAGCCGTTCCGCCACTGCGCCCCCTGCAGCCACTACTGGCGCTCCGCGACAGCCTTTGCCAGCGCCTCAACCTCGCGCCGGCTGCCCACGATCAGCGGCGTGCGGCCGTGAATGTCGCCCGGCTTCAGCTCCAGAATGCGTTCCTTGCCATCGATCGCCGCGCCGTCTGCAGCTTCCGCAATCATCGCCAGCGGATTGCCCTCGTATTGCAGGCGCAGCTTGCCGTTCGGTGCCTTGTCAGTGGGCGGATACAGGAACACGCCGCCCTTGAGCAACGTGCGATGAAAGTCCGCCACCAGGCTTCCGATATAGCGTGCACTATACGCCTTTCCGCCCAGATCGCCGCGCAGCAGCATCGCCAGGTACTCGCGATAGGCGGTGGGCCAGCTTGCCGCGTTCGCCTCATTCGCGGAGTAGTACGGCCCCTGCGCCGGCATGCGCATGTTTTCGCTGGAAAGGGCAAACTCTCCACCGTCATCCAGTGTGAATGCCGTCACGCCACCTCCCTGCACCGTCACGACCAGGACGCACGAGGGCCCGTACACCACATAGCCAGCCGCAAGCTGCTTGGTGCCCGGCTGCAGCACTGTCGTTTTCAGGTCTTCATCTTCGCTGCGTTCCCGCACGCCGAAGATCGTTCCGACATTCACATTCACGTCGATGTTCGACGAGCCGTCCAGTGGATCGAACGCCAGCACGAGTGTCGCGCCTTCATGTTCGGGCTCAGCGAGGAAACTCACCGGTTCCTCGTCCTCTTCGCTGATGAGACCCGCCACCGAGCGGCAGGTCCGCAGCTCCGCGATCATGATGTCATTGGCATACACGTCCAGCTTCTGCTGCTGCTCGCCCTGTACGTTGGTTGCGCCGGCCGCTCCATACACGTCCTGCAGCCCGGCCACACGTATCTTCCTAGCGATCATCGCCGCCGCCCTGGCCACAGCCAGCAGCACCTCCGCCAGTGACTCCCCGCCTGCCTGCAGCGCCCACTCTTCGACACCAACCCGATCCGCCATCCTCGACTCCAGTCACCACCGAAACTAGCATCCACGGCCCGCGCACGCCAAACTCCGTAACACGGGTAAGGGATGGCACGTCGCTACCCTGCGCGCGCCTACAATCGACCTCATGCTCTGGAAGTCTTCTCGCCGCCGCTTCCTGTTTTCCGCCGCTGCCTCCGCCCCAGCCCTTGCGCTCCATGCACAAAGCAGGCCGGCAGCCGCAACGCCGCAGGCAGCAGACACCGAGCTGCCCGCACCGGTTCTGGCACTCAAGGACCGCCGCGCGGACATCGTCCCCATCACCCTCGATGAACGCCGCACCCGTTGCGACCTCGCCCGCGAACTGATGAAGCAGTACGGCATCGACGCCATCCTGATGACGACCGGTGCGTCCATGCAGTACTTCACCGGCGCGCGCTGGGGCCAGTCGGAGCGGCTGTTTGCGTGGGTCCTGCCGCAATCCGCTGCGCCTTTCATTGTTTGCCCCTCGTTCGAGCGCGACCGTCTGGACGAGATCCTGCCCAGCTTTCCCGAGCGCGAAACCACCATCATCTATCTGTGGAACGAGAACGAAGACCCCTTCGTCATCGTTCGCCGCGCGCTCGCCGAAGTCTCCATCACCACTGGTTCGCTCGGCATCGAGGAACACACCCAGTTCGCCTTCTCGAACGGCATCGCGGGAGCCTGCCCTGCCATGAAGATCGTTTCCGCCACGCCGGTCACGGCCGGTTGCCGCTCCATCAAAACGCCTGCGGAGATTGCCCTGCTCCAGCTTGCCAACCAAATCACCCTGGATGTCTATAAAGCCGTCTATCTATCCTGCGGTCCCGGCGACACCAACCACAAGGTCTCCGCTCTCATCGAGAAGGCCTACACCCGCTGTGGCGTGCATGGCGAGGCTTCCTGCAACGTCGGCCTCAACTCCGCCATCCCACACGGCTCGCTCCGTCCACAAACTATCCATGAGCGTGAGATGGTGCTCATCGATGACGGCTGCACTGTGGACGGCTACACGTCGGATATCTCCCGCTCCTTCGTCTACGGCACCGCCACCGACCAGCAGCGTTCCGTCTTCGAAGTCGTTCACAACGCGCAGTCCGCCGCGCTGGCCGCGGCCCGCCCCGGCGTGGCGATGCAGGCCATCGATGCCGCCGCGCGTAAGGTGATTCTCGAAGCGGGCTACGGTCCCGGCTACACGATCTTCTACCATCGCGTCGGCCACGGCATCGGACTCGACGGCCATGAGTGGCCCTACCTTGTACAGGGCAACCAGCAGAAGCTCATGAAAGGCATGTGCTTCTCCGACGAGCCCGGCATCTACCTGCGTGGCAAGTTTGGCATCCGCCTGGAGGACGACATGCATATCACCGACACGGGAGCCGAGCTCTTCACCCCGCAGAGTCCCAGCCTGCAGGACCCCTTCGGCATCGCCGCGGCCCAGCCTGCACAAGAGGCCCCGGCGGTACCGGCACCGGCGAAACCAGGACAGCCAGCATCACGCAGCACGCCGAACTGACAACTGCCTGCCAGTGCTTACTGCACCCCAAAGCGGTCCAGCTCGGCAAAAATGCTTGGGACCGGAATGCGCACGCCAGTTCCTTCCAGCATCAGCACGTCACCTGCTAGCTGCAGCGTCGCCGAACGCTCTGCAACGAACACGCTCCGCTTGCGGGGGTTCACAACCCAAACCGCGGCTACGCCCATCGCGATGAAGTCGTCTATCCTCTCCTGGACCCGCGACATACGGTCCTTGGGCGACAGCACTTCGATGCATAGCAGCGGCGGCGTGTGCACGATGCCTTCCCACGGAGCGTCTCCGCGCACCACACAGATATCGGCTACCCGGTAGTGTGTCTCCGACGTCTGCACCCGCTGTTCCGGATACACACGCACCCGCAATTCCTGCTCCCCGGACAAAAAGTAACCAATGAAGAACTTTTGCACGCTCGCGTGCGGCATCTCGCCCACGTTTCTCCTTAGCACCTCACCATCGACGAAGTCGCGATCAGGCCGGTACACCCTATTCAGATACACCTCAACAGGCACCTTCACCGGGATTGACAGACTTCCCATGGCTTCTCCTCCGCACCGCCAGCCTATCGCATCGGCCAGACCATCTCCACTTTACGGCAGCACCAGAAGCTCCAGCCCGCTCGCCGCGTCGGCCTGATGGAAGACCGTCTCCGTCCCTTTCCGGAAGTCCTCAGGCTTGGCTTTCGCGATGTCGATGAAGACCTGCGGATTGCGATCCGTGAGCGGAAACCACGAGCTTTGGATCTGCACCATGATGCGGTGACCTTTGCGAAACGTGTGGTTGACGTCCTGCATCGTGAAGTCTACCGCAGTCATCTTGCCCGGCTCGAGCGGCTCGGGCTTCTCCCAGGAGTTACGGAACTTCGACCGGAACGGCTCACCGCGCACCAGCATCTGGTAGCCCTGCAGAATGGCGGTCCCGCTTCCACCCGCTCGCCGCCCGCTGGCCGATACCGCGCCATGCGGGTCCTTGTAGTCCTCCGGAAACACGTCGATCAGCTTCACATCGAAGTCCGCATCCGTTCCGGTCGAGGCAATCTTCAGCCGCGGCTTCACCGGCCCCACCACGGTCACATCTTCGCTCAGCGGCGCTGTCTGGTACACCAGCACATCGCCGCGCGTCGTGGCGAAGCGCTGGTCGTCATCCATATAGCGCTGCGGCACGTCTGCGCCGGTCACATACGGTGTGAACGGCACCGGGTGCGCCGGATCGCTCACGTATTCATCCCTGCTCGCGCGCTCGCTCGGCGCGCTCCAGCTCAGTCCGCCACCCGGTTGCAGGTAGAGCATCTTGGTAGCCGCTGTCCGGGGAGGCCACGCATCGTACTTCTTCCAGACGTCAGTCCCCGTCTCGAACGTGTAGGCCTTCGGTAGCGGCGTCCACTCCGCGCCCTTCAGCCAATGCGCGAAGAACGGTGCCTCAATGTTCCTGCGGTAGAACTCGCTGGGCGCGTTCTCCGCTCCGCTGAACGTAACGTCCCCCAGCTGCGCCCCCGTTCCGCGCGACCATCCGCCATGCACCCAGGGCCCTTCCACCAGCGTGTCTTCCGGCGCTTCCGGACTGAGCTTCTCGACGGCGTGGAACACCTTGACCGGCCCGCTCAGGTCCTCCGCGTCGAACCATCCGCCTACCGCCAGCACCGCTGCTTTCACGCCATGCAGATGCGGTTCCAGGTCGCGTGCCTCCCAGTAGGCGTTATAGGTCGAGTTCACCACCTGGTCGTGGAAGTACGGGTTGGTCCCGCCCGCCTCCGTATCCAGCTTCGCCAGCGTTCCCACCCCAAGGTAGTACTGATACACGTCCTGCGTGGGGAATTCGAAGCCGCTGCGCTCGCGCTCCGTGGTCGGGTTCTTCTGCGGCGCAAACCCGTCCGCATAGAACGAGTGATTCGCGCTCAGCATGAACGCGCCACCATGGTACGCATCGTCGCCCATCCACAGGTTCACGATCGGCGCCTGCGGACTCGCTGCCTTGATTGCCGGGTGACCGTCGATCATGCTCGCGGCCGTGTAAAACCCCGGGTAGCTGATGCCCAGGATGCCGACCTTTCCGTTGTTGCCCGGGACATTCTTCAGCAGCCACTCCACCGTGTCATACGTGTCGGTCGATTCATCGATGCCCTTGCCGTCTCGGCTTGGGGTCATCTCCAGCCACGTGCCTTCGCTTGCCCAGCGCCCGCGCACATCCTCGCACACCAGGATGTATCCGCTCTGCAGCATGTCCTGGTTGCCGGTCACGCGCGGCGCAATCTTGTCTTCGCCATAGGGGGCGCAGCTGTACGGCGTACGTGTCATCAGGAAGGGATAGGGCCCCTTGTCATTGAACTGCCCCGCCACCGGCGTATACACCGAAGCAAACAGCTTCACGCCATCCCGCATCGGGATGTGCACTTCCCGCTTGGTAAAGTGCGTGCGAAAGAACTCGGCCTGCTGCGCCGCTTGTTGCTGCGGTGTCAGTACCGGAGCGACCAGCGTTTGCGCCGCGGCATCCCGGCTACCCAACCCAACAGACATCACGACGGCCAACAGGGCCGACGCCCGTTTCCACTCACGCTGCTTCATGGTCAAGAAGTCTCCCGTATCGTATTTCAGAGTCTAGCTGGTATGGCACAACAAAAACCGGCTGTCATCTCGACCGAAGCATGAGGTCTTTCCGGCATGCGTAGCGGAGAGACCACTGTATTTCGCTCAGAGCCCCACGAAACTCTCCCATACGCGTGCCCTAAACTTTTCCCATGCGTCGTTTCTGGTTGCTGCCGCTCGCGGCGCTGATTGCCGTTCTGCCTCTGCTTACCGGCGGCCACTCTTGCGGCCACGACTTCGCATTCCATATGCAATCCTGGCTCGGCGCCGCCGACCAGCTGCGCCACGGCACGCTCCTGCCACGCTGGAACTTCTTTGCCGCCTACAACGCCGGCGAGCCTCGCTTCCTCTTCTACCCGCCGCTCTCCTGGCTGCTTGGCGCGGTGCTCACACTGCTGCTCCCGTTTCACCTCGTTCCGACAGCCGTGACCTGGGTCATCCTCACTGTCGCCGGCTTCAGCATGTACCGGCTCGCGCGCGCCTACGCCCCAGAGCCGATCGCCCTGTTCGCCGCCTGCCTGTTCCTCGCCAACCCCTTCATGCTGTGGACGGTCACCGGCCGCAACGCCTACGCCGAGTTGCTCGCTGCGGCGTTCTGCCCCCTGCTGCTCGCAGCAATGCTCGCTCTCCGTCCAAGTCCGTGGCGTATCGGCTGCGCGCTCGCCCTCATGTGGCTCTCGAACGTACCCGGCGGTGTCATCGGCACGTACGTGCTGCTATTCATCGCGGTTATCCGTCTCCTTCAGGCAGCGCGCCCCGGCGCGCCAGTGTCCTGGCAAGCGCGCCTGCGCCTTTTGGTCCCTCTCGCGTTCACCTTCACGGCAGCCCTGCTCTACGGTCTTGCCCTGTCCGCCGTGTTCCTGGTCCCCGCGCTGCGGCAGCGCCGCTCTATCCACATGGACGATGCGTTTATCCCTCCGCTGCGTCCTATCGACAACCTCTTCTTTCATCGCGTGCTGCTTCCCGGACGCGATGCCTTCTTGCTTCGTACCGAGCACATCTACCTCGCACTCGCCGCTGCGACCACTGCCACGCTGCTGTTCGCGTGGCGTCGCACTCGACGCAGACCCGCCGCTGAACGCGCCGCCTGGCGGCAGGCCGGCGTGCCCGCCACCGTGCTCAGCCTCATGTTGATCGTCGGCATGACGTTTCTCTCCCGTCCCCTATGGCAGCGGTTGCCTGCTCTCTGGGTAGTGCAATTTCCATGGCGATCGCTCTTCGTTCTAGGCGCCTGCTTCGCACTGGCTTTCGCTCTCTTCTTCCGCCGCTCTACGATCCGGCCCATACCTGCTGCTCTAGCCGGTCTTCTCACCGTCGCGATTCTGTCCTACGGCATCATGACCCCAACCCGAGTGGCCTGCACCGTCGACCGCGAGCCCGAGTCTCTCCAGGCCGACTTCCTGAGCCATCACGCCCCCGAGCCCACCGACGAGTATGTCGTTGCCACCGGCAACGCCGACTTCCTTCGCCCGGACAATCCACCCTTCTGGCTTGCCGGCACTCCGGACGAATACGCCCCCGGCACCACGCCCAATCCAGCCGCTGCCGATCCAACCGCCGAGTGGCCTCTTCCGCCTGCGGGCGCACGGCTCTTTGCCACCCCGCTCCACCTCTTCCTCAAACCGCCGGCCTCCGGCTATCTTGTCGTCAACCTGCAGGATTACCCCAACTGGCGCATCACCCGCAACGGCTCCGCCCCGCTCGCGCATCTTCACCGTCCAGACGGTCTGCTCGCCGTGGCTCTGCCCCCTGGTCCGGCCACCCTCTCGATTACCTGGCATCACTCCTGGGATGAATACGTCGGAAGCGCCCTTTCCCTGGCGGCTCTGCTTGCGTTTCTGCTCAGCCGCAGAAGGGTAAGAGCTTTCATGTTCACCCAGGCTGCAGCGTGAAAGCGTCCGGTTGGGCTTCAAGCCGGTATGCGCCCGCGCCTTTTGACCGTCTTCGCATCTCAACAGGCTATGGCAACTTCCTTGCGGGAAAACATCGTCCTGATCACCGGCGCAAGCTCGGGAATCGGTGCCGCCACGGCCAGGGCCTTTGCGGTCGAGGGTGCCTGTCTGCTTCAGTGTGCGCGCCGCATCGATAAGCTGAAATCGTCAGAAGCCATGCTGCGGGACGCTGGCGCCGCCGGCGTCCATAGTTTCGAGCTCGACGTGCGTGATCGTAACGAAGTGGAAGGCACTCTCGCAGCACTCCCCGGCGACTGGGGTGGGGTAGACATCCTGGTCAATAACGCCGGGCTCAGCCGCGGCATGGGCAAGCTTTACGAAGACGAGCCGGACGACTGGGAAGAGATGATCGACACCAACGTCAAGGGTCTGCTCTACGTCACGCGCGCCGTTGTGCCTGGCATGGTAGCCCGCGGCCGCGGTCACATCCTCAATCTCGGATCCACTGCCGCGCACATGACGTATGCGAACGGTGCTGTCTACTGCGCCAGCAAGGCCGCCGAAAAATCGATCTCCGAAGGTCTGAAGCTCGATCTCATGGGAACGCCGGTGCGCGTGACCAGCATCGACCCCGGCATGGTGGAAACAGACTTCAGCGTGGTTCGCTTTCGCGGCGACCAGGAGCGCGCGGCCAAGGTGTACCAGAACATCACGCCGCTTACGCCCGAGGATGTCGCGGACGCCATCGTATGGGCCGCCACCCGGCCAGCCCACGTAAACATCCACACGGTGGTGATGACCACGATCGACCAGGGAAACTCAGTGACCTTCCATCGCCGTAGCTGAGGACAGCGCACAGGCCTGCCCGTAGCGCGATGTCGCACCGGATGCGATCTGCTCGGCGATCGCTTCGGCCGTCATGTGCCGTGCAGGCGCCAAACGATCCTGCAAACACGCCTGAATCTCCGCGACAATCGCAAGAGCGATCGCTTCGGCTCCATCTCCACCCAGATCGAGCCCTATCGGAGTGAACACGCGCTCGCATACATGTGCAACGCTCCATCTCAGCAGGGCGGCCGTTTCGCTCAGCAGCAGGGCGCTCCGATGTCTCGCTCCTAGGAGTCCCACGTACGGCAGGTCATACGGCAGCAGTGCCTTGAGCCAGGCGCGGTCCTGCTCATAGCTGTGCGTCATGATCACTGCCGCGTCTCCGGACGTAATCTGCACTGCTTTGAAGTCGTCCGTGGCCAGCACCTGCTCCGCTTCGGAGAATCGTTCCCGCCGCGCCCACTGCGCTCGTCCGTCCACCACGGCCACGGTCCAGCCCTGCAGCGCAGCCATTTTCACGACCGGCTGCGCATCGTCGCCCGCGCCGAACACCAGCAGGCGCTGCGGCGCGGCAAGTGTCTCGTCGAAGTGCGGCAGGTCGGCGCTCACCGTTCCCGCCTCGCTGCCGAACAGGTGTGTTCCTTCCCGGTCGAAAATGCACCGTCGCAGCGACATGCCAGAAACTGGCAGCTGAGTGGCGACCCGCCGCCAGTCTCCCCGCAAGGACGCCTCCAAGGCGTGCATCAACGCCACGAACTCCGCCGAACTGGCCGGTTCAAGCAGCACATCCACCGCTCCCCCGCAGCCGAGCCCATACGGGATGTCCGAGGTGTCGTCGAACAGCGTGGAGTAACGCTGCAGAACCGCGCCGTCGCGAACCAGCCACTGTGCCTTGCGCAGCACTTCGGCTTCCAGGCAGCCGCCGGAGATCGCGCCGGCGTAGGCTCCATCTTTCGCCAGGAGCAGGCGCGCTCCCGGCCTGCGATAGCTGGAGCCCTCCACACGGACCAGTGTCGCCAGCGCGACAGCCTCGCCGCGCTTCCACAAATCCACGATCTTTCGGCGCTCAGGAAGCATTGAGGAAAGGAGTCCTGCTGCAGGCTTGGGCCGCTAGCTCCTTGTACGGCGGGCGCGCCGGGAAGGACCTGCTGGCGATGACGTTGAGCTCAGCTCCGTTCGCTGAACGTGTGGATGCCGCACTCCAGCTTTTTCCCGCCCCAGCGGCCGCTACGCGGATCCGCTCCGGCCTCCGGAATGGCGGTGCAGGGCTCGCAGCCGATGCTCGAATAGCCCTGATCGTACAGCGACAGCCGCGGGATGGAGTGAGTTTCGGCGTAACCCGCGACATCGGCCCATGTCCAGTCGGCCAGGATGCTGATCTTCTTCATCGCTTTCCCCGAGGGCAGACGGTGATCTTCAACCTTGCGCAGGTTGGCACGCGTGGGCGACTGCTCGCGGCGCAAACCGGTAAACCAGTAGAAGAACGGCTCCAGCGAACGCATCAGCGGCTCGACCTTGCGAATCTGGCAGCACTGTCCAGGATTTACGAGGTGCAACAGGCCATGCTGCGCCTCGTGCTCGGTGAGCGTTGTCACCGGCAGCGCCTTCACGAGGTTCAGCCTCCACTCCGCCGCCATCCGGTCGCGGTACGCGGTGAGCGCCGGGAAGTGGTACCCCGTCTCCAGGAAGATCACCGGCACATCCGGCGCGTGCTGCCGCAGCATGTGCAGCACGACCATGTCCTCGGTCTGAAAGCTGGAGGTGAGGCAAAGGTCCTGCACGCGACCCTGTTCGCGAGCCTCGCGCAGGATGTCCGCGACCAGATCTTTCGCCGCCATCTGCTCGCGATTCGCCGCCATGTCCCCGAGCATCGTGGCGCTCATGCCGCCGGTCCTCTCTTCTCTCGAATCCACCCCAGCGCTCCGTCAAGCGATTCGATGACGTGGAACGTGCGCGCGGTGCGCACCGCGTCCAGCGCGGATGCGGGAATATCCCGGCGCGTGGCAATGGCCACGACCCCGGCCAGCTGCAGGACGCGCAGCACCGAGAGCAGCGATCCGGGGGCTATTGCCGGGTCGTCGAGCGAAATGGCGCGCACACCCTGCGCGGCGAACTCAGCCTGGACCTGCGCGGCTGCCTCCGGCGCATCCGGCAACAGCACCAAGGAGGGCAGCGGAGCGCTCCCGCTGGCCTGCTGCACGGTGCTGTTCGCCGTCTTCTGCGCCGCATCGGCCAGAATCATGGCCGCACCTGCTGTGACGTTCGCCAATGGATCGATCAGGATCAGAGAACCCAGCGAGCGGTTCTCTGCGTACGGCTCGAAGAACAAAGGCAGGTTGAGTTCAAACTCCACCTCGGCGATATCGTTCATGACGAGCGACTCCGCCTCGAGGCGTGCTCCGGTGTTGATGTCGAGCCGTGACACGATGCGGGTCGTAGTCGCGCGCACTGTGCGCGTGGTGTGCTTGACGAGGTACGTTCGGCCCACGGAGAGGGGCTCTTCATGCATCCACACCACGTCGGCGCGCAGGCTCGTTGCAACGCCCGGAGCAGGCGCATCCGCAGCTACCAGCATCTCGCCCCGGCTCAGGTCGATCTCGTCGGCCAGCTCTACCGTCACGGACTGCGGAGCCGCCGCGCGCTTCAGGTCACCGTCCCATGCAACGATGCGCTTGACCACCGTTCTCCGTCCGCCGGGAAGAGCCTTGACCGCATCTCCTGGACGCAGTACGCCCGACTCGATCCGTCCCGCGAAGCCGCGGAAGGTCGCATCCGGACGCACCACCAGTTGCACCGGGAAACGCAGCGGGGCCGTGCGCCGCGTGGCATCGGCCAGCGGAACGCTCTCCAGGTACTCGAGCAGCGTGGAGCCTGTGTACCAGGGCATCGCCGTGGAAGCCTCCACGATGTTGTCGCCGGTCAGCGCGCTGACCGGAATGGCCTGCACGTCGCCGAGCCCCAGCCGCGTACACCAGCTTGCAAAATCCTGCTCGATGCGGCGGAACACCTCTTCGGAGTAGCCCACGAGGTCCATCTTGTTGACCGCGCCGATCACGTGCGGAATGCGCAGCAGGCTGGCGATCGTGGAGTGCCGTCGCGACTGCGGCAGCAGACCGCCCGCAGCCAGGAACGCCTTCGCGTCCAGCAGAACCACCGCGACATCCGCAGTGGACGCGCCCGTAGCCATGTTGCGCGTGTACTGCTCATGCCCAGGTGTATCCGCGATGATGAACTTGCGGCGGCTGGTCGAGAAGTACCGGTAGGCCACGTCGATCGTGATTCCCTGCTCGCGCTCCGCGCGCAGACCGTCGGTGAGCAGCGAGAGGTCCACTTGTCCATTGCCGGCCCGGTTCACCCGGCTGGCAGAGATGCTGGCAAGCTGGTCCTCGTAGATGCTCTTGGTGTCATGCAGCAGGCGTCCTATCAGCGTGGACTTGCCGTCATCCACCGAGCCGCAGGTGATGAAGCGTAGCAACTCCTGATCGAGGTGCGCGTCCACGAAGGCGCGAAATCCCGCTTCGTTGAACGCGCCGGTTCCGGCAGGGGTCTGGGCGAAAGGCTGCGTGCTCATCAGAAATAGCCCTCGCGCTTCTTGGCTTCCATGCTGCCTTCTTCGTCATGGTCGATAGCCCGGTTCTCCCGCTCCGAGCGCCGGAACGTGATCAGTTCGGCAATGATCTTCGGCAGCGTGTCCGCATCGCTCTGGATCGCTCCCGTGCACGGCAGGCAACCGAGCGAGCGCATACGCACCCGCATGGGTCGTGGCGTTTCATGGGGCAGCAGCCGCGTCGCGTCGTTCACCAGTGTGATCGTCCCGCCGCGGACCACCACCGGGCGCTCCTCCGCAAAATACAGCGGCACGATCGGAATCTGCTCCGCATAGAGATACAGCCAGATATCCAGCTCAGTCCAGTTGCTGAGCGGGAAGACGCGAATCGACTCGCCCTTACGCAGCCGCGAGTTGTACAAGCTCCAAAGCTCCGGCCGCTGGTTCTTCGGGTCCCACTGGCCGGCGGCGTCGCGAAAGCTGTACACGCGCTCCTTGGCGCGGCTCTTCTCTTCGTCTCTTCGAGCACCCCCGAAGGCCGCGTCGAAGCCGCCTTCCTCAAGCGCATCCAGCAGCGAGCGTGTCTTCAGGGCGCCGCAACAGTTCTGTGTGCCCATGCCCCATGGGCTCATGCCTTGTGCGATCGCCTCTTCATTGCGATGCACGATCAGTTCGGCGCCGATCTCGCGAGCGTATGCATCGCGAAAGGCGATCATCTCGGGAAACTTGTAGCCCGTGTCCACATGCAGCAGGGGGAACGGAATTCTGCCTGGAAAGAAGGCTTTCTGCGCCAGCCGGAGCATCACGCTGGAATCCTTGCCGATGCTGTAAAGCATGACGGGCCGCGTGAACTCGGCGACGGCCTCGCGAAGGATGTAGAGGCTTTCCGCCTCCAGCATCTGCAGCTGGTTCAAACGCTCCGCGTGGGCTTCTGCAACAATTTCCTCGGACGTGGTCTGAGCAGAGATGGGATGACCTCCGGCGAATCCATTTTCGGCGCGGAAACGACTCTGTCGCAACCGCTGACCCTTGCTAAGAGATGGGTGAGATAGGAAAAGGAGGCAGAAACACAGAACGCGGAGTCAGAGTCGTCTTCAACAACAGCCGGTCGGCCGTGGACAACAACAGGTGCGACAGCTCCGCATGCGCATAGGAAGAGTATACGTTCCGGGCGGAAGTGTGCGAAAGCCCCAGCCGGGCAGGCGTAAAGAAGAGAAAGCATCTCGCAACTGCGACGATTCCGGTAAACTGCCATCTACAACCGTTAGGCCACTGGTCCGAGTCACACAGGTCCAACATTCTTTGGAGGAACTCCCGGTATGCCCTCAAGCTTCTTTCAGCGGCTGCTCCCGCGCGTTGCGCAGATCGTCACCGGCGCGGCAGTCGTCTTGTCGTTCGCCGGGCAAAATCCTGCTGCGCAGGCTCAGACCGGCAGGAGCGCCAACGAGCATGAGGACTCTCGCTTCGACATCTACGCCGGGTATGGCTACCTACGTCCTTTCAACAGCGACATCAACTTTCGCGCGTACCAGCCTGTGTCGGCACCGAATGTCACCGCCAGCGTCACCGGCTGGTTCGGTCATTACCTGGGTGTGCAGGCCGAAGGCAGCTACTTCTCCGGTGGCGCTGAACACGAGATCTACCTGAAGCCGTGTTTTTCCACAGGCTGCGACCAGCTCGTCTACACCGCGCAGGCGGGGCCGGTCTTCCGGCTTCCGCTGGGCCGCTTCGTTCCTTTTGCGCATGCGCTCGGCGGGGGCGAACGCTCCAATGGGCCTGCCGCGCAGAACTTGAAGTGGGGCTGGGGGGTCACCGGCGGCTTCGGTATCGACTACATCCTGCCGTTCTTCCACGACCATCTCGCCGTTCGGCCGATCCAGGCTGACTTCCAGTACTCTCAGGTCGATCACGGACCTCTCGTGCTACCGGCCGGTATCACCGGAGGCCTGGGAGAAATGTATGCCACCAAGCTCTCTGGCGGCCTTGTGCTCCGCACTGGCGACAAGGGTGACGTGCAGCCGGTGATGCTGGGCTGCACCGCCCAGCCAGTGAGCGTGCATCCGGGCGACCCAGTCAACGTCACAGGCAACACGCTGTACCTTAATGCAAAGCGAAAGACGCAATACACGTGGACCAGCAACGGCGGTAAGGTCACCCCATCGGGCTCCTCCGCCACCATCGACACGACGGGTCTCGCGCCGGGTGAATACACCGTGCAAGGCGAGGTCTCGCAGGGCGGCAAGGCCCGGCAGCAGGCCAGTTGCACCGCTCCCTTCACCGTGCGCGCCGTCGAGCCCCCCACCGTCAGCTGCGTCGCCCTGCCGGCAACCGCTCCGTCGGGAACCACAGTCGGTATCAGCACAACGGCGACGAGCCCGCAAAACCGCCCGCTGACCTACTCCTACAGCACCACAGCTGGAACCATCAGCGGCAACGGCGCCACCGCCAAGCTCTCCACCGAAGGACTGGGGGCCACGACCATTACCGTCTCCTGCAACATCGTGGACGATCAGGGCTTGAGTGCGAAGGCCCAGACGACCGTCACTCTCGAAAAGCCCACGCTTCCTGCCATTCCGGAACCGCAGCCGCTGTGCACCATCAGCTTCGACCGCGATCGGAAGAGGCCCGTGCGCGTGGACAACGAAAGCAAGGCCTGCCTGGACGACATCGCTTTGACCATGGGCCAGCAGAATTCCGCCAAGCTGGTCATCATCGGCAACGCGGCGCCGGAGGAAAAGCCGGAAGCAGCTGCGGAGCGCGCTCTCAATGAACGTCAATACCTTACCGACGAAAAAGGCATCGACAAGGCCCGGGTGGAAGTCCGGGTGGGAGAGACCTCAGGACGCACGGTGAAGAACATGCTCGTGCCCACGGGCGCAACCTTCAACGACGCCAACACGCAGACCTTCGAGGAAGGCACCATCAAGCGGTCCGGCCAAGCGTATGGCACGGGCCGTCATACTCCCGCTCCTCGGCGCCGTCGTCGCCTTCCGCGCCACATGGCGGCATCCAGCTCTCAGGTACCGCCGCCAATGTTCTAAGCAGAGGCTGCCGTATTGTTTGAGGGAGAGGGCATAAGTCGAAGAGCCGGTATCTGATAGACTGAGCGAGTCGGTGACTGGTGCCACGCGCGAGCGTGTTGCGCCGTGTTCAGTCAAAGCCGGCATTCCACCGCACAAGGTTCGGGGCGTAGCGCAGTCTGGTAGCGCACCTGCTTCGGGAGCAGGGGGTCGTTGGTTCGAATCCAATCGCCCCGACCATTACATCAACAACTTAGCCGGTGCTGCGCTCTGTCTGCACTCCGTTTCCCTGAAACGCGAGTTGCGAGACCTTGCTCCCGGCGATTGCCATTTCATCTGTGACCACGTCGCCGTAAACATTGAAGGTCGTTCGGATGTCCGAGTGACGCATCATCTTCTGCTGCACAGCGACTCCGGTTCCCACAGCATCAAGCCACGAGCGATAAGTGTGCCGGAAGCTGTGCGTGCTTAGCCGCCCCAGATTGGCGGCGGTCGCAGCACGCTGAAGAATCCTGCGAACGCCCGTGTACGAGTACGGCAGTCTTCCGATTTGATGAGGACTGGCGAAAACCCAATCCTCTGGGCCGGTGAACGACGAACGCTGCCGGTGCGCCTTGAGGCGCTCCAAGAGTTCAGGCGTCAGGCTAAGCGCCTTCGCTGAGCCGTCCGTCTTCACATCGTCTACGTGCTGAGCGACGATGCCGCGCCTGATATGTAGCTGAGCGCCTAACCAATCCACGTCCTCCCAACGCAGGCCGAAAGCCTCAGAGATGCGGAGCCCGAGGCATACGCTCACAAGCGCGAGCGTTGAGAACGGCTCGTGCAGTCCCGGCAGCAGAGCTTGAAACTGCTCGGCTGTAAGACTGCTCGCTTTACGGACCTTTCGCGTGGCTCCTTTGTTCTGGACGAGGGAAATGGGGTTGCGGCCTATTTCGAGCATCCCGGCCCACATCGCGAATTCCAAGAGTGCGTGCATTAGCCCTCGGACGTGCGTTTTGGACTTCGGAGCCAACGGCAGTTCGCGAAGCCAAAGCTCTACCGGGCGCGGCTGCACTTCCTCTACTATCGTGCTGCCCCACTTCGGTTGGATGTGATTGGCGATAAGCGAGCGGTACATCTTCGCAGTCGTCACACGAGACGGCATTCTCTCCGCCTTGTACCGTGTGATGACGTGGTGCATCGTTTCCCTGTTCTCTTTCCTCAGCGGAGCTGTAGGCTGTTGAACCGCCGCCCACGCCGCTGCCTTGGTTGGAAACTCTTGTTTCGTTCCGATGCGCTTAGAGCGCCGGACCGGACCGTCGTACCAGAGATAGTTCCAAGTCCTCCGCCGCTTGTCGTAACGGACGGACCCTGTTGTGTGTCGCTGTGCCCTCATTGCTGCCTCCCCTCAGCAGCACCAGCGGATGACGAGCAGAGCATAGCATCCAACTCGGACTTGAGGAACCGCCATACGCAGCGTGTGCCTCCGGTGAGTCGGTGTGCCGGGATCTTTTGCTCCCGCGCCACTGAGCGACCGTGCGCGGCTTGAGCTTGAGGTAATTGGCAGCTTCGTCTGTGGTGAGCCATTGCGACTCCATTGCTTCTCCATGTGAGCGCCTCCCCGCGCTTGTAGTAACCTATGCTGGTATACCCTAGCCGCGCTTTTCACGGACGCGCCTACGGGCGATTGTGTGCGATGGCGAGGCATCTTAGACCAACGAAGTCGCCGGTTAGAAGGTGAGGGGGAGAGCGGGGTCAAATGTCGAACCGGAACCCTTTCAAGCCCTCCGCCGCTCCCAAATTTACAGAAACGTGAATAAATCTCGTTTACCTTTTGTTCGCCTTGCCGAACCTCGAAATTTCGCCTTGTGGGCATCGTTTGGTGGTTGGTCCGCATAAGAGGGAAACCAAACCAACCAACGATCCGGTTACAGCTCTTGCGGAGAAAAACTAAATTTTTATCTCCCGCCATAGCTTGCTGCCAGCCAACCACGCCACTAACCTGAGAGCGCCACGCCGGTGCCCTTCAAGGCCGCAACCTGCTTCATCACCCACTCACGTCCACGCGAGATGCCATGCTCTTTGAGGTGCTCCACGAGCTTGCGGCTCGGGACCTCGAGGTTCGCCTTTAGAAACGCCCGCGCCGCATCGTCCTTGCCGTCCCGGTTGCCCTTGAACCGGCCAACAGCGACTTTCGCATTCTCGCTCCCCGGAACGTAGCTCAGGAAAAAGTTGTCCTCACCCCCGGATGGAGCGACCTTGAAGCTCTGCGCTGAGAAGTCCCTTTGTTTCACACACGACAACAAGGATTCAGACTTGTAGGCGTTCTCGTAGTCGTCCAGGGTCGTCCCCCAACAGCACGTAAGGAAGCCACCGAAGTCGCCCGAGCCGCGGCCGCCTTCGAGGGTCAACCCCTCGGCACCCTTGCTGTTATGGTGCAACAGAATGACTGCGCGGACGCCGTCGCGGATGAGTTCGTGACACTGCGATCCGAAGCGCTTCATGTCCTGTGAACTATTCTCGTCGCCATCGAAAAACCGGATCGCGGTGTCCACAACGACCACGGCGTTCTTTACCGCCTCCCGAAGCCGCACGTCGTCCAGGGCCACAGGGTCGCTATTCATGGACGTATAGAAGAGACGGTCGCCGATGAAGCTGGCGAGACCCATATTGCGGAGGCGGCGCGCAAGCGACTTCAAACCGGATTCCGGGCACAAGTAGACAACGCGCTCCGGCTTGTTCGGCACGTCGAAGTGCCCGAAGAGCTTTTCGCCCGTTAGCAGCGAATGAATAACGTTGAGCGTCACGATGGACTTCCGCGCTCGCGCTGGACCAATGAGGCCCGTTACGCTTTCCTCCTGTAAGAAGCCGGCGATGAGGAACTTCGGATCTGTTTGGTCCTCGGTTTCCTTTCGCGAGTGGAAGAGGTCGCGCCACTTCGAAGGGTCCACCTCCGCTTTCGACGCACCGATAACGACGGCGGGTACCTCTTCTGCGACGGCGTACCGGGCGACGTTTGCCGCGATCCGCTTGACCTCATCTTCTTCGAGCGGCGGGACGCACCGGGCTTTTCGGTGATGCTCTTCACGACGCGGCATTTTCCGCGCGCCTCTTTGCTGTACATTTCTGCTTCTCTTTCTCCCGGCTTCGGGGCCGGGCACCCTCTACTCATGCACTTCTTTGCCCCATGTGACTGCAAGCAATGCGCATGGACCACTCACGCGAAAACGCTCTCGAAATCCACCGCGGAGCAGCTCCAGAGAAAGCCGTTGGCGTTCTTCGAGACGCGGCCAAGGTCTTTGAGCGTGTCGTCCGTGAACTGACAGAGGTACCGGAAGGATCCGTCCCAAGAGGGCATCGCACCGGCAGCCGGTGCCGTGTCGAAGGTCACAACACCGGTTGCGCTCACCGATCCCAAGGCGGACGCACCATCGACGTAGAACTCGGCCCCCGGGACGTTCTGGAGGATGTCCACACCCGCACCTATCGTGCGAGCTAGTTGGAACTGTTGCGAGACGCCGTCGCCGCTCTGTCCCATCGGGGCAGCGGCACCCGGCGACACATTCAAAAGCACGCCTTCGGCCTGCGACACGGTATTGTCGTTGGGATCCGTAAAGAGGAAGAACCCCGCGGCTCCGCAACACCGGATGTAGCAGCCGAGAAACGCCTGTAGGACCGATCCCGCAACGGCCTCGCCGCCCTGGACCATATTTAGATCAAGCTCGAAGTCCCACGTCGGGAACGGCATAAGATTCACGGAGCTACGCCGTCCGGCCGCGGTCTTCTGCGTCAACGAATTGAAGTGCGGCGTCTTCCTAAAGCCGCTCTTTACGAGGCTCCACGGCACTGCGGTGCTCAGTTCGGGGTACATTACCGATTCATCCTCCGCACGGTGTTTTCGAAGTGCTTCTGTAGGAGGTCCGTGTGCTTGTCGAGAACTTTCTGCATGCCCGACGTTTCGAGCGCCTGCACGTTGTACGTGGGCCGAACGTGGACATGGACTGTTTGCCCCGAGGTGCCAAGCGTCCCCGAATTTGCCATCTTCCGCAGCGCATCCATAACGCCTCCGGGGACAACGCCTTCACCCGGGGTGAGCATCGCCGGGGTAACGTCGCCGCTACCGATGCCCGGGACATAATCCGTACCGCCCTGAAATGCCATAACCTGCGCATACATACCGGCGGCCATGACGGGAGCTGCGACGATGTTTGCCGGGAACGGCAGCTCCATGCCAGCGTTGAATCCCGCCCGGGCCGCCTTTGCTGCATCCGATTCCTTCGTCAGCATGTTCGTCTCAATGTGCTTGATGGCGGCTTGAAGCAACCCGGATTCCACTTCGTTCGCCAAACTCACCATGACACTTGCGAATGACTTCTGGCCCATGATGGCTTGTGTGAGACTGCTCGCAATCTCATCTTCGTATCGGTTTTCCGCGGCGAGGAGTTTGCTGTTACGTTCCTTCTGGGCTTGATCCTTGATTGCGGTAAGTTCGTTTTCGTGCGCCTGGACAAGTTGCTTTTCCTTGTTCTGTATCTCCGTGAGCTTGTTCGTGTAGTCCTTGCCGTACTTGTCCAGGGCAGCCAGTTCGCGTGCCATCTCTTCCCGCTTGAGGTTGAACTCCGCGTTGGCCGCCGCCGTTTCCTCCTGTATTCTCATCTGCACCGTGACGCGCCGGGCGCTATCCATAAGGGCTTGCTGCTCCCGCATCGCCCCGAGCCGAAGCTGCCCCATCGCCTCTTCCTGTGCCGCCGCGATCCGGCCGGCTTCGGCCTGGAGCTTCGCCGTTTCCTCGTTGACTAACCGCTCCTCAGCGACGCGCTGCTCCATGAGCTCTCGATAGTGGGCCGTGGCCTGGAGGTTCAATGCGTCTTCGTTCTTGATGGCGGCCATGATGACGACGAGACGGCCCGCTGTGCCTTGCTGCGTCGCATTGATCTTTTCGCGCTCCGATTCCTCCAAGTCGGCGAGGCTCTTCTCGTAGGTTGCGACTTCAGCCTTCCCACGAAGCGCCGCGACGGTGTTCTCGTGCTGCGCCGTCATCTCCGCGGCCTTGTCCTGCAAGCCCTTGAGTTGGTTCGTGTAGTCCTTACCGCCTTTGTCCAACGCCGCTTGGAGCTGCTGATTCCCACGGAGCTGGATCGCGTACTCTTTATCGGCAAGGGCCACGTCGCTCGCCAACCGCTCCGCGATGGAGGCTTGATGGATCGCTAACGACACGGAGGCTTGCTCGCGCTCCGCCGCTAGAGACAGTTCCCCCATCTTCTGTGAATGCTCAGCGGCCGTCCGTGCCGCCTCCGCGTGGAGCGCCGCTAGCTCGCGGCCGGTTGAAGCCGTGACGTTGCTGCTGTCCTTCGATTTCAATGCAGCGACGCGCTCTTCAATGCCGACTTGAGCGTTGAGTGCGCTGAGAAGGGTCTCTTGTGCCTTGATGGCGTTATCTCCCCAATGCGCTTGAGCAGCCTTCAGGCCCGCTATTGCTTCCTCGTGCTTGAGTAGGTCCTCGTGGTCCATGCTGCCGCCCGAAGCTACGGCCGCGTAGGACCCGCTGTTCTTCGCTTGCTGCTGGAGGGCGAGGACTTTCTCGGCGCTCTGCCTCGTCCCCTTCAAGAGGTCGCTTGCCTCTTTGTCGTTTCCTTGAGCGAGAAGACTGCTGTACTGCGTTTGGAAGGTTTGTAGCGCGTTCTTAGCGCCGTCTGCGTCGTCCCCAAAGGAGTACCAGGAACCCTTCAAGTTTCCGAAGACGGTATCGGCTGCCTTGGCCACTTCGCCGAGGGAATGGACCAACTCGGCCATGCTTTGCTTGTCGATCAATTCGAGTTGCTTGTGCAAGGCACCTATGTGGTCGTTGCGCAGCTCATCGGAGCGTATCTCCGCCTGGAGCATCTTCTGGTCGAGGCTGTTGAACGTCGTATTTACGGCCGTGCCGAAGGACGTAGTGTCCGAAGCGAGCTTCTGCGCCTCCTCCCGCATCTTCGTCATGTGCTCGATGAGGAGCACCGCGGCGAGGCCGATAGCCGCATACGGGAAGGCCGCTTCGAGTGCCGCCCCTAACGGCCCGAGATGCACGAGTAACGCCGTGATGGCCCGGGGCATCGTGTCGCCGAAGGCTTCCGACACGGCCATAATCGCGTGGCGGCTCGCGAACATATTGGTTGTGGCGTGCCCGATCTTTTGTGCCGTTGGATGAGTTAGTGTAGCGCAGCTATTT
>CAXTPR010000006.1:0-673 GCA_964246235.1 uncultured Acidobacteriaceae bacterium
CGCTCCGGGTCGATGTTGTTCCCGGCCCGCAGCATCACCTCGCCCACGTCCTGCACATCGCAGTCCTCATCTACCACCACGATGCACTTGGTAAACATCGCCTGCCCCAGGCCCCAAATGGCGTGCATCACCTTGCGCGCCTGTCCCGCGTAGCTCTTGCGGATGCTCACCAGCATCAGGTTGTGCGCCACGCCCTCCGGCGGCAAATTGATGTCCACGATTTCCGGGATGGTCAGCCGCATCAGCGGCAGGAAGATACGCTCGATGCCCTTGATCATCCACGTGTCTTCCATGGGCGGCTTGCCCACCACGGTCGCGCAATAGATCGGGTCCCTGCGGTGAGTGATGCACGTGATGTGGAACACCGGGTACTCATCCTGCATCGTGTAGAAGCCCGTGTGGTCGCCGAACGGCCCTTCGGTCCGCAGCTCCCCCAACTCGACGTAGCCTTCCAGCACGATCTCCGCATGCGCCGGCACTTCGAGATCCACCGTCTCGCACTTCACCAGCTTCACGGCCTTGCGCCTGAGGAACCCCGCGATCAGGTACTCCTCTACATCCGGCGGCGCCGGCACAATCGCCGAAAACGTAGTCGCCGGGTCGGTGCCGATGGCCACCGCCACCTCCATCCGCTCGCCGCGAATCTTTGTCACCACATGCTGCGGCAGGCTGC
>CAXTPR010000006.1:683-169408 GCA_964246235.1 uncultured Acidobacteriaceae bacterium
GGACTGTCCGCCGCCGCCCGCAGCCGGTCGCGGAAGTGCTCTGCCGCAACCTTCTGCCGCTGCCAGTGCATGCCCGTGGTCTGGCCGTCGTACACCTGCATGCGATACATCCCCACGTTGCGCTTGCCGCTGCGGGGGTCGCGAGTGACAACACAGGGCAGCGTGATGAACGGGCCGCCGTCGCCGGGCCACGTCGTAAGCACCGGGAACTTCAGCAGATCGACCTCTTCGCCCTTGAGGATCACTTCCTTGCAGGGCGCATCACGCTTACCAACCACTTTGGGAAAGAAGCTCCCGACCTCAGCCAGAACGGGAAGTATCTTAAGCTTGTCCAACAGGCTGCTCGGCGGCACGGGATGCAGCAGCGCCTCGATTCGCCCGGCGATCTCATCAAGCGAGTCCACCCCAAGGGCCAGCTTCATGCGCCGCTCACTGCCGAACTGGTTCATCAGGACCAGAGCGCCCTTGTGGCCCTGAATGTTTTCAAACAACAGCGCCGGTCCACCCGCGTCCTTCGTGCCCTTGCCCGATTTCGACGCACAGTCCGCGATTTCAGCCATTTCCAACACCGGCGATACAGCAGCCGTTACGCGCCGCACCTCGCCCGCGCGCTCCAGTGCCTTCAGCCAATCCCTCACTCCGTCAAACGCCATTGCGCTTCACTCCTGAACGCTGCCGTCACGTTCTCTGCGCGTCTCTTCGCGCACTATGCGTTAGAGCCGTTGCCGTGTGTCTGCCGTCCCACTCATTACACTCGCAGAAAAACCTTTTTCCGCCACAACCACCAGTTTGGCAGAAAGCAAAACACCACAAAGCTCACCGCAAAAGCTAAAGAAGTCCACTCGTTCGATCCGTGCCGCGCGAACACGGTGTCATAGCTCAGCGCCCAAAGAGTGTGCCGGTCGCCATCTGCATCCGCCACCCTGAAGTACAGCATGGTTTTCACCGCCACAGCCGAGAACACGAACGCCGCAATGGGATTGGATCCGAACACCAGCCACGGCCAACTCGCCCACCGCAACCCGCGTGGCCACGCCTTCATCGGCTCGCGGTCCATCCACCACGAGCACGCTGCCAGCAGCACGCAACAGAGCCCGCCGGCGACCAGCACGTAGCTTGAGGTCCACAGGTTCTTGTTCACCGGAAACCACCGCGCCCAAACCTCTCCTGCGAAGAAGGCGGCCGCTCCGGCTAACGCGAGTACGGTCTGCATTCTTCCGACGCGCTCTCGCCGCATCCACACACCGGCCATCGCTCCCAGCAGGGCAGACGCGATCGCCGGCAGCGTGCTCAGCAGCCCTTCCGGATCGCGCACCTTGCGATACAGCGTGCCGGTGTGCAGCCATCTCAGCATCCAGTGGCTCACTCCGCGATCCACCCACGATACAAGGTTCTGAGTCGTGTCCATGAACGCAATATCGCGCCCCGGCAAGCCGAGTCCGGGCACTGGCACCCATCGCAGCAGCACCCAGTATCCCACCAGCACCACACTTACGATCAGACCCAGCCAGCGTAGCCGCCGAGTGAAGATCACCACCAGTCCCGCACCCACATAGCAAAGCGCGATGCGCTGCAGCACACCCCAGATCCGCAACGTGCTCCAGTGCATGCGCGGCAGATACGCCAGCAGCACGCCGAGCAAGAAGATCTTCGCTCCCCGCGCGAACACATGCCCGGTTAGCGTCTTTCTGCAGTCGCCACGCGCCCGCCTCGCCTCGATGGAGAACACCAGCGAAGCTCCCATCAGCGTGAGAAACCACGGGAACACCAGGTCTGTCAGCGTCCAGCCATTCCACTCCGCGTGGTCGAGCTGCCCGAACAGATGCTTCCAATCGCCCGGATCGTTCACCAGCAGCATCAGAGCGACAGTCAACCCGCGCAGCACATCCACGCTCAACAAGCGGCGCGGAGCCTCTCGCATCACAGCTCCTGCACGGATTACTGCCTCTTCGTTCTGCACAGCTCATCATCTCGCGCCCGCTCTGCGTTCGCCAATCTTTTCCTTGCCCCCGGGCGAGCTTCGTTTCACCAGGAACAACTTCGCAATGCGGTACGTACCGTGCGTGATGAGGTGTCGCTGTCTCCGTTTCGCGGCGTCCCGCGGCCCGTGTTCAGCCGGCTACCCCGCTCGCTGACCTTCCCTGCTGCCGGGAACTACCCGCAGCTTGCCGGTGTCTAACGCAGAACAACGCATTCCTCGCCTGGATGCGCCACTCGCAACATTCGCGTGAGGTGACATCATGTTTGAAGGATCGCTTGTCGAATCCACTGCTCTGCTCCAGAACCGCAACCGCTGGCCCGCCTTCCTGTCTCTGACCGCCCAGGCCACGGTTGCTCTTGTTATGATCGCCGTGCCCATGCTCCACCCCGAGCTGCTTCCCATGCACGCGCCGTCACTTTCTCTTGTGCCGCCGCCGGCAACGCGTCCGCCGCAACCACCGCCACCGCCGCAGCACCTACGTGCCACCTTCGCATCGGACACAACCGCACCGGCTGCACCTTCCGCGCCGCAGCCGCAGCGGTCTTTCATCCGCACTCTCCTGCCGGCCACTTCCAGCATGGCGGATACAGCCCTTTCCAGCAGCATTGGCACCGGTATGGCCGACCGCTCCCTGTCAGCCCTCGGCATCGGCAACAGCACCGAGACGCCCAACGTGAGAGCCCTGACACCAGCCCCACCCGCTCATCGCGGACCCCTGAACGTCTCAGCCGGGGTCACCGCCGGGCTTCTCCTCACCCCGATGCATCCCGACTACCCGGCTATTGCGAAAGCTTCGCGCACTGAAGGAACTGTTGTGATCCGCGCTTTCATTTCCACATCCGGCCAGATCGAGCGTGCGCAGGTGCTCAGTGGACCGATCATGCTGCAGAGCGCAGCGCTGCAAGCCGTGGAGCAAGCGCGTTACCGGCCTTACCTCCTCAACGGCCAACCCACCGAAGTAGAAACCACCGTTACCATCAACTTCCGCCTGGGAAGCTGATGGTGGCAGGAAAGTTCCAGCTTGATCTCCGTGCCAGCAGGCAATACAAGCCGACAGGCGGGTCAAGTCAGCCGGTATCGCACCTGTCTGGTCGCTATGGCTAAACCAACTCAAGCGATCCGCAAGTCGCTGAGTCACCAGCTCTATAACTCGCTAAACTCCTTAGCCTAGCTCGCCAGCTCCGCCAGTCTTACCAACGGATAGCCCGCATCCTTCCAGCCCTGCAGACCGCCCCGAAGCGGCCGCACCCGTTTCACGCCCAGCTTGCGCAGCTCCATCGCCACTTTGGCACTGGTCTCCTCACTGGGGCACGTGCAGTACAGCACCACATCGCGGTCCCGGGGAATCAACTCCCGCCGCTGCTTCAGCTCTTCTGGGCCGATCCGCACTGCTCCCGGCAACACCAGCCGGTCGGGCTCCAGATCCAGCGCGTGCCGCAGATCCACAATGAAGGGCGGATCCAACCCTGCGCGAGTGGCATCATCCAGCATAGCCAACAGTTGGTTCGGCTCCAGCCGAAGTCCGCGCAACTCCATCAGAAACAGCCGCCAGCGCACGAATCGGACCACCACGACGCTTATAACCGCGACCGCCACCAGCAGCAGGGCGTAACGGCCCAGGTCGGAGAAGAACTCGTTCGACCGCTTGGCCAGATCTCCGAAGAAGCGCCCAGCAAACAACCACGCTCCCGCCCACATCAGCGTCCCGGCCATGTCGTAGACCACGAACTTGAGATACGGTATTCCGGATTGCCCGGCGATCGGCGCGGCCACCGTGCTCAGCCCCGGAACCCACTTCGCGAAGAGAAGAGCCACCGCGCCCCGCTTGCTGATCGTCCGTTGCGTCTTGACGACGCAGGTGGCTGCTTCCAATGAGAATTTGCAAAGCGTCTCCACCACGCGGCTGCCGTACCGCAGCCCCAGGAGATACCAGGCTGAGTCGGAGATCAGGCAGGCCAGCATCACCACGGGCAGCGCATACGCCACGTGAAGCTTATGCGCCGCGCTCAGCGTGCCCGCAGCCACCATCAGCGGCACGCTGGGAATCGGAATGCCGCCCTGCTCCACCAGAACCCAGCCGAACAGGACAGAGTAAGCGTGGTGCAGCAAGAGATGCATTGCGGAGTGCATGGCGGTTCCTTCCAGACGCGAGAGCGGTCGCACAGCGTACGAGGTATTCACTAGGATGATCCAGCCTTAAGAGCGTCGCAATGTTTCGAGTGCGAGGAACTCCGCGACGGAGACCGGGAGGCCTGAGCCTGGCTCCGTCAATCTTCCTCAACCCGCGGCCAAGCCAACCACCGTGGTGCCAATGCTTTCGCCGGATGATGTTGTCTGCGAACGGTACCGCGGTACTAACGTCGCGCATCAGCAAACATGTCCATGCCGGGTTTCGCCTCTAAGCACGCTCGCGCCTTCGCGAACGCAGCCAGCTGTTGCGTATATCGATGCTCCCGAACACAGCACAGGCGGCGAGACAAAGAGTCACATCTTCATAGGCTGACGGTCCTGCATAGCTCCAGGTGCGGCAAGCGTCGCATAACTCAGTGCAGCCAGGAGGGTCACAGAACTGCACACAGCCAAGGCAAGCGAGAACGAATGGGTCCTGTCCAACAGATATCCGGTGGTCACCGGGGCGGCGGACGCAATCATGAAGCTGGCGAAGTTTTGTAGCGCGGTCAAAGACGCGACCATGTCTGGCGGACTTACGGTCTGCACGTAGCCCCAGCCCGACGTTCCCGCAAAATGAATGCAGAACAACGCGAAGCTGATCCCGGCAACCGCCCTGGACGTGGACGATGCATGGGCAACGAAGAACGTGCCGACAGCGGACAGCACCATACCTGTCACGAGATTCAGCCGATGGACATGTGCAAGGCGCAGTCCTTTCTTCGCACATCGATCCGCCACAAGGCCACTGGTTATCATGCCTAGCGCACCGAAAAGGAAGGGTACGGCCGCAAGCCAACCACTCCGAACCATGGAAAGGCTTCGTTCGGTTTCCAGATATCCTGGCAACCAGGAGATATAAAGCCAACTTGTATAGTTGACACCGCCGAAGCCGAGCATCATGCCCCAAACGGTTCGTTGGCTCAGCAGATAGGCAAGAACGCCGCTTCTCTCCGGCCTGACCTCTTCCTTTCCCCACGCCGTCTTTCCCCGTGGTCTTTGGAACACAATCCAAAGCAGTGCAACCAGCAAACCGCCGCACCCGAGAAGGATGAAAGTCACTCGCCAACCGAAACGGAATAGAAGAGAAGTCAAGGCGGGTGGAGCGACGGCCAGCGCGATCGTCTGCGACATACTCATCGAAGCCGTGGCACGACCTCGACTTTTCTCTGTAAACCACTCCCGAACGGATCGAATTCCAGCAGGGTAGAACGGCGCTTCACCAACGCCAAGCAGTACCCGTAGGGTCAGGAACGTCGGCCATCCCCGAACGAATCCAGTAAGTAATTGCGCGGTGGACCACAATGTCAAGCCGCAACCCAGCACCGTCCTCGTACCCACGCGGTCCAGAAGACCGATGAGCGGCAGCTGCGCAAACCCATATGCGAGGGAGAAAGCGGTCAGCAACCAGCCCATTTGCGTCGCGCTCAGGTGCATATCCGCGCGAATCTGGTTGTTGGCAACCGATAACGAAGAACGGTCGAGGAAATTCACCAATCCCGCGAGAAAGAGAAGAGACAGGGTCAGAGCTTGATACATCGGCAACGAGCGATTTCTCACACCCACCTACTGTGACGATGATGCATTGAGAGACTTTACACGCCGATCCACTTCCTTGCCTGGGCAAGGGACCGGAAACCGGTAACGCTCGAGTGATGACGGGCGGGTCGCTCCTTACCACAAGTCGTGCAACCGGTACGTGTTGCTCCACGCACGTTCAACACACCCGACAGGTCCACTTCGCACATGGGTTCCGGTGCGCCGCCGACTCGGCGGCAAGCGGATCGAGCGTTGCCGGGAAGCGCACAGCCAAGATACTTCAGCAGCGACGGAGACAGTCCGCAGCTTTGTTGAACGTACCATATCCAAGCAGTGAGTCTCCTGCGCGCGGGCCCATGCGGGCGGCCGCGTTCTTCCGGCACTCAGGTTGACAAAGCTTTTGAGTACGGTCATCATTTCGCTTGCTGAATTCGAATCTGATTGGTACGAAAAAGCTGCGGAGCAACTTCGCGGTTTGAGGGCCAGCTTCGCAGTTCGGAGCCTGCTTCGCAGCTCAATGAGGCTTAGGAGATCCAGTAATGCAAATGAGAAAGTTCGTCATTTCGACGGTGATGAGCGCTGCCTTGCTCCTATGCTCTTCCAGCACGGAGGGGCAAAGCGTGAACTCATCGGTGCAGGGCTTAGCGACGGATGCAACGGGTGCGGCTGTTCCGGATGCGGATGTCACGCTGACGAATACAAGGACCGGCGTCGCTCTCAAAGGAAAGACCGATCACGCCGGCACTTACTCGTTTCCCTCTGTTCCGCTCGGCTTGTACAACCTGAACGTGTCCAAAGCAGGTTTCGCCTCGTACCAAATCAACCAGTTCAACGTCATCGTGGGTCAACGAGCCACGGAGAACGCTACTCTGCAGGTAGCCTCTACAGAGCAAACGGTCACGGTCAACGCGGGCTCGCTTGCAGATCTTCTTCAGCCTGAATCCAATGATCTCGGCACCGTGATCGGCCCGAAACTGTTTCGCAGATACCGCTTAACGGACGTAATTTTCTGCAACTCGGCCTTCTCGCGGGGGCGACACAGTTGAACGCAGGCGCTGCCAGTTCCTCGGTCGGCCAGACCGGCTCCACCGGAGCCAACGGCAATCGCCTGTTGTCGCTGCTGGTCGCCGGCAATGAGCCGGATTTCACCATGTACCTGGTGAATGGCATTCAGACTGTAGGCTCCCGCGCCGGCAACAGTTCGCTGAACCTATCGGTCTCCGCCGTCGACCAGTTCGAGGTTCACTACGGCTTCTTTATGCCCGACCTCGGCCCCAACCCAGGCATAGTCGACGTCATCACCAGGGCCGGAACGAACCACTTTCACGGTGAAGCCTTCGAGTTCTTCCGCAACACCAATCTCATTGCCCGGGACTTTTTCGCAGGGCAGCCCTCGCCGTATCACCAGAATCAATTTGGCGGAGCGATTGGCGGCCCTGTTCTTCACGACAAGCTCTTCTTTTTCTTCAACTATGAAGGATATCGCCAGAGCCAATCTTCCGTGCAGAACGCGCTGGTTCCAACCTCCGCGATGGCGGCGGGTGACTTTTCGGCTCTGTCGACCCCCATCTTCAACCCCTACAACGTCGTCAACGGTCAACGGGTGCAGTTCACCAACAACAAGATCGATCCCAGTCTTATCAACGCAACGTCCAAGGCTCTGCTCGCCTACTATGCAACCTCGGACGCGGCTCTCGTGAATGGAACCAACTATCACATTTACCCGAAGTTCACGCTCAAGTCCGACCAGTACACCGGCCGCTTCGATTACACCTTAAACTCGAAGAACAGCTTCTTCGGTCAGGGCACCTATTTGAACTCACCGGAGAACTCACCAGGTGCGTTCGCGGCGCAAGGTTCGCAATACCCGCTCGACACGGAACTGGTCGCTCTCGGCTGGAACTCCACATACGGGTCCAGCAAGGTCAATGAAGCCCGGATCGGCTGGACTCGAAACTCTGTATTCAACCTGGGCTACACCGCACCTGGGGTGCAGGCGGCGGTCGGCATCACCGGCACGGCGGACAATGCAGGCATCACGGGAATGAACTTCACCGGCGGCTATGCGAGCTTCGGCACCGGGGCCGGCTTGCTGGGCGATGTCGATAACTCCTATCAGGTGCACGATGCCTTCAATTGGCTTATAGGAAAGCATCAACTAAAATTCGGCGCTGACATAGCCTATGTGCGCACAGTGGACTCCAGCGCCAATATCAGCGCTCGTGGCGGCTTGAATTATCAGGCTTACTTTACTCAGCAACTCTCCAAAGGCACCACCGCAGCTTACGGCGGAAATTCTTTTGCGGATTTCCTGCTGGGCGCTCCTCACGACGGCGAGGCAAAGGGCATGCCGCCCACTCACTACCGTTGGACCACCGCGCAGCCCTACATCCAGGATACGTGGAAGCTGACACCCAAGCTGACAGCCAATCTGGCTCTAGCCTGGTACGGCGCCACTCCGCCGAATCCGGTTGGGAACAACAAGAACTTCATCCATGGATTTGACTTCGGATCTGGTCTGGAAACCTTTGCCGCGCTCGGTCAGATGAACCCGGAAGTCTACCCGATGACCATGACAAACTTCGCTCCCCGCGTCGGCTTCTCCTATCAGGCCGCCCCGCATATGGTTGTCCGTGGCGGCTGGGGTCTCTACTACACCACGCAAATGGCCCTCAACGTCCAATATTCGGTTGTGTCTCAGTTCATCACTGTCGATAACGTGGTCTCCAACGCGAACCTCACCGTTCCCAAGTACATCCTCGGCCAGAACATCTGGGGCGCCAGCGCGGCTGTAGGGCAGATCACTCAAGCCCAAGCAAACTCGATCACAGCTCCCCTGCAATACCTTTCCCAGACGCAGCGATCTCCATACATTTATCAGTACAACCTGGATCTCGAGCATACCTTTGGGCCTTATTTGGCTGACGTCGCGTACATCGGCAACGCGGCGCATCGCCTCTATGTCAATTACAACCCCTTTGACTGCTCGGCCCCGGACTTCACCTGTCAAACGGCTCGTATTCCTTACAGCCAGAAGTATCCTTACGCGCAAGAGGTCGATTCCATCGGCTTCAGCAACTACAACGGGTTGATAGCAAAATTTCAGCGTCAATTCATCAACGGCTTGAGTGTCCTGGTGAACTACACCTATTCAAAATCGCTTGCAGAAGCCCAGGAAGGATCCAACAGCACGCTCAACCAAATGAAGAGCTGCTTTATGTGCGATTACGGCTTAACCACCTACAACGTTCCTCAATCAGTTGCCGTGAGTGCTGTTTGGGACATACCCTACGGCCGCGGCCGCAAGTTCGGCTCCAGTATTAACAAGCCACTGGATCTTGCTCTTGGAGGATGGAATCTGGATGTCATCGGAAATTTCCAGAAAGGGACTCCGGTTAACATCACCCAACCGAACAAAACGGGATGGCCCGCCGACAATACCCGTCCGAACCGGGTTTGTAACGGCCATGCCGACCTTGCGAACAAGGATATCCGCTCCAATGGTCATCGCTGGATGCGGCCCGTCATGAACTCCACTGGCGGTTTCGTCAACACCGATGGCTCGGCGGTTGGGTGTTTCGTGCCGTCATACATCAACGATCCGACGTCGGGCATCACGGCCACAACTTTGACGCATCCATTCGGAAACTCCTACTTCGATCCGATCACCGGACCCGGCATCGACAACTATGACCTTGCCGTCCACAAGGACTTTGCCATTTATCGCGAGTGGAAGTTCAGTCTGCGTGGCGAGTTCTTCAATGCCATGAACCACACAGACTTCGCCAATCCTCACAACGGTATAGGTGATTCCCTGTTCGGGCAGATCACAGCCACACAACACCAGCCCCGCATCATCCAAGTCGCCGGCACCATCAAGTTCTAATGGGCCTCATGTTTGTCCGATAAGATGGCAAGCACTCAGTTCTGCTGGATGTGCCGTGAAAAAGAGTAGGAACTGCGGCCTTCGCGGCCGTCCTACTGAAACCTTTGTTTGAGGATAGCTTACCGGCACCTTGGGTGAGAAGGTTCATAATGACGGTGGAGGTGAGCACATGCGTACCGCAGGAGGCGACACGTTTGACTGTGACTTTGTCCCCATGGGACCGCGGACGAAGGTGTGCTCAGGCTGGACCGGGTTTTCGACGCGTAAATTCCTTCACAGGCAGGCCCGTATCGTAGTCGAGCTCTCTGGGCAGGTAACCATCGCATTTCCTTTGCCGGGTCATGGCCGTGAACTGCCAAGTCTCGGGGAATTCCGTACGCCAGGAACGATGACCCCAGTAATATCCACGGAAGGGGTCGCGTGAAACATTCATCCACTCCAGCAATTGGTCGTGTAGGTGGTTTCTCAACTGTGCGTGTCCCGGCTCCGCAATGAGATTGTTCAGCTCGCCTTGATCACCTTCCAGATCGTAAAGCTCATCGCTGCTCAGCAAATTGATGCTCAGCTTATATCGTCCATTGCAGATGCAGCGAATGGGCTGATAGCCGCCAAAGCCGTCGTGATCGACCTCATAGCGGCCCCACTCCATGAAGACGGCCTCGCGCGTCGGAGCGTTTGCATCCTTGAACGAAGCGAGGACGCTCTTGCCCTCGAGTGTGGCGGGTATCTCGAATCCCCAGAAGTCCATCAGGGTTGCCGTGACATCGATGTGCGACATCAGGTTTCGGTTTGCCGTGCCTGCAGGCGTGTGACCGGGCCAGCGCACAAGAAAGGGCACGCGTGTGATCTCGTCGTACATCGCCGGCCCCTTGTCCGTGAGGCGATGGGATTCCAGGAACACTCCATGATCGGACGTGAAGATCACCAGCGCGCCGGGAGCGGTCTTGTGGATCTGATCCAGCAACCTGCCGATCTGCGCATCCACAAAGGTGTGTGAACCGAAGAACTGTTTGTCGCGCACGGGGGGCTGAACGGCGTGAAGCCGCGGGCCGGCCCAGATGCGCTGTTCATCGGGTTTGCCGGTAAGCGGGTCATCGACGTTGGCAGATCGCGGGAAAACATAATCGGCGTAGGAATCTGAGTACTCCCTTGGGCACAGGGACGGATCATGCGGCTCGTCGTAGCAGATCGCGAGCATAAACTCACGGTCCTGATGGTCCACCAGAAAGCGCAACGCACGATCAGTGCAACGATGCGCAAAGCACATCTCCGCAGTCCAGGTGGGATCATCGCCGGTGCGCGGGTCGCGGGACCGTTTGCGGTCTTCCGGTGAAAGTTCCGAAAGGTAGTCGCGCATGTCATACCAATATTCTGGATCCCACCCAGCGGGCGCTCGCCCCGTACCGAAATAATCGAAACCATCGAGGTGCCACTTGCCAATACAGGCAGTGTCCACCCAGCGGTCGTGCAGGAACTGGCCGAGGCTGTGGACAATATCGCCCAGGGGCATGCTGTTGCCCCACACTCCATTGGTGTGCGGGTAAAGCCCAGTCCAGATTGCGGAGCGGGCAGGTGCGCACACGGGTTGGCAGTTGTACGCACGTTCGAAGCGCATGCCCTCCGCCGCGAGTCGATCCAGGTTGGGTGTGCGAAGGCCGGTGTTCCGGTAACAGTTCAACATGTCCGCACGAACCGACTCCCCGAGAATAAAGACAACCTGTCGTGGGGAACCGTGGTCACTTGCTGTTTTCAGGTTCAGCGCGGGAAGCGCTCCAGCTGCGGTAACGGATTGGATGAAGCTGCGACGATTCATAGAGTTTGCACTTGATCCATTACAACTCGGGATTGTATCGAAAGCGTTGCACTGCGCGTGAGTGGAAGCAACGTATCACAGGTTGGCTTTCCCGCGTCCCGCCTGATGAGAGAGCAGAACGTTCAGCTCGAACTCGGGCCTATACTGGAACGCGACAGAAGCACAGTGCCAGACGTGAGCACAGTTTCTTTATTGTTCATCAAGGTGGATCGCAGCTGAGATTGCAACCGCGGAGAGCTTGTCAAACGGATCCAGCAAGGTGTTCGTGCAAAGAGTGAAGCACCAAATAAGGCCGTAACCTCCCATGAAAGATCTCAGCCGCCGGTCGTTTCTTCGCTCCACCACAGCCGGTGTACTTGTGTCGGCTTTGCCATCGGCAAGTGTCGCAGAAGCTGTGCCCGAACAGGAAACCTCACCAGCCGAAGCGCAGAGTGGAAGCAGTCCGCTTGAGCTGGTCAATATTCTGCAAGGAACGGACTCCAGTTTCCGCTTCTCCCGAGGGAATACACTGCCCATCATCGCTGTTCCTTTCGGCATGGCTCACTGGACGCTGCAAAGCACGCAGGGCTCCTGGCTCTTTCGGCCTGGGGAACGCCGTCTTCAGGGCATTCGGTGTACGCACCAGTTGAGCCCCTGGTTAGGGGACTACGGGTACGTGACCTTCATGCCTGTGGAGCGGGACACGAACCCAGACCCGGAACGACGCAGCTCATCCTACCGGCCGGAAGAGTCTCGGCTCTCGCCCGCATACCTTGAGGTGGAGTTCCTGCGCTCGAGGGCGAGGCTGCAGCTTGCACCCACCGCGCGCGGCGCTATGCTGCAAATCACCTTCGCAGAGCTGTCTACACCTGAGGCCTGCTTTGTCATCGATGTGCCCGGCCGCGATGCAGAGGCATCTCTGGACGCAGCGTCCGGTACGCTCTTCTGCAGCACGTCTGTTTCCGCCGGAGGAACGCCACCAGGTTTCCGGACGTATTATGCCTTCCGCTTCGGCCAAACAGCAGGCCACACGGCGTCGATCCGGTTGGAATCCCGCGAGTCAAAAGATGGCAAGCTCCTTACCGTGAGCTACGTTGCCAAAGCCGGCGAGATCATGCCCGTGCGCGTCGCATCCTCCTTCATTTCTCAGGAGCAGGCTCTTCGGAATCTTGAGACTGAACTCGGCAAGCGCAGCTTCGAAACAGTTCGCCTCGCTGCGGAGAAGACCTGGACGGAGCACCTGGAGCGTGCTTCAGTAGAAGGAGGTACGCTGGCCCAGCGGAGGGTCTTCTATTCGGCGATGTATCGCACGCTGCTGTTTCCCCGCACGTGGCACGAGATCGATGCCAGCCAGAAAACGGTGCATTACAGCGCGTTCAATGGCAAAGTGGAACCTGGCGTGATGTACGCGGACCATGGCTACTGGGATGTGTACCGTGCCTGGTATCCGCTCATGTCCCTTCTATTTCCGGAACGGCTGGGAGAGATTCTGCAGGCTTGGGTAAACGCCTCGCGTGAGGGTGGATGGATGCCGCAGTTTCCCAGCCCGGGCTACCGCGCCTGCATGACCGGCAGCCTCATCGATGCGGTCTTTGCAGACGCCGTTGTGAAAGGAATCACCGGCTTTGACGTGCAGTCGGCCTATACCGCGTTGAGGAAGCATGCAACCGAGTCCGGAGATCCCGAAAAGGGGTATGGCCGCCGCGGCCTGGAACCGTACCTGGCGCTGGGATACGTTCCCGAAGACCGTGTGGAACAATCTGCGGCGGAAACTGTGGATTCGGCCTACGGTGACTTCTGTCTTGCTCAAATAGCGGACCGCCTGGGACACGCCGCGGACACAGCCATGTTTCGCGAACGCGGCGGCAACTGGCGCCACCTGTTTGATCCGGAGACAAAGTTTCTCCGCGGCAAACACACAGACGCCACGTGGGTGCAGCCTTTCGACCCGATCCGCTGGGGCAGTCCTTACGTCGAGGGTTCGGCCTGGCAGCATCGTTGGGATGTTCCGCACGATCCAGAGGCGCTCTTTGCGGCTATGGGCGGAGCGGCGAAAGCCGTAGAGTACCTCGACACGATGCTTAGCATGGCACCGGATTTCCATACCGGAGCCTATGGCGAGGAGATCCACGAGATGTCCGAGATGGCCGCTGTGCGTTTCGGACAGTATGCGCACAGCAATCAGCCCGTGCACCACGTGTTATACCTGTTCGCTCTCGCGGGCAGACCGGATCGCACGCAGTACTGGGTGCGCCGTGTGCTGCAGGATCTCTACACTCCCGACAACTTTGCGGGCGACGAGGACACAGGTTCAATGGCGGCGTGGTTCGTGTTGAGCTCCTGTGGCTTCTACCCCGTTTGTCCTGGCAAGCCGGAATATGTACTCGGCTCACCTTTGTTTGATCGCGTGATCTTGTCGGTGGCTGGCAGCAAGCGCCTGACCATTACCGCAGCCAACAATGCCGAGGGTCACTGCTTCGTGCATCAGGTTCGCCGTGATGGCGAGCACATCTCAACGGTCAAGCTACTGCACGACGACGTGATACGTGGCGGCTCGCTGGAGTTCACGCTTTCACCAAAACCGAGTTGACGGCCCTCGTCAGGTAAAGCGCAGCACGCTGCACAGAGTGAACGGAAGAAAGGACGTCGTGCGATACCGAACCGCGAGCGATCAGTCCCGGGCAGTCCGAGAGACACGGCGTGACTTATGCACGGGCGGCATCGCTGCTCTTCGATGCGGACCGCTGTACACCGGTGGATGCAATGTTGATTTCATCCACAGACTTAGCCGTTGGGCCTTTCAAGCTCCCCCGCGAGTAGTTGCTCCAAACGTAGCGCTTTCACAAGCGATGGCGCTTCAAGGCCGCTCCCAAGCTACGCTGGGTGCGATGCAGGCAGGTCCACAGCCTGGTCGCCAGCACCGTTCGGAAACCATTTCTCGACAAGCTGCTTCAGCGAGTTCAGATCTTGCCCAACACCCTTTGCCGTGTTGGTGATGTTTCGATCGACTGCCCATCGGCTCTGGTACCAGCTGCACGCCTCAAATGTATCGTTTTGTTCCTTGCGCCAAGCTTCAGAAAGTCTCCGATAGTGCTCCACCGTGCTGGTGAAGGAACGATCCTGGGCCAGGTCCACCATCTCGAAAGGATCTTTACGATGATTGAAGAGCAACTCCTTCCTGTCGCGATGGTAGATCCCGTAGGTGTACTCATGATCGCGCAAGCCGCGCCACTCGGTTCCATCCACCCAGTTTGCGGTTGCGCCCATGCCCTGCATGTGGGCTGCATCATGATCGGCGCCACCTTTTCCTAGCGCATGGCTGCTCATGTCCTTCCCCTCCACGGTGGAGGGGACCGGGACGTTGAGCATGGAAAGGATCGTCGGCATGATATCCGGCGTACCCAGTAGTGCTTCGGAAACAGTTTTCGCCGGGATGTGCCCGGGCCATCGAATCAGGAATGGTACACGCACGGCCTCCTCGTAAAAGATTAATTTGGCCCGCCGGCCGTGTGCACCGAACATCTCGCCATGATCGGAGGTGAAGACAAAGATCGTGTTCTCGGCAATCCCCGCTTCTTCCACTGCCTTGAGCAGCCGTCCCAGGTTCCAGTCGACGTTCGCAGCCTGTGCGTAATACACCTTGCGCCACGCGTGCACCAGTTGGTCGTAGTCGGGCGGCAGCTTCTGCCATGCGTCGGTGTAAGGATCCGGAGTCGTGGTGTAGTTAGGCGGCAGTGGCAGATCCACGTCGCGGTAGAAATCCAGGAAGTTCGCCAGGATGTTGTCGGCGTCCCACGGATCGTGGGGTGGTCCCCAGGAAAGAAAGAGCGCAAATGGGCTCGTACTATGGTCGACAGCTTTGACGTAATCGATCGCCATGTCCGTCTGTCCATCGGGCTCAAACTGCTTGCGGATGTGCGGCGTGGCATCGTTCAGGAAGTACGGTGCATGCTGGTATTGATGGTTGAAGTTGTAAGCGGCCCAATATTGATCGAAGCCCAGACGATAGGAGCTAGGTGGAACAAAGCCATTCTTTACCAGATTGTGATGGCCCATCTGGTTGGCCCACATGTGCCACTTGCCGATGTACGCCGTTTGGTACCCGGACCTGCTCAGCGCATGCCCGAAGCACTCATGCTCCGGGCTGAGCCGGAGCTCATTGATGACCATGCCTGTGCTGGACTGGTATTTCCCGGTCATGAGCGAAGCGCGATAGGGCGCGCAGACGGGCGTGTTGGAGACCGCCTGGGCGAAGTTGCAGCCCTGCGCCGCGAAAGCGTCGATGTTCGGCGTGCGAGCATACGAATCGCCATTGTAGCCGCAGGATTGAAAACGCAACTCATCGGCGAAAACATAGATCAGGTTGGGCCGCTTGACTGTGGAGTGCTCTGCAACCGATAAGGAGTTCAGGGATGCCTTGGAATCATGGATCAACGCTCCTGCCGGAAACGCTGTCGTCCCCAAAGCGGCTGTTGTCCCCGTTACAAACTGTCGGCGATTCACGCTTGCCTCCAAGTTACATCTTCCTTGTCAGGCTCCGAACTTGAAGGCCTTTTTGGCTAACCTAACGCTGCGAAAGGAACAAGCGACAGACGGTCGAGCTTTGATGTGCGCCTTTCGGGCAGGACAACCTGCCGATCGGTCTGCGGAATGTGAAGCACCGGATTACGTAGTCTCCGGAGATCCGTATGTCTCCGGTCTTGTGAACACATCCTGCCTTTCGCCGTGCAGCTCACTCCTGCAGTGGCCGCACGTGCGGTTTGATCCCTCTGTCGTCGATCGCCTCGCGCTGATCGCACTTGTTCGATAGCTATCGCGGTGGACGCGACCTTGCTAAATGCCTAAAACTCCAGACGCATGCTAAGTTGAATCGTTCGAGCCGGCCCAGCACTCGTCAGCTTGCCGAAGGTGGAGCTGGTCACATTCGTGCTCAGTCCAGCAAAGTTGACGCGGTTGAACGCGTTGAAGGCATCTGCTCTGAAGTTCAACCGGTAACGCTCGGCGAAGCTCCAGGTCTTGCTTCCGGAAAGGTCCCAGGTTGCGCTGCCCGGTCCATTGATGTTGGCGACGCCGGCATTTCCCTGGACACCGATCGCCGTGATCCTTGTTACATTTTGCGTGTTGAAATAAGGTCCGAGGTAGCCATTCTTGCCTAAGCCGCCATGCAGCGCATTGTTGTTAATTGGGCCGCTGACGTTCGGCAATGCATTGACAAAGGTTCCCAAGCTCTGGGAGCTTCCAAGTGTAAGCCATGGGCCGGAACGAAGGGCAACGATCCCCGCAAGCTTCCATCCACCGACCAAGACATCTGAGAGGCCACCCCTGTTGAGAAAGGCCTTGCCTTTGCCGAACGGAAGGTCGTAAACGGTGTTCGCGGTCAGATTCTGATGCAGATCCCATGTGCAGTGCCCGCGGTCTGCGTTGAGATTGAGCGGATGCCATGAGAACTGGTCCTGCCACGGAAGAGAGAGACATTTTGAAAAGGTATATGAGCCCAGCACGGTGAATCCCGAACTGTAACGATGCTCCACGCGGGTGATTAGGCCGTTGTAATTGGATTTACCAAAGTTGCCATTTTCCTCGACCGCCGCGAAACCTGCCAGCGGGTAAACCGCGCCCGGAAGTTCAGGATCGATCTCTACTCTCATTTCAGTGTGATGCGACGAGCTACCCATGTACGTAGCTTCAAAAAGCCAAGTCGCGAGTGTTTTGTCTAGCGAAAGGTTCCACTCGTACGCATACGGAGTCTTTTCATCCTGCTGCATGAAGGAAATGGTCGGCAATGCCGCACCATTGGTGTTGGAGATCGCGGGGCCGAAGAGCTGATTTGTGGTGAAATTGAGCGGCTTTCCCAGTGCCGCTTGCGTGTAGTTTTCGACGAGATAATTTGTAAGAGTATCGACTTCCACTTCGTACTGGTTGATGTTTGGTTGGAGCCAGTACAGTCCGAATCCACCCTTGATATCCCAGCTGCCGTTGCTGAAAGGAGCGTAGTTGAAGCCAAGGCGTGGCGACCAGTTGTAGTAACGCGGTATCACCATGTTCCTTCCCAGGCCCAGGGCGTTAGTGGCCGGGTAGACAAGATCAACATTGTGAGCAAAATCATAGCTGCCGACGTGGTTCGCGGTGTCCACGGGCTGCTGCTGATGTTCCCAGCGCACGCCGCTATTGATAGTCAGGTGCTTGTTAGCCTTCCAATTGTCTTGGAGGAAGTAGCCTTGGTACCACATTCTGAAGTTCAACTGGGGGTTGCCGATCGCGGTTCCCGCAGCGGAAGGTACACCAACTAGTAGATCGGCAATTGGATCGCCGGTTTCGGTTCCGTTGAACGTGAGGGTCGTTCCCTTCCAGTCCTCGTAGAGGTAGATCGGCTGGTAGCGCAGGTCCAGACCTGCCGTCAGTTGGTGGCGTCCCTTCTGCCACATGAGCGACTCTGTCCACATGTTCATGCCTTCGCGGACGATGTCAGTCCCTTGCGATGAGCCGGGATTCGCGTAGTTGGTAATGCTGAAAGCAGGATAGCCATAGGAACCGGGCTGGTCCTGCTCATTGATCAATCCAAGCGGGTTCCCGTCGGCAGGCAGATAGCCGTCGATGCGCTGCACGCCCACAGCCGTGTGCGACCATCCATAGCGGACGTTGTTCACCAGATTTGGGGAGAAAACGTGCGTCCAGCCGACCGCCAGATTCATGGGGTTGGAAGGATAGAGTTTTGTTCTGTATCGTGTGATATCCGAGATGGTCTCAGTCAGACCTTGATGAAGAAACCTGGCGAAGACAATATCCTTGCTCGAGATGGAGTAGTCCCACCTGAAGTTCTCCTGATCCCAGTTGAGGACAGTGTTTGCGAGATAGTGGATATTCTGGGTTCCATTGATGAAGGAGCCGTTGGGCGCCGGATACAAGGCCAAAATCTTCTGGCCAATCGAATCCCAATACTGACTCGGAACCTGATTGCCCACAAACGGCGCGTAACCCCCGCCGGCGAGGGGCATCTTGGGATTCACGAGTTGAGCCGTGTCCGCGCTGAAGTTCCCAGCGAGTTGCGCCGCGGTAGGTACATTGTTGTATGTGTCCAATGAGCTAAGTTGACGGTACCCCTCGTAGTTGACGAAGTAGAACATCTTGTTTTTCTTAACGGGACCGCCGATGGATGCGCCAAACTGGTTCTGGTGATATGGAGGAATGGTGGTACTGAAATAGTTTTTTGCGTTGAAGTCGGTGTTGCGAAGAAACTCAAAAACAGAACCATGAACATGGTTCGTTCCAGACCGCGTCACGAGTGTGATGAAAGCGCCTCCATCGCCGAACGCAGCGGACGAACCGGATTGTTCTACCTTGAATTCCTGGACGTTGTCAGGAGAGGGAAGAAGTCCGTCGGCGCCATACCAGGCGTTACGGGTTTCAATTCCGTCGTACAGGTAACTGGTATCGTCCTCTCGCAGGCCACCGATCATCACGGAGACTACCTGCGTCCCCGTCCATGAGGAGGCCGGGGAGCTCATACCCGAAATGACAGGCGTCACACCTGCTGAGAGTTGAGCTAGTTGAAGGACATCACGTCCGTTCAAGGGCAGATCAATGATCTGCTCGTGTTGGATCAATTGTCCCTGGTTCGATGATTCTGTATCCAGGAGCTGCGCAGCCGAGGAAACCGAGACGGTTTCCGCCGCCTGGCCGATCCGGAATGTGATGTTTTGCTGCAGGTGCTGATCGAGGAACAGCTGAAAAGCTCTTATGTTCTGAGTTTCGAAGCCGGTGTGCTCCACTTCCATGGTGTAGCTGCCTGGAGGAAGCTGGGTAACGTGGAACGCGCCAAGACTGTTCGAGGTGACGCTGTAGACCACCCCCGTTGCTACGTTTGTAACCCTCACCTTGGCGTCGACAACGGCCGCACCTGTGCTGTCTACGGTCGTTCCATCGATAGCGCTCGTTGTGCCTTGCGCCCGACCGGCAACTGAACCTAACGCGATCATGAAGAACATCGCCAGAATTACGAACACCGCTCGTGCCACCTGGACACTAATCGAACGCTGAAAAAAGACCGAAAGCCTGACACTAAGCTTCACTTTGTTCTCCCCGTGCACGTAGTTCTAACCGGTGGGTGAATTCGACCGAAGTCTTGATCGACATTGCATTTGCGAGTGGTTCAGGATTCTGAGGTCGCTGTCTTCAACGGGGCGCGAGAAACCGATCTTGGAGAGGAAAGCCGCGTGCGTTTACCGTTTCCGTTTTTGAACACTAAGAACTCCAGTTCACGCCAGAACAGGCGAGTTCAAGACACTTGCTTATTGGTACCGAGGATCGTCAGGCAAAATAGCACCGGAGTTCCGGCGCCGTCAAGTTGAAAATTTCGACGGGTACGCTGCCCCTTCCCAATCGGGGACGGCAGCCTCTTTTTGATCTGCTTGGACGCGCGCAGGGCCCGAGACGAACCGGGCGACAACGCCACGGCGCTTCAGACCTGTTGCCTGGCACAGCTTTGCAGCGATGAACGGGCGCTTGGGGAAGCCTCTACCGTTCAGGCCGGATGTATTCTAAGGCGGTCGTGCGAAGGGCCGCCTTTGCGTATTCGTGATCTGGCCAGCTGCTTTCTGGCCGTTCTGCTCATCACTCCCGGCACGTGCCTGGCTCAGCAGTCTCCGCGAGCAGGTGGCGGAGGCATCGCGTCGGGCGTCACGTCAGCGCCGGTTTTCGACAAAGAAGGCAGACCCATCACTGCGGGCGGGTTTGTGGACAGTGGGCCGGTGGTGTTTCAGGACCTCACGACATCCGCGGGGCTTTCCGGATGGATGCACAAAGGGGGTGTCCCGGAGACGAAATTTATCGTAGAGGCGAACGGCTCGGGTGTCGCACTGGTCGACTACGACAACGATGGCTGGCTGGACATCTACCTGTTGAACGGCTCGACGTTCGCGGCGCTCGATGGGAAAGAGCAGCCGCCACACGCCGCTCTCTTCCATAACAATCATGATGGAACGTTTACCGACGTCACCGCGCGGGCCGGTGTAGCCAACGATCGTTGGGGATACGGCGTGAGCGTTGCCGATTACGATAACGATGGCTGGCCAGACATCTTTGTGGGCAACTTCGGAAAGAACCGGCTGTACCACAACAATCACGACGGGACGTTTACCGACGTGGCGGAGAAGGCGGGTGTGGCTCTCGGAAACTGGTCGACCGGTTCGGCGTGGGGCGACTATGACGGAGACGGCTGGCTCGATGTGTACGTAGCCGGCTACGTGCACATCGACCGCAACAACATGCCTGTCGCGCGTTCAAAAGCCGTCGGCTACGCCTCCTGCCAATACCGGGGGGCCGATGTGAACTGCGGGCCACGAGGCCTGCCCGGTGAAGCCGACCACCTGTTCCACAATAACGGCGACGGAACTTTCTCGGAGGTGAGCGCCAAAGCCGGCGTAGAAGACAAAGATCGTTACTACGGGTTCACCGCAATCTTCATGGATCTGAACGGCGACGGCAAGCCGGATCTCGTCGTCGGAAACGATTCAGAGCCGAACTTCCTCTATATCAACAAGGGCGACGGAACTTTCGAGGATGATAGCTACGTTTCTGGGTTCGCGTTGAATGGGGGAGGGCGAGAAATAGCCTCCATGGGCATCGCCGCGGGCGACTACGAGAATAACGGCCTGATCGATCTGTTCGTCTCCGACTTCAGCGACGATTACAAGGTGCTGTACCGCAACGATGGTGCTGCCAGCTTTACCGACGTGAGCTACACCGACGGTGTTGCGCGAAACTCGATCCCTTTTGTGGGCTGGGGAGCAGGTTTCATAGACTATGACAATGACGGATGGCTTGATTTGATGATGATCAACGGCCACACCTACCCTGAAGTGGACAGACATCGATGGGGAATGAGCTATGCTGAGCGCCCGCTCCTCTACCACAATGTACCCGCCCCAGAGATGCAACGACGGTTCGAACCTGTGCCGGCGGTGAAGGGCTCCGGACTTGCCGTGCTTACTGCGGGCCGCGGCGCGGCTTTTGGCGATCTTTTCAACGACGGAAAGATCGACGTGATCATCAATCCCAATATTGGACCTCCCGTGCTGCTGAGGAACGTGAATGCCGATCGGCACCACTGGGTGGAGATGCAACTGATCGGCGGTCCGAAGAGCCCCCGCGATGCTACCTGCGCGACAGTCTACCTGGAAGCGAATGGGACCCGGATGCGCCAGGATGTCTTAGCGAGCGGAAGCTATCTCTCAGCGAACGATCGGAGGCCGCACTTTGGTCTGGGCGACGCAACGGACGCGGGATCTGCTGAAATCCACTGGCCCTCCGGGACGGTAGAAACTGTGAAGCTGCCGGCGCCAGACCGTATTTACACGATCGTCGAGGGCAAAGGCATCCTTAGCGCACTGTGCGGCGGCAATCCCTGCGCCGGTCCCAATGCTCCGCTAGGTGCGCCAGCATTGCAGACTCGCTGAGCTGCGCCAAGAGCCGATGTCATTTTGCGGACAGCTTCGGAGTGGGCTAGTATGGCGGCCATGCACCGCGCTCGAATGATCGTGTTGTTTGCTGCTTTGGCCATTCTGCGTTTGCTTTCCGGAGCGACGGAGGCTGCGGCGAACGGTCCACAGAGTGCGAGCGCAGGACATCAGGCGGCCTCAACGAGAGCCGGTTCATGTCCATCAAAGCCCCAAATAGAGGCGGCGCTCAGCAACGCCAGCGTTTTTCTGGAGCGGGCTCAGTACCGGGAAGGTGTCGAAGCACTGGAAAACCTCTCGAAAGGCAGGTGCGATGCCCGAATCGACCTTCTGCTTGCGGCAGCATACGAAGGAAACGGGGATGTAGCCAAAGCAGAAGAGACTCTCGCGAAGGCGCACGCTGCGTGGCGGACCAACACCAGCATCGCGGCTTCCCTGGCTCGCGAATACATGAGCGGCGGAGATGTCGAAAGTGCACTCGGAGCACTTAGCAGCTTCCGTGCCACAACTGTAACTCCCTCGCAAGAGATGCAGGAAGCTGTGACTGTCTACATGGCGGGCCATCGGCTCGTGGAAGCGCAGACGGTGGCTGAAATGGACTACAAGACTCACCCCTCGTTACCGACTCTGCTGCTTCTGGCGAACGTATTGCAACTTGAAGGCCGTTACAAGGACGTGAACCGCCTTTTGGGAAATCAGCGCAAGGAGTATGCGGACTCACCAACGTTTCTTATCACGTCCGCCGAAAGTGAATCCGACGCCATGTTGTTCGATAAGGCCCGCGCCGACCTGGAGCATGCCGTGGCCCTCGATAACAAGTCGTACCAAGCGCATTATCTGCTTGGCACCGTGCTGGCGGCGCAGTCTGAAACAGACCGCGCAGAATTGGAGTACCGCACCGCAATGCAACTGGAGCCCACGCAGCCGCGCACCTATTACCAACTCGCTCTTGTCTTTCGTGACCGGCAGGATGAAATTAACGAAGAGTCGCTGCTGACGCAGGCTCTCGGGGCGGACAGCCACTATGCCCCGGCCTACTGCGAGCGGGGAAGACTCCTGATGAATCAGCACCGCACATCGGAAGCAGTTACTCAATTGGCTCTGGCCATCCAATATAATCCTCAGCTCGAACAAGCCTATTACCTCATAGCGCGTGCCTATGCGGGATTAGGCCAGAAGGAGAAGGCCGATGCAATGGTCAAGCAATACACGGCCCTGAGGGCCGCGAACCGGCGAAGCTCCGTGGATACACGCCCGGACCAGCTTGGAGTTGATGTGCGGTAGAAAAGAAGGACTCGCAGAAGTCCGGTAGTCCGCCGCAGAGCGCCTGGAGTATGATTTCGCAGGCGGAACGGGACGGGTGCAGACCGTGGCGAGTACAGAAGGCGCGAGACGTGCCGTAATTGAGTGCAGGCGGGGGAACGCCGCACAGTAGCCATGGGTCAGCGTTACATCCTCTCTGGCGGCAGGGAGCGGCCGAGAGAACACCACTTCACATTCCACAGGAGAACGCATGAAATCTGTTGGGTCGTTGTTTGCATATTTGCTTGTTTCTTGTCTTGGTGCCATCTCCGCCATCTGCCAGGAGAGAGTGCCGGCAACGCCGCTCATTACCCACGATCCTTATTTCAGCGTCTGGTCGACGACCGACAATCTCACCGATTCTGAGACGACCCACTGGACGGGGACCCCGCAGCCGATGAGTGGTATCGCGCGCATTGACGGCAAGTCGTATCGCTTTATGGGCCGTGCCGCGGGGCGCCGTCCTGATCCGCTTCCGGCGATGCATCAGACCGCACGTTCCATTACGCCAACTCATACGCGGTACGAGTTCAGCCAGGACGGACTCACACTGAAGCTCGCATTTTTCACGCCAGCGATTATGAATAACATTGATCTCCTGTCGCGGCCGGTGACTTATCTGACCTGGAGCGCACAGGCAACCGACGGAGCCTCGCACAAAGTCTCGATTCTGCTCGACGTCGATCCGGCTATCGCGGTGAACGAGAGAGGCCAGCAGGTACTGGCGTTCCGGAACCAGACCTCGCGGCTGAATGTTCTCTCCGTTGGATCGCGGGAGCAGAACATTCTGAATCGCTCCGGCGACGATCTCCGTATAGATTGGGGCTACTTCCATCTGGCAGTTCCAAAGGACGAAGAAGCAACGACCGTCATCGCGCCGGGTGCGGTATCAGGTTTCGCAACCACAGGAAAACTCAGCGAAAGCGATGCCATCGGCATGCCTCAACCCGCCGGGCGAGCGGCCTCCCATCTTGCTGCGGCTCTTGAATTTGGCTCGGTTTCGGCACAGCCCGTCCAGCGACATCTACTTGTTGCCTACACCGAGGGCTATGCCATTCAATATCTTCAGCGCAATCTCCGCCCCTACTGGCAACGGAACAATATGGGTGAGGGGGAGTTGCTTGATCTTTCAGAAGACCAGTATTCCGCTCTCGACGCGCAAGGCACGGCTTTTGACAAAGACCTGAGCGACGATCTGACTAGAGCTGGAGGAGAACACTATGCGGCCATCGCCATCCTTGCCTACCGCCAATCGCTTGCCGCTCATAAGATCGCTGCCGATCTGAACGGCGATGCGATGATGTTCCCCAAGGAAAACACTTCCAATGGCGATGTCTCTACGGTAGATGTGATTTACCCGTCAGCGCCCCTGTTCCTTTTCCTGCAGCCGAAGCTGCTTGAGGCGCAGCTCCTTCCAGTGCTCGAGTACTCCGCTCTCGGACGCTGGCACTTCCCGTTTTCTCCGCATGATTTGGGGCAATACCCTCTGGCCAACGGACAGGTCTACGGCGGGGGAGAGAAAACGGAGGAGAACCAGATGCCGGTCGAGGAAAGCGGCAACATGCTCATCCTCATGGATGCTCTGGCAAGGGCTGAGGGCAATGTCCAGCTCGCAGAGCGCTTCTGGCCGCAACTGAGCAGCTGGGCCCAATACTTGAAAGAGAAAGGACTCGATCCGGAAAACCAGCTGAGCACGGACGATTTTGCGGGTCACCTTGCCCATAATGCAAACCTCTCCATCAAGGCGATCGAGGGAATAGCCGCGTACGCCGACCTGGCCCATCGGCTTAGCAAGGAGAGCGTCGCCACCGAGTACAGCTCTACCGCGAGATCAATGGCGGCGAAGTGGGTGTCCATGGCCGCCGAAGGAGATCACTACAAACTGGCTTTCGACAGCCCCAACACCTGGAGCCAGAAGTACAACCTGGTGTGGGATCAGATGCTCGGTTTCAACCTGTTTCCGAAGAAGGTTCGCGAAACCGAGCTGGCCTATTACATGACCAAGATCAATAAGTATGGACTCCCACTCGATGTCCGCGCCGACTATACCAAACTCGATTGGCTGGTCTGGACCGCGACTCTTGCGTCCGATCCGAAGCAATACAATGCACTGATCGATCCTATTTACCTTTGGACCAACCAGACGCCGGACCGTGTACCGCTTTCCGACTGGTATGACACGAAAAGTGGAGCTGCGATGCATTTCCATGCCCGTTCCGTCGTGGGTGGAGTCTATATCAAGGCCCTGTCCGATCCAGCGCTCACGGCCAAGTGGAACAAATGGAGCAACGCTTCAGCCAAGCCATAAAAATTCAGCCATGGACCTGGCGGTGACGCGTGAGTGGAGGAATGGCCCTTTGCGACGGCAAGTAGGTGCCATAGTCGGCTTTGCACCGGGATCGGAGAGCCTCAAGAAGCTGGCTGGAGAAGGCTTTGATCGGCGTTCGCAGCACAACCGCATGTTGAACCGAACTTGTCGGGCTAGCGCCTCAATCCTCGGGATGAGGCCCCTCAGAAGAATAGTCAAGGGCAAAGGGAGAACTGCACTAGAGGCTCAAGGCGTGCGGAAGTTTATTGGCCGCTGCCGATGACACGGAAGGTGGAGTGGAGCGAAGCGTTCGAGTCGTTCCCGATCCACACGTCAAAGACACCAGGCTCCAGAACGCGGCGATGCAGGGCTGGGCTCCAGAAGGAAAGCTCGCCGGCAGGGACGGCGAAATCGAGTGTGCGCGATTCGCCGGGAGAGAGGGTCACTTTCTGGAACGACTTCAGTTCGCGAACCGGTCGCGAAGCGCTGCCTGCGCGCTGGTGCGTGTAGAGCTGGAGCACCTGCGCGCCTGCAACCGACGATGTGTTCTGCAGCTTGACACTGACCTGCAGCGTGCCGCCCTCGGCGATCTCGGCGGAGCGTAGCGCGAGATCGCTGGCGGTGAAATCCGCATAGCTGAGACCGAAGCCGAAGGGGAAGAGCGGGGTGCTGGAAAGATCCCAATAGCGACGATCGGTATTCTCCGGATTGTGCGGAATGTTGTGGTTGTAGAAGAGGGGCTCCTGGCCGACGTCGCGCGGCCAAGTGAGGGGCAGGTGGCCTGAAGGGCTGGCGTCACCCAGCAGGAGACGCGCGACGGCATGGCCACCCTCGGTACCGGGGTACCAGATGTTCAGGATGGACGGCACGTGCGCGGCCGCCCAGGTGATGTCCAGCGGCCGCCCGGTCATGAGGACGAGCACGACGGGCTTGCCCAGCGCGGTGACGGCCTCTAAAAGGTGCTCCTGCTCACCGGGCAGCTTGAGCGAAGCCCGCGAGGCGTTCTCGCCGTTCATCGTCTGGGCTTCGCCGAGCACAAGGACCGTTGTGTCCGCGTTGCGAGCCAGTTCGAGAGCATGATCGAACTCGGCCTGACGTGCGGCGTCGGTGGTGAGCTTGGGCTGATCGGGGACGACCTGCTCGTCGAAGATGGTGGGCGCGCCGCGGGTGATTTCCACGCCGGCGGTCACGCTGATCTGTGCAGCCGGCAGAGCTTCGCGCAAACCGCGCGCGACGGTAATCGAGTCGCGGCGATCTCCGTGGATCGCCCAGGATCCCATGATGTCCAAGGGGCTATCCGCCAGCGGCCCGATCACGGCGAGCGAGTGAAGGCTCTTACTGAGCGGCAGGGTGTGGTTCTCGTTCCTGAGGAGCACGGCGGTCTGCTCGGCGGCATTGCGTGCGGCTTCGCGCTGCTCGGCGGAAAGCGTCTCGTGACGGAACTTGTCCATGTCGACATACGGCTGCGTGAACAGGCCGAGGCGATACTTCATCGCGAGGATGGGGCGCACCAGCGCATCCAGCTGCGCTTCACTCCACTGGCCGTTCTTGATAGCCGTCGGGAGGTACTGCCGGTACAGGGAGCTGGTCATCTCCATGTTGACGCCGGCGGTGGCGGCGCGAAGGGCCGCATCCTGCGGGCTAGCCGCGAAACCGTGAGTCTCCAGGTTCTTCACGGCTTCCCAATCGCTGACCACGAAGCCGCGGAAGTTCCAATCCTTGCGCAGAACATCCTGCAGAAGCCATGAGTTCCCCGTGGCGGGTACGCCGTTGAGGTCCATGTACGCCGACATGAAGGTGGCGGCACCTGCGGCTGCGGCGGCATGGAAGGGCCGCAGGTACACGTTGTGCAGAAGCTCGTCGGAGAGCGAGGCGCTGTCGTAGTCGCGGCCACCCTCGGCTGCGCCGTAACCGGCGAAGTGCTTGACGGACGCGAGGATATGGTCGGGCGCCCCGATGTATGGGCCCTGGAAGCCGCGCACCTGCGCGGCGGCCATCTGCTCGCCGAGGTAGGGATCTTCGCCAGCGCCTTCCATGATGCGTCCCCAGCGGGCGTCACGCGCAATATCGACCATGGGAGCGAAGGCCCACTGCACGCCGGCCGCGCGGGCTTCGCGGGCTGCCATGGCCTGCGTGCGGGCGACCAGCTCCGGGTCCCAGGAGGACGCCATCGCCAGCGGGATGGGGGCGATGGTGCGGAAGCCGTGAATGACGTCGTAACCGAAGAGCATAGGGATGTGCAGCCGCGACTGGGTGACCGCGATCTTCTGCAGCTCATTGATGCGGACGGGGTCGGTGAAGAAGAGGAAGCTGCCGATCCCATTGCGAGCCAGCTCTTCCGCCTTGGCCGGTGGAGTAAAGGCGGGCTGGCCAGCTGCCTGCTCCATCTGCTCGACCTTCTCCACCACCGTCATACGCGACAGAAGCTCCCTGACGAACTGGTCTGTGGCTGCGTCGGTGGGGCGGATCTCGCCGCGGGGCTGCTGGGCGAACATCCATGGGCCGCAGGCGCTAAAGCAGAGAAGAAAACCGAAGCGGGCACGGAGCGGGAGCGAGGCGGCACGTTTGCTTTTCATGAGGGACCTCGTCGTCACAGAGAATACGACAGCCGAACGACACTGCACAATTTTCGATCTTCGGCACAGGTAGGGAGGGGTAGCCATGTTGAAAGCAGAGCCGCGGCTGCATCCGGCATGCTTTGCCGAGGGTAACGCCCCGCAGATCAGTGACACCCATAACTCGCATGCAGAGTGAGAACACTCGTGACTACGCCCTTGATTGGTGAAGCACCATCACTACTCGGGCAAGTCCACCTAAAGTTTGAGACTGACTTCAACCCCAGGACGGGACCGGGAACAAGCAAGCAGGGCAAACGTTTGTCTTCAAGGTAAATCCATATCTGCTGTCTGGTTCACAGGCTGGAATGTGGCTGCTTCATCCTGCTAAGATATCTCTCGGCGTCTTATGGCCTTCCCTCCTTTTTTGCGTCGCGTACGCTCCCGCGAAAACCGGTATCTGCTGCTCCTTCTCCTGGTCACTGGGGCGGCTGCAATGCTGGTGGCGCGGCCGCTCGGCGTCAAGGCGAGCAGCGAGCACGAGGAAGCGGTCGCAGCCAGGCATGAGTACAGCGAGAAGATCGCGCAGAAGTACAGCGACCGCTTCAGCGAGAGCAACCACTTTCTGCCTTCGAACATGACCACCGACAACGGGGAGTTCATCGACCCGAAGAGCTTTCCCACGGCGCAGTACTGCGGACACTGCCACCAGGACTCCCACCAGCAGTGGCGCGAATCGGCGCACTCGAACTCGAACCGCGCGCCGTGGTACCTGCGCAACGTGGAGCTGTTGAACAAGGAGAAGGGCGTGGAGTTTTCACGCCACTGCGAAGGCTGCCACGACCCGGTGGCGCTGGTCGCCGGGAATCTGTCGCCGGGAATGAACAAGCGGCGGCCATTTGATGCCGACGGCGTGACCTGCACCGTGTGCCATTCCATTCAGAAAGTGGATACGCGGGGCACGGGATCGTATGTGCTGGGCGTTCCGGCGGTGCTGGTGGATGCAGGCGGCGAGCCTATCCTGCGGCCGGTGAGCGATGCGGAAATCCTCGCTCACCTGGATCGCCACTCGGCGGCCGTGATGAAGCCGTTCTACAAAAGCTCGGAGTTCTGCGCCTCGTGCCACAAGGCCGCGCTGCCGCACTCTCTAAACGACTATAAGTGGCAGCGCGCGATCTCGCTCTATGACGAGTGGCAGAACTCGTCCTTCGCGAAGCAGTCTCCCCTGCCCTTCTATCAGAAGGCGGAGGTTTCCACCTGCCAGACTTGCCACATGCAACGAGAGTCCCTGACATTGAGGGACCCCGGTGCGAAGCAGGGGCAGCTGGCATCGCATCGCTGGCTGGGCGCGAACACGGTGGTGCCGGAGTACTACCACTTCGCGGAGCAATCCAAGCGCATTGTTGCGTTCCTGCAGACGAACGTTTTCAACATTGACCTGTTTGCGCTGGAGCACGGCGAGAAGGCGGGTGCGGAGTCGAGCGCGAATTCGCTGCAGCAGGTGACCGCGCCGCTGGGCCGGGTCGCCTTCCAGATCACGCCGGGAGAGTTGCTGACAGTGGATGTCGTGATCCAGAACAAGGGCATCGCCCACTCGCATGTGCCGGAGCAGCGCGACATCTACCAAAGCTGGGTAGACTTCACGGTCAAGGACGCGGCGGGCAAGGTGCTGCGCGAGAGCGGCTTCGTGGACACGAAGACGGGCGAGCTGGATGAACGGGCGCACTCGTTTACGAACCGCCTGATCAATGTGAAGGGCGAGCTGAATGCGGAGCACCAGGTCTGGGACAACCGGGTGGTCGCGTACAACAACACTATCCAGTCAGGGCGCTCGCAACTGGTGCGCTACTCGTTCCACATGCCCAAGGGGGCCGGAGCCATCACGCTGACCGCGACGGTGAAGTACCGGCGCTTCAATCAGCACTTCATGGACTTCGGGATGGACATGAAGGACGGCAAGCACTATGAGCAGACCACCGTATCCATGGCGTCGAGCTCGATGTCGATTTACCCCGGGGAGAACCGTCCCACCCCGCCAGCCCAGGGTGAGAACCCGGAGTGGATGCGCTGGAACAACTACGGGATCGCGCTCCTAGATGCGCAGCAATATGACACGTCTCTGGACGCCTTCGCGCATGTGGTGAAGATCAGGCCGGATTACGCGGACGGCTACACCAACCGCGCCGTGGCCGCCATCCAGTGGCAGAAGTACAGCGACGCGCGGGGCGACCTGGAGCAGGCTCTGAAGATCGCTCCCGGCAACGCGCGGGCGCTGTACTACCGGGCGCTTGTGGAGCGCAACGAGGGCAAGCTGGACGAGACGATCGCCGACCTGCAGCATGTCATCCAGCAGTTCCCGCAGTCACGTGACGCACATCGCGAGCTTGGCTTCAGCTACTACCAGCTGCATAACTACGCCCAGGCCCGCTCGGAATACGAGACAGTGCAGACGATCGATCCGGACGACCTCGCCGCGCACTACAACCTGGCGGTCCTGTACCGGCGGTTAGGGCTGAAGGACAAGGCTGCGGTCGAAGCGGCCACGTTCGCAGACCAGAAAGACGATCCCACGGCGAGCACCTACGCACTGGCGTATCTGCGCAAACATAATGAGGTCGCCAACGAGAGTGTGCCGTGGCATGCGCACAACCTCGAATCCGATCTGGACCAGCCGCAGGGCGCGCTGCCGACCGCGTTCAGCGCCACGCAGCAGTAGGGCCGCGACCTTCCACGAAGCGTTCCTCTGGGACTTCTTTACCTTGCCGGCATCGACGACTGCAGGAAGGCCGCCATGGCTGCGGTGTTGGCTGCGTACCACGCATCCGCTTTCCAGTATGTGTGGCCCGCGCCAGTGGCGACAAACGGCGTGACCGGCACGTGATTAGCCGTCAGCAGCTGCACGAAGTGCTCGGCCTGCGAGTAGGGAACGATGCGATCCGCGGTGCCGTGCCCCACGAAGAAAGGCGGAGCGCCGGCGTGGACCTGAGCGACCGGGGAGGCTTCCCTGCAAAGCTGAACCTCCCTGGTGCAGGGTCCGCCAAGATACGGCGACACCATGTCCGTGGCGTCCTGGCCGACATAGGACAGATCGAGGACGCCGTTGAAGACCACCGCAGCTTGTACCTCCGCGTGCGGAACGGGCCTGCGGTCCAGCGCCACGAGTGCGGCAAGCTCACCGCCCGCTGAACTTCCAGCCACCGCAACCCGCCGCGGATCCACAGCAAATCGAGTCGCGTTCTCCCGGAGCCATGCCACGGCTCGCTCAGACTCCCGCAACGCAAGGGGGAAGCGATCCCCGCGTTCGGTCACGTCGTAGTCGATGGCCATGCCGACAAAACCCTTCTCAGCCAGAGCGGTGGCGATCTCCTGCATCTGGGTTCGATCGCCGTTCTTCCAGGCGCCGCCGTGGAGGTACACGACCGCTGGCCTCCGGCCTGAGGTGGACGGCAGAAACATATCGGCCAGGAGCTCGCCGTGAGCGCCTGTGGTGAACGGAACAGCGTTCAATCGCGTAGAAACATGGGCGGGCTCGCTAGCGCGAGTCGCAGGCAGCGCTGCTCTCTGTGCCTTTGCGAGGATTGGCAATCCACAGAGAAGCAGAGCGAAAGCGAGAAGCAAGCCTTCATGGGAACGCGTACGGGGTATGCACCACATGCCAACGAGCATACCGGCTTCCTTCAAGTAGGAGACGGAGCTGGCAATGACGGCAGCTGTGTGAAGGAGTGAAGAAGGAGACCCGTTCCGAAATCGCTGATGATCCTGCAAAGTTCGCCCACCCTCCACTGCGGTGGCGTAGCATCCTCGAAGGCGTTCCTTCGTTCATGAAGCCGTAACCTACTCGCAGGAAGCTAATGTCGATGATCAAGCACTGCACTGCTGCCGCTGTTCTGGTTTGCGCGATGACGGGAGCCACACAGAGCGCGGGACCGGCATCCCAGCCCGGTGAGATGGCGAATCCTTGGAGCGAGCTCATGGTGAAAGCGGCAGCCCATGCCGCTGCGCATGGTGCGGTGATCCCGGTGTTGTCTCCGGTTGACCGGACCGTCGCTCCGGCCGCGTTCGGATTGCCGATTACCACGCCCACGGTCGCCGTGCAGGCTTTGCAGGCGCAGGGAGTTCGCGTGGTGCCGTGGACGACCAACGATCCGGAAGCGATGCGGGCCGTGATCCGCACCGGCGTGGACGGGCTGATCAGTGACAGGCCCGACCTGCTGCAGCAGGTGCTGACCGAAGAGCGCGCCGCCCGGCCCGACGATCCCAAGCTGAAACGCTTCGTGGTGTCGGCGCATCGCGGAGGACGAGGCCTGCGGCCGGAGAACACCCTGCCCTCCTTCGAGAGTGGCCTCGACCAGTTGGCAACCGAGCTGGAGACGGATACGGGCGTCTCCACGGATCACGTCTCGCTGATCTGGCACGACCAGTTCTACAACCCACAGAGCTGCCGGCGCACGGATGGAAGGCCGTACACGATGGACAACCGCGTGTATCTGCGCGACATCTCCTCGGCGGAGGCGCAGAGCACGTTCGTCTGCGACAAGCTGCACTTCGGAGCCGCGCAGAAGAACGATCTCCTGCTCTCGCCGGTGGCTGTGGCCTTTGCGGCTCGCGAGCACATGCCGAGCCCCTATGCGCCCACGTATGCGGCGCAGCTGTTCCGCTTTGCGGCGTTCTATGCGGAGTACTACAGCACGGGCGCGGGCAGGAACATGCCGCATGCGAAAGAACGCGCGGCCAATGCCCGCACGGTGCACTTCAACCTGGAAACAAAGATCGTGCCCGACTACGTTCCGCCTGCCGTCGCGGAGCGACCCGAGGCCAAGGCCATGCCGGAGCTGGTGCGCAATCACACGGTCGACCCGCAGACCTTTGTGACGACGCTGGCGGGGGCCGTCACCAAAGCCGGTCTCGAAAGCCGATGCGACATCCAGAGCTTCGACTTCCGCACGCTGCAACTGGTGGAGGAACAATTTCCGAAGATCCCGACCTTCTATCTCACCGAGGACCCAAGGTCGCTGGCAACGCCGTTTGTTCCCGCAGCATTGCGTGTGACAGCACCCTAGCCTCTCCGGCCTCGTTGTGAACCGCGAAGTTCACAGGACGCGTGTATAACCGAGCGATGCACATCACGGATCGCCGTCGTTTTTTGTCGCTGCTCGGCTCGGCCGGAGCCGCACTCTGCGTCTCGCCCGGCATGGCCACGGCTATTGCGGAGCCTGCCGCGCAGGACTTCGACTTTCTCTTCTGCACGGACACTCATCTGGAGCCCGAGCTGGAAGGGAGCAAGGGCTGCGCCATGGCTTTCCGCAAGATGCGGTCGCTGCATGCGGACTTCGCGCTGCACGGCGGCGATCACGTATTCGACGCGCTCGCGGTCAGCAAGCAGCGCACGTTGAGCCTGTTCGACCTGTACGACAAGACGCAGCAGGACCTGGGCCTGAAGGTGTACCACACGCTGGGCAACCACGACTGCGTTGGGGTCAATCCGCAGAGCGGGATGACTCCGTCTGACCCGATGTATGGAAAAGCTTACTTCCAGGAACACCTGGGAAAGACATACTACAGCTTCGATCACAAGGGTGTGCACTTCGTCGTGCTCGACACCATCGGACTCACGCCGGACCGATCCTATGAAGGCCGCGTGGAGGCCGAGCAGCTGCGATGGCTGGCCGCCGATCTCTCGGCCCTGCCGCCGCATGCGCCGATCATCGTCTGCGGTCATATTCCATTGGTGAGCGCGATTGAGAACTATTCACCGGCTCCCGCCACGCCCCTGGCCCATCATGGCATTACGGTGGCGAACTCGGCCGAGGTAATCCGCGTTCTGGAAGGCCATAATGTGCTGGCTGTGTTGCAGGGGCATACGCACGTGAACGAGCGTGTGGAGTGGCATGGCATTCCGTACATCACCGGCGGCGCGGTGTGCGGCAACTGGTGGCACGGCACGCGGCTGGGGACGCCGGAAGGGTTCACGGTGGTTTCGCTGCGTGGCGGCAAGCTGAGCACACGCTATGAGACTTACGGCTTCCACAGCGTGGCCCCGCAAAACACGTAGTCGGCAAGGTGCAAGAAGGAGGCGGTCCGCAGGTACACGGACCGCCTTCTTGCTTTTAAGAAGCCTGACTGGGGCGATCGCTGTTTTCCTGGAAGGTGTAGCTCTGTCACGGGCCGAAATGCAAGGTTCTCTCCAATCCGGCCGCGACGACAAAGCTGCACCTACACGAGTAGGGCTCTAGTAGATGAGCTTGAGCGCGAACTGCACGACGCGAGGCTGAAAGGTGGAGCTGACAATGCCGCCGCCGGTCGGACCGGAGTTCGTGAAGGCTCCCGATGCGTTGTAGGAAGATAACGTGCCCGTCAAACCGCTTGACGGAAGGTACAGATTGGTGTGGTTGAACAGGTTGTAAAGCTCGCTGCGGAATTCCAGCTTGAGTCCCTCCAATGGAAGGGAGAAGCGCTTGTTGAGGTCCAGGTCGGTCTCGTAAAAGGCCGGAGAGCGGGCTGGATTGCGGGAAAGATTGCCAAAGGGGCTGAGCAGTGGTCCCAGGGTTCCCGCGGGCGAACCGGCGGGAACCGGACCACGCGTGGCGGGCAACTGGATGGCGCTGTAGTTCAAATACTGGATGTAGCCTGTGTTGGCGAGCGGCATGCTGCGCCCGAGCGTGAGTGGCTGGCCGGGTATGCGGTTGGGACGGTAGGCATTGGCTCCGCGATAGTTGGCGGAGATCAGCGGCGACGCAGCCGTAGCCGAATTCGGCGTGTACATGATGTTGAACGGTGTGCCGGCCTGCGCGGTGTTGACGAGGCTCAGCTGCCAGCCGCCGACCACGGCATCTACCAGTGGGTTGATGTTGTGACCGAAGCGGCGGCCGCGGCCGAAGGGAAGATCGTAGACCATGCTGGTGATGTTGATGAGGGGCAGGTTGTAATCGGACTGCGCGTAATCGGCGGCGAGGTTGGTGCCATCCTGGGGGGCGGGTGTATTGCCCTCGAGCGACGCCGAGGCGTTGTCCAGCGAGTGTTCCCAGGTGAAGGAGTTCAGTAGCGTGAGGCCGCCGGTAAACCGCTGCTCGTAGCGCGCCTGCAGCGAGTTGAAGTTGCCGGAGAACTCGTTCAGGGCCTCAGTGATATCGGCGAAGTTGGCGTAGGGACGCGTGTAAGTCCCCGTGCCGCTGAAGGACCGCTGGTTGGCATTGAGGAAGCCCTGCAGCTTGAGCGCGTGGTTGCCCACGTATGCGACGTCCAGCAGCGTGTTTTTGAATAGCTGCCGCTGCACGCTGAGGAAATAGCTTTCCACGTAGCTGTCGCGGGTGTTGCGGGGTATCCAGGTAATGTTGTCGGAGGCCGGGTTGAAGTTGGTGGCCAGGGCCGTGGGGAAGCCTTGATCGGCGGTGGCGTAGCAGCTGGGCGTGAGGCTGCCCGTCGGGATAATCCGTGCGGGCAGCGGACTGGCGCAGTGGTTGGCAGCGGTCGGCGTGGGCTGTGTGACCGAAGCGAACTGCGCCTGCGGCGCATTAATGGCGAGGATATCGCCCGAGCCGGCACGGGTGTAATGCACGAAGCTGACGCCGAAGCCACCACGAACGGACAGCTTGTCCGTGGGAGCGTAGGCAAAGCCGAGGCGCGGAGCGAAGTCATTCAGATCAGGGTTGACCAGGGTGGAACCGTAGACGCCGCTTCCGGAGGCAGGGGTGATGCCGTTGCCAGCCACCGCGCCGGGCGCGAGAGTGAGGACCGTCTGGCTGACGGGGTCGAAGTTGGAGACGTAATTGTTCTGCTCGGAGTAGGGCGAGCCGTACTCCCAGCGCAGCCCCAGGTTCAGGGTGAGCTTGGGCAGCGCTCTCCAGTCGTCCTGCGCGTAGGCGCTCTGCAGCGTTTCGCGGAGGTGGGCTTCGAAGTAGTTCGCAAGCGAGTAGGCGCTGGTATTGCCGAACAGGAAGTCGGCCCAGTAGTTATCGGCATTGGCGCTGGTCTGCGTGTTGGTGTTGCAGGCCGGCTGGGCAGGGCTGTTGCTCAGGTTGCACAGGCTGTAGCCGCCACCGAAGGTAAAAGAGCCGTAGAGAGGGTTGTTGTCCAGCACGCCCATCCACACCTTCTCGTACTCATACCCGAACTTGAGGGAGTGATTGCCAAGCACCCAGGTGTAGTTCACCTTGGGGTCGACGAGCGAGGGGTTCTGGAACTGCGGGTTGGTGGTCTGACGCCCGAACGCGCTGAAGTTCGTGATGCTGATCGCCGGCAGACCTCCCGATAGCGACCCGGTGGGAAGCCCCGGTATGTTGAATGGCGTGGTGCCTTGCGAAAGCGGTGTCTTGCCGGCCTTGGTGCGGGACACGCCAAGGCGAAGATCCAGGATGCGATTGGCGCCAAACAGCCGCGTGTACCCTGCAGCCACCTGCTGGTCGAGAATGCGCTGCGCACCGGCCGTCTGGCCTTCGAGTGGCAGCGGAATGGTGGGGAAATTGGTGCCCTTCTCCTTGCGGTCACTGATGCGCACGAAGTAGCGCGAGACCTGGTTGGGCACGTAGTCCAGCCGCAGGTCACCCTTATCTCCGTTATCCGTGAAGGGGATCTGGACCGAGTAGTCGTTCGAGGCGTAGCTCAGGCCGGCTGTACCGGTGACCGGCAGCCCATTGATGGTCTTGAAGGCGTTCACGACCTGCAGCGACAAGGAGTTGAACGCACCCTGCGGAATGGCCGTATTAGCGGCAAAGTACTGTCCTGTAACCGGGTTGCGCACAGGAACACCCAGCACACCGTTCAGCTCGTTCTGGGTGGGCAGGGTCAAGACGAACAGCGGCCGGGTGGTGGAGCGCAACCCTTCGTAATCGACAAAGAAAAACAGGTGGCCCTTCAGGATCGGACCCCCGAAGTTCATGCCGAACTGGTTGCGGTTCAGCGTGGGCTTGCGGAACGGGACGGGGCCGTTGGTGCCGACGATCGTAGGCTTGAAGAAGCCGGGGGCATTCAACGCCGTGTTGCGGAGGAAGTCGTACAGCGTGGCGTGGAAGCGGTTGCCGCCCGACTGCGAGGCGACATTGACCGTGGCCCCCGACGAGCGGCCATACTCGGCGCTTTCGTTGTTGGTGACGACGCTGAGCTGGGAGACCGAGTCAGGCGGGACGGCGATGATCTGGTTGTCGAAGCCCTGATTGGACTCGCCATAGGAGTTGTTGTCCATGCCATCGAGCAGGAAGTTATTGAAGACTGAGCGCTGGCCGTTGACGTTGTAGGCCCCCTGACGGGTGAGGCTGTTGCCGTTGCTGGTCGTGGTGGCGGCGGTGGGAGCCTGCCGAACCCCGGTCACCAGCCCGAGCAGATCAGAGTAATTGCGATTGATGATCGGCAACCCTGCGGTCTGGACATTGGTGATGACCTGGTCGCGCTGACTGGTATCCGACTGCACCTGGAGCGCCACATCGGCAACTTCCACGGTCTCGGCGGTCCCGGCCGTCAGCGACAGATCAATGCGCTGGCGATTGCCGACGGACACGGTCACGTTGTTGGCGACGGAGTCTGCGAACCCGGCGGCGGCGGCGCGAATGCTGTATGTGCCGGCCCGAAGCTGCGCAACATCGTACTCGCCTTGCGCATTGCTCTTTGTCCGGCTGACCACGGAGGTTGCGGTGTTGGTAATCGTGATGTCCGCACCCACCACGGAGGCACCCGTCGAATCCCGAACATTCCCGACGATGCTGCCATTCTCATATTGCGCAGAGGCGGGAAGTGCAAGAGACAGAAGCAGGAGTACCAAAATCTGAGCTGTGAGCAGAAGCTTGCCTGTGTGCATGATCGGACATTATCGCCCCAACTGTGAATGGGGGTTTACGGCCCTGTGAATTACGGGGACAAACCCTTCATCGCTTGTGGATAGGAGAGGCGACGGCGACGAGGCTGCGACCTTCCTGGGCTCACTTCAGTTCGAAGACCAGCGTCTCAATCCCGTTGTGGAACCAAGTGGCCAGGGGAGCCTCGCAGAATTCCGCGCTCATGTGTGCCGAGGTGGGTCCAGCTTTGGCCGGCTCGTCGGCGTGAAAGCAGCCGGAAAAGGGAACGTAGGCGGTCCCAACGTAATACCGAACCCCATACTGAGCCAAAGTGCTGCGCAGGGGCTCCGATGCCGCAACATGCGCCAGGAACGCGCGATCCATCATCAGGCCCTCGGTCTGGATCACCGGGTCATGCAGACGGTAGCCGACCCGGCCGGCGCGGTCGCCCATGGCGTAGGTGCCAGGGTGGGTTTCGGCGAAGTGTTCGAGCTCGATGGAGGCGGCGTCGATATCTTCCTGCTGGCGCCGCCAGCGCAGGGTGGCAGCGCCGGCCGCGACTGCAAGCACCAGCAGGGCGACGACCCACGTTTGCCGCAGCCAGCGTGCGGACGGCGGCCACAGGCAAAAAATCACCAGACTGATGCAAAGCGCGGTCCGGATCGGGTACATGTACCAGCCCCACAGGGTCCAATCGCTCACGCAGCTCAGAATGAAGTAGTACACAAAGGGAAAGAGCAACACCGCGGGATAAATCCACGTGGCCAACGGGAGACGGCGGCGCACGGCGGGAAGGACCAGCATAGCCGCCAGTACGATCACCAGATACCCGCAGGCCAGCGGATGGAAGAAGACCCGCCAGGGCTCGAGAGAGGGTGCATGCGAGTGGCGAAGCTGCTTCGCCATGCCGGAAACAGGCAACCAGGTTCGAAAGAAGATGTGGTTGGAGATGAAGTACGCGGGAAGCGGCAGAAGGCCGGCGCCGGCGCCGAGGAGCAGCGGCGTCCGGATCAAGGCTCTGAGTTCTCGGGATGCCAGCAGAAAACAAGCGGCAAGGCCAGCGAAGATGATGGTGTCAATCCGCGAGAGCACCATCGCGGAAACCAGCAGGCCAAGGCCAAAGGCGCGCCATGTGCTTTCGGCGAGCCACCTGATCCTGGACAGCAGGAAGGTGACGCCCAGCATCAGCGGCACGGTCAAGGTTGTTTCCATGCCGTAGACGAAGAGCGTGACAGAGTAGAGCGTTACCAGCGCGGCAAACGTGAAAAGAAGAAGCGGCCGCAAGGCGGAGACTCTCAAGAGTCTCCATGACAGCAGAAAGGTTGCAATGGCAGCCAAGAAGTTACTCAGTGCGAAAAAACCAAGGATTGCACGGGGATTTTCAGTAAACAGGCTTAGCGCCGTAAGAATCCAGAGCCAGAGCGGCTGATAACCGTTGGTAGGCGCCACGCCGTTGAAACTGGATCCATGCCCGTGCGCTATGTTCTGAGCTACCTTCAGGTAATAGAAACAGTCATCCTGGAGAAAGACCATCCAGGAGGTGTACGAAAAGAGCGGCTGCGCCAACCGGAAAAGTAGCGCGGCAAAAAACAGGCCCGTGAGAAAACGGACCAGAACCTCTTCCCGGGGGACCACTTCTGAACGCTCCTGCTCGCTGCCGGACGGATCACCCAAAGTAGTTTCTCGGGATTGCATGACGCTCCTGGGGCCGGCGGATCAAGCGAACACAACGTCCATGCCGCACCACCGTTCTCGCGTGCTCCGCTCCGCGGGCAGCTTTCGATGATGATCGCACGGCACCGGAGATGCCCCCACGTCCATCTGCAGACTGGGCGCAACGTGCACCGGATCAGGTGAAGCCGCGACCGTCCCACACTCGCCATACTGTAGGCGAAAGGCTACAAGGATGCCTAAAGGTGTTATCTACTGCGTAGAATAGAGGAACTGCACCCTTTGGAAACCCTTCTGTCTGACGAGGACCGGTGTAGCAATGACTGTTGTTCCTGCACATCGGATTGGCACGCATCCTGAGCAACTTCGACTCTCGCTTTACGGAGTCTTTATCACTGCGAACGCACGGTTAACCACCACAGGAACCTCATGGGAAGTCCCATCGTAAGCTCGCCCCTCTCCGGGGTGACAGGCGTCGCTTCGTCATTACGCATCCCGACGTTGCATGCACTTCAGCAGCACTCTCCAGCAGGGTTACGAAAGAACACTATGCTCCGGCACGTCCGCAGCTCCGTCCCGGAGTTGGAACTGCGGAGAGATGTAAGCAGCCGCTTCGGACGCCGCCTCCGTGAACTGCGAGTCGCGCGAGCCATGACGCAGTCGGACATGGCGAAGCGGTTCGGCATCGACCGTAGTTTCATCAGCGATGTGGAGCGTGGCCGAAAATCCATTTCCTTGCCTATGCTGGAAGTGATTGCTCTGGGTATGAACGTTAGTCTGTCCAAGCTCTTTGAAGACGTGTAACACCATCTTGTTACCTAAGAGGGTTACCCACGGCCTATGATAAACACAATGAAGATGCTTGTACGGAAGTGTCGTCGACAGGCTACTTTTGACATCTGCGGCGCCAGATCAGCTCGTTACATCTAGGATGAATCATGCGGCTCTTTTTTCATAGACTGCCTATGGCGGCCTTGCTCGGAGTGTATCTGCTGGGCCCGGCAGGCGCCTCATGGGCACAGCCGAATCCGCAGGACGTTACCCGCGCGGCGGAACCGGTGCCCGGGAAAGGTGCTGCCGATGCACAGGGATTTGCGCTGGGCCTCGGTGACGTGATCGCGCTGAGCGTGGTGGACCTGGACGAGCTGTCCGGGAAAACCGTCCGGATCGATACGGACGGCGGCTTCGATCTGCCGCTGGTGGGCCGCGTCCAGGCGGTGGGCCTCACCCTGGCGCAGCTGCGCACTCTGCTTGCTTCTAAGCTAAGCCGATTTATCACCTCTCCACAGATTTCCATCAACCTGACCGAAAGCCAGAACCGGGCCGTGTCGGTCATCGGTGAAGTGAACTCTCCCGGCGTGCACCAGCTGCAGGGACCGAAGAGCCTGGTCGAAGTGATCTCGATGGCCGGGGGGCTGCGGGGGGACGCCGGTCCCCGCGTCGTTCTCACCCGCGAGGCGCAGTGGGGCCCGCTTCCGCTCACCGGAGCGGTCAAGGACAGCAGCGGCCGCTTCACCACCGCGACCCTGTCGCTGGACGAGCTTCTGGCGGCGAAAAATCCCGCCGACAACATCACCATCATGCCGGACGATGTGGTCTCCGTTCCCAAGGGCGAGATTGTCTATGTGGTGGGCGAGGTCCACCGTGCGGGCGGCTTTCCGCTGGCCTCGCACGAGAACATGTCCATTCTGCAGGCGCTCGCGCTTGCGGAAGGAACCAATCCGACGGCTGCCACAAAGCGCGCGAAAATCCTGCGGCCGCTTCCAGGCAACAAAGGGACACCGCAGGAAATTCCGGTCGATGTCAAGAATATTTTTGCCGGAAAGGCACCCGACGTGCCGCTTTACGCAAACGACATTTTATTTATCCCGAACAGTGCCGCGAAATCCGGATCGCGGCGAGCCATCGAGGCCGTGCTGCAGGTTGCGACCGGAGCAGCAATCTACGCTCGCTGACATCCGGGCGTGAGGCGGCTCGCCAGTCTTGCGCAAGTTATCCAGCGCACAGGGGTCTAGAAGGAGACACATGCAGAACGGATCAGGACAGACAGGCCGGTGGCAGCGCTCCATTGAGCGCCGCGCCGAAGAGCGTGCATGGCTGGACACCGCGCCGCCACCCCCTTCGGGCCAACATTTCAACGAAAAAGAGGAGCCCAGGAGCAGTCTGTATGTGGACTACTATCGCACCCTCGTGCGCCACAGGCGGGTGGTCCTCGGCTTCGCGTTTGGCGGTCTCCTGGCGGCCGTTCTGCTCCATCTCACCACCCAGCCCATCTACCGCAGCCGCACCTCGCTGGACATCCAGAGCCTGAACGGGGACTTCATGAATCTCCGGTCAGTGGACCCCACGGGAGCGAGCTCTCCCAGCGATACCAACGTCCAGACGCAGATCAAGCTCCTGCAAAGCGACACGCTGATCGGTCACGTGGAAGATCGTTTGATCCTTGAACCGCACCAGGCGTTTTTACCGAAAAATGATCTGCTGTCGCGGATCGAGCGGCTGCTTCACCTCGGCGGCAAGAAGACGATTCCTTTTGAGACGATGCTGCACGAGACGGTGCAGGGAGTGAAGGTCAAGCCGCTCGGCATCACGCGGCTGGTGGAGATTACCTGCGACTCCTGGGAGCCCGCGTTTGCGTCGCGTTTCTGTAACACCCTGACCAACGAATTTCAGGCCGAGGACTTGGAAAGCCGGGGCGCGGAAGCCAAGCGCACCAGCGACTGGCTGATGCGCCAGTCCGAAGACGTGAAGCAGAAGTCGGAAGAGTCGCAGCGGCGGCTGTTTGCCGCCACGGGCGGAAACGGGCTGATCCTGGCGCAGCAAACCGACACCGTGGGCGAGGACCGGCTGCGCCAGCTGCAATCGGAGCTGGTCCGGGCCCAGGCCGAGAGGATGGAGAAGGAAGCGCAGCTTTCGGTGGCCCGGAACTCGTCCGCGGAATCCACCCCGAACGTGGTAAGCGATCCGGCCTATGCCGCGGCCCGGACCAGGCTGGCCGAGTTGCAGACCCAGGTGGCGTCTCTTGTGCCGCCGCTGACGGAAGAGAACCCGAAGATCATTCACCTCCGCTCGCAGATCAGCCAGCTGCAGGAGACCATGACGGCGCAGCGCGGCAACAGCTCGCAGCGTTTGCAGAATGAGTATGCCGCCGCGAAGCACCGCGAAGACCTGATCGGGCTTTCCTATCGCACGACAGAGCAAAGCGTCTCGAGCGACCTGGAGAAGGGCTCGCAGGTGCAACTGCTTCGCCGCGAGCTGGAATCCGAGCAGCAGCTTTACCAGCTGTTGTTGCAGCGCGCCAAGGAGGCTGGATTCGCCGCGGCCATGCACGCCTCCACGATCCGTACCGTGGACGAGGCGAAGACGCCGTTGTTTCCGGCCTACCCGCAGCGCCTTACCGCCATGGCTGTGGGCCTGATTCTGGGATTGGGTGTCGGCATCGCGGCCGCCTTTCTGAAGGACCGCAACCGTACGGTCGTGCGTTCTCCCGGCGAGGCGGAGCGGCTGCTGCGGATCGATGAGCTCGGCGTCATTCCGTCGTCGGTGCCCTCGCGGGCAGCGCTGCAGATCCTGCGGCCCGCGACCACACCTCTCACCCCCTTTCTGAACCCCACACGTCTGGCGCTGCCGGGGGCTATCGAGGATCCGGTGGTCACGTCGACCGGGTGGGACGACCCGTTTTCGCTGGTCGCGGAAGCGTACCGCAACGCCACGCTTTCCATCATGCTCTCGGGCGCCAATGCGGCTTCGCGGGTGTATGTGGTTGCTTCGCCAAACACGGGCGAAGGCAAGTCCACCATCATCACCAATCTCGGCATCGCGTTGAGCAAAGCCAATCTCCGGGTCGCGCTCATCGATGGCGACCTGCGCAAGCCAAGCCTGCATCGGACGCTTTCGGTGCCGAACTCTTTCGGATTGCGCGACCTGTTGCGCGGCGATGCGGACCCGGCCATGGTTCCCGTCGAAGATTTCTGCAAGACGACAGCTTTCCCGGGGCTCTGGGTGGTGCCGGCAGGCAGCGGAAAAGAAGAGGTGGTCCGGCTGCTCCATTCGCCCGGCCTGAAGACGCTCACCGAGCGCCTGCGGAGCGAGTTCGACGTGATCCTGGTGGACACTCCTCCCCTGCTGCACATGGTCGATGCCCGCCTGCTGGCCGGCGTATCGGACGGCGCGATTCTGGTGCTGCGTTCCGGGATCACTACCCGCGAGCTGGCCGGCACGGCGCGCGATCTGCTGGTGAACGATCATGTGCGCATCATCGGGACGGTCCTGAACGACTTCAACGCCGCCAAGCAAGGCCAAAAGGGATACTACAAGACCTACTACGCGTACGCTCACCAGTCGCCCGAGAAGAAAGTGGCAGCGGGCTCATGAGCGCGACGACGCTGGTACCGGCTTCGGCCATCGGTTCTGAGACCGCGATCGAAGGGTCTGTACCGATGGGGGCGGAGTTGCCTTCCCATGTGGCGAAGCGGGTGCTGAGCGGAACCTCCGCCCTGACACTGGGCCTGCTGATTGAGCGCGGCAGCGGCTTCCTGGCCAACGTTCTGGCGGCCCGGCTGGCAGGCGCGACGGCGTTTGGCGCCTACTCCATCGCCATCAGCACGGCCAACAATATCTCGACCTATGCCGCGGGCGGCATCGGCTCTACAGCGGCGCGCTTCTCGGGCAAGTACGAGTATGGCGGCCCGGGCTACACCGCGCTGGCGCGAGCCTTGGCGATGGTGGCGGGCGCTTCGGCGCTGTTCGCGGTGGGCGTACTGTTCCTGGGGGCAGGACCGATCGCACACCTGTTGCACAAGCCCAGCCTTACGGCGCTGCTGCAGTGGGCCGCGGTTTCGGCCGCGGGCATCATCGTGCTGGAGTGCGCGCGCGGGTTCTTCGTGGGGCAGCGCCGGCTGAGCGCGCTGGTGCTGCTTTCGGTCATCGTGGGCGCAGGCATGCTGCTGCTGGTACCGCTGGCCGCTTCCCGCCACCAGCCGGTGCACATGATCGTGTCGCAGGGCGTGGTGGCCCTCATTGCGGTAGGGAGCTGCCTGCTGCTGGCACGGCCGCTGAAACTGCTTGCACCACGAAACGCGCCGCCGGCTTTACCGAGCGGGCCTGTCCTCAAGGAGGTGTGGGGATTCGGCCTGGTGCAGCTCGCCGGCCTGATCGGCGCAAATCTGGCCGGCTGGTGGCTGACCGCGACAGTGGCCCGTGCCGATACAACGCTGGTGGAGATGAGCTTCTTTACTATTGCGAGTCAGCTGCGCAACTTGACCAGTCTGGCTCCCAGCCTGCTCACGGAAGGCAGCTACGCGGTCATGGCGGACCCGGCCGGGGAACAGGAGCGGACGCCGCACCGGGTGATGGCGTTGTGCACTTTCGCGTCCACCGCATCGACACTGCTGCTGGCGTCGCTGGGCATGCTGGTCGCACCCTGGGCGGTGACGAGGATTTACGGGCAGAGCTACGGGGGAGCGGCCTTCGCAGTGGCGATGGGGCTGGCCGTCGCGGTGACGCATATGGGCAACGCGCCGGCAGCGGCGCGCCTCAACATCGTCTCGGTGCGCACCGCGGGCGTCATTAACACGTCCTGGGCCGTGCTGGTGGCCGTCAGCGCGACGGTGCTGGTCATGCATCGCAGCAGCGCGGGCGCGGCGATGGCGGTCTTCTTCGTGGCGCATATCCTGTCCGCAGCGTTCGTGCTTCTGGCGCTTTCGCGGCTGGACCATGTTCCGGCCGGGGTGATCCGGCTATTTGCGGTGAGCGTCGCGAGCATTACGACGTTGGCCCTGATGGCTGCGTGGCGCTCGGCCGTACCTGGAGACGCCGTCATGATTTCACTGCTGATGCTGGCGGCCTCCGTAGCCACGGGTTTCGGGCTATTCGCGCTCGGCAAACGTCACGGCTGGCTCCCGACGCGGGCCGCGCTCGAAAGGCTGGCCAGCAAGGTTCGCGCTAGCGCGCCCGGTTTCCTGCGGCTCAAGACTGCGAGGCACACTTATGGCGGCTGAGCGCAGTCTGCTGGAGATTCCGACCGAGCCTACCCCTGCCGCATGGCCGGGAACGCCCGCGGCGCCACCCAGAGCGCCCGCCGCCTTGAGACTGCTGGCGTATGTGCACATGCGGAACATCCATGGCTCCACAGGGGCGGGCCGCACGGCGCGGCAACTGGTGGAGCACCTGGGGCTGCGCCAGGACGTGGACCTCCGCGTCCTCGCGGACGCCAACGATACCGCCCGCATTCTGCCGCTGGTGCAGGGCTCGTGGAGCGACTACCGCTATCATACCTTTGCGGCGGATACCTCCCGGCAGCAGGCCAAGTGGTTCTTCCTGGACAGCCCCAAGGCGGAGGCGTTCTGGCCGCAGGCCCAGGTCGTTTTCTGCACGGGAGAATCCTATGTGCCGGTTCGCAAGGCCGCTCTGGTGGTGACGGCCCATGACGCGGCCTACTTCGACCACGGGGCGCATCACCGCGACCGCGCCTACTGGCAAACCCGCCTGAAATGGCAGATGCTGTTCGGCAAACTGGCCCGGCGCGCCGACATGTTCCATACCGTGTCGCATTTCTCGGCCGAGCGCCTGGCGCACTTCTTTCCCCGAATCGCTTCGCGCATCCGGGTGGTGCACAACGGCGTCGCGCCGCACTTCTTCCTGCCCGTGCCGGTAGAAGGCCACGCTTTTCTGGAGGCGGCCGGTCTGGCGAACCGTCCGTTCGTGCTGGTGCCCGGCGGCCTGCATTTCCGCAAGAATGCCGAACTCATCCTGGAGACGGCGCCCAAGCTTCTGGAACGCTTCCCTGACCTGCTGGTCGTGGTTGTGAACCACTCCAACCCGATGTATGCGGAACGTGCCGCGGCTCTCGGGGACCGCTTTCGGACGCTCGGCTTCGTTTCCGAAGAGGGGCTGCATGCGCTGTACTCCGCAGCTACGGCGGTTTGGTTCCCTTCGCGGTACGAGGGGTTCGGTCTGCCGGTGGTGGAAGCGATGGCCTGCGGCGCGCCGGTCGTGGCGAGCGCATCGTCGGCCATCCCGGAGGTCGCCGGTAACGATGCGCTGCTGGTCGACCCGGGCAACTCCGCTTCTCACCTGGACGCGCTCTCCACGCTGCTGACCGATGCGCGGACCCGTGAATTTTTCAGCCGTGCCGGCCGGAGCCGCGCACAACGATTTACGTGGGCGTGCTCCGCCGACGCTTTGAAGTCTTTTTTCAACACCCTTTTGTAACTCGAATTGCAAACCTCAGAGAAGGCGACCAGAGAACTCGACGATGACCGCACTGCAAGAACAACCCGCTCTCCATGGGGCCGCTGCTGAACACCGGGCTGCCGCTGAACAGCGAACTGTGGCTGAACGCGATTGGCGCGGCGCGGGGGAACGTCCCGTGCGTTCGCGGAAAGCGGTCGTGGTGCACGCAGGCAGGCGCGATGGATACCAGCTGGCGATCGCCCTTGCCGAGGCGAATCTGCTGGAAGCCCTGATCACCGATTTTTTCTGGTCCGATGCAGGCCGGTGGTCCGGAGTGCTGCGCCGCGTGCTGCCCAGGCAGTTGATCTCGCTGATGCGCAAGAGAAGCGCCTCCGGGCTACCGCACAGCAGGGTCAAGACTTCGGCGCGGGCGGGCCTGCAGGGCCTGGTGCTGGACAAGCTTCGGTTTCTGCCGTTCTCTCTGCGGCAGCGGCTGACGCGGTCTGCGGATGCCAGCCTTGGCCGGTCCGCGGGGGCGCTGGCGAAGCGGCAAGACGCAAACCTGGTGAGCTACAGCTACTACGGCTACGACGCCTTCCGGGCGTATGGCCGCGGCGGCGTTCTGTTCCAGATGCACCCACATCCGGTGACCATGCGGCGCATCCTCGGCGAGGAGCTCGCCCTGCACCCGGAGTGCGCTCCGTCGCTGCGGCAGGAGTGGGAGCTGGCACTGCCCGAAGCCGACTTCGAGCGGCTCACGCGCGAAGCCGCGATGGGCTCGCAGTACATCGTGGCATCGTCCTTCACGCGGACCAGCCTGCAGGAGAACGGCGTTCCGGAGCACAGGATCGCGATTGTTCCCTACGGCGTCGACCTGGCCCGCTTTCGCCCGGACCCGAACAAGAAGAGAACAAGCACACCTACGTTGCGGCTGCTTTTCGTGGGCCGGATCAACCAGCGCAAGGGGCTGAAGTACCTGCTGGAGGCGTTGCGCCTGCTACAGGGCCACGATGTCAGCCTGACCATCTGCGGCCGCGTGGTGGACGATTTGTCGCTGTTCACGCCGTTCCTGTCGCAGATCGACATACGGCCATCGGTGAGCGACGAGGAGCTGCTGCTCGCGTACCAGAGAGCGGACCTGTTCGTGTTCCCGTCGGTGGGCGAGGGCTTCGGCCAGGTGCTGCTCGAAGCCTTGGCGTGCGGGCTCCCGATCCTTTCAACAACGCACACGGCGGCGCCGGACCTGATCGAAAACGGGGTGCAGGGATGGGTCGTGGAACCGCGGCAGCCTGAGCTCCTCGCGGAGCGCGTGCTGTGGGCGCTCACGCACCGCCGCGAGCTTGCGGAGATGGGAGTTCGCGCGCGGGAACGCGCCGAGTTCTTTACCTGGGAGCGTTTTCGCCGGGGGGTTGTGGAAGCGGTGTTACAGGCTCCTGACGAAGTGAGCAAAGGGCAGGAGGCCGAGCGTTATGTTTGAAGCTCTGATCATCGCTGCCGCTGTGATCGCCATCCTGGGGATCATCGTCGCCCTGGATGGGAGCAAGGATGCTTTTCATCCTTTGATCCTGATCGGGCCCATGTTCATCTTCCTGTATGCGTGGATGCCGTGGAAGCTGCTCAGCGCGGACGGGCTCTCCAGGTTCTTTGACCAAGACCAGGTGGTCTTCGTTCAAACCCTGAACGTCGCCGGTGTTTTTGCCTTTGTGGCAGCGTGCTTGGCCGCCGGGGTGCGTTTGAGAAAACGCAAGCGGAACGGACTGGCGCTGTCCCCAAAAGCCATCGAGCGGCTGCTGATCGGCGGCAGCGTCGCGGGCATGGTCGGTCTGATGTGTTGGGTCAGCACCCTGATCACGGTGGGCGGCTTTTCGCAGGCGTACAGCCAAGCCTACTCCGGCGGCTGGAATGACAGCGGCTACGTGCGCGATGGCGTGCAACTCCTGCTGGTCGGCCTGCTGATGGCGACGACGGCGCTTTCCGCCGGGGGGCCGCGCTGGCCGAGCTACGCCATGCTCGCGACCTTCGGTCTGCCCTGGGTGACGACAGCGCTTCTGACCACGCGACGCGGCCCCACATTCCAGTTCGCTATCGTGATGCTGATGGGCTGGTACATCCTGCGCACCAAGCGGCCGCCGCTCGTGGTGGTGGCAGTGGCGGGCGCTTGCATTGGCTGGTTCGTGCTTTTCCTCGTCACCAACCGGCAAGCCATCTACCTGGGCTCGGACTTCAACCTGAAGACGGACGTAAAGGACACCATCGAAAAGCCCGATACGGGCAACGAGTGGATCTACGGCGCGGGCACGGTGCTGAGCGCGGAACGGCGGGACCACTACTTCTGGATGCGTCGCTACATCGCGCAGATTTTTATCCGGCCCATCCCCACGTCCATGTGGGAAACCAAATATGAGGATTTCGGCGTTCCGGAGTTGCTGCACAATGCCGGTACGGGCGAGGGTTTCGGGGAAACGCTGGGATGGGAAGGCGCTTTCGGCGCGGCTCCCGGGATCGTCGCGGACCTGTGGGTCGAAGCCTGGTGGCTTGCGGTGCCTTTGATGGGCCTGCTGGGATGGCTTTACGGGTACGTATGGAAGCGAGCCGTCACCGATGGCGGACCGTGGTCGAGCCAGCTGATCGTGCTCTCCGCTCTCTCGATCTACCTTGTCATGCAGACGATGGAAGCGGTCATCTTCCGCAGCCTGGAGCTCTCGGTCCCCTGCTGGCTGATCTGGCGGTGGGCGATGAAGGCTCCCGTGCCGCACCGGCTTGCACTTCCCCGCTATCGCGCCCTGGAGACCCGGACGAGCCGCGCCCTGGAGAGCCAGACGAGCGTACGGAGCCTCGACCATGCCTGATCTTCAAAACAAGGTGAGCCCCTCGCGCCGCGCGCGCTGCCGCTGCGCGGTGATCTGGATCGACTGGTATGCCTATCATGTGAGCCGTTTCCGTGGCCTGCAGGAGGCGTTCGGCACCGACGGTGAAGTAGTGGGCATCGAGCTCGTGGGAGGAATCGGCGTGCATGCGGGGCTGCGCTTCCGCGAAGAGTTACCCGCCGACCTCGCTGTCGAGACGCTGATGCCGCAAAGCAACTGGCATGAGGCGGACAAGGGCGCGCTGGCGACGGCGCTATGGCGCAAGTTGTCCGCGCTCAACCCGGAGGTCGTGCTCGTCCCCGGCTATTACACGCTGCCGGCGATAGCGGCGGCGGTGTGGGCGCGGGTGCATGGCCGCGCGAGCGTGCTGATGACCGAGAGCACCTCTGAGGATCATGCACGCAGCGCGTGGAAGGAAAGACTCAAGGGCCTGCTGATCCGGATCCTGTTCACGCACGCGGTCTCGGGCGGCAAAGCCCACGTCCGTTATCTGCGGCAGCTCGGCTTTCCCGCGGATCGTGTGGCGCGGTTCTACGATGTGGTGGGCAACGAGCAGATCGAGAACGAAACGGCCGGGTTGCGCCGGACGCAAGACACAGGAAGTACTTCTCTTCCCGAGAAGTACTTCCTGTACGTGGGCCGGCTCGCGCCGGAGAAGAATGTTCAGGGTCTGCTGACCGCCTGGCTGCAATACCGCAGTGAAGGCGGCACGTGGGCGCTGGTACTGGTAGGTGGAGGCGCGGAGGCGGACTCGCTCCGTCAACGAGCTGAAGCCTCTCCCTATCTCCAGGACGTGATCCTGCCGGGCCATCAGGGCTTCCACGAGTCGATGCCGTTCTTCAGCTTTGCCAGCTGCTTCGTTCTGCCGAGCGTGCGCGAGCCCTGGGGCCTGGTAGTCAATGAGGCGATGGCGGCATCGCTGCCAGTAATCGTTTCCCGGCGCTGCGGTTGTGCGGAGGACCTGGTCGAAGAGGGTGGCAACGGCCTGTTGTTCGACCCGCGGGATGGGCACGAGTTGACCCGCTGCCTGCACGCCATGGAGAGCGCGCCCGGGGGCGAGCGGATGCGCATGGGGGAGCGTTCCCGTGAGTTGATCGCCGGCTATTCACCGCGTAGCTTCGGGCTGGAGGTCGAGGGTATCGCCGAGACGCGCAACCACGCCGCGCGGCAGCGCGCGCAGGCAAACACCGAGAGGGCCGCATGACGCTACTCGCCGAAAGTCTGCAGGAGTCGCTGACCGCGCCCGCCGCGCCGCGGGTGGGGCCACGCGGTGGCCGTTGGGTGGAAGCGATGCCGCACCTCCACCCCGCGCAGGGTGGCCTGAGCGCGGTCATTCCGCAACTCTCCGCAGAGCTGTCGCAAAGACACGGGCTGCAGATCGAGCTCGCCGCATTTGACGAAGCGGAGCCGACCGAGTTGGTACCGGTGCTGCCGGTCACGCGGTGGCCCGCGGGCCGGCTTGCCTGGTTGACCGGCACGGAGCTTCGCGAGAGGTTCCGTGCTCTGCTCGCCGAAGCGGACGGCGTGCATGTGCACGGCCTGTGGAGTGCGCATGCGGCGATCAGCGCGCGGGCGGCACGCGGGCTCGGGAAGCCGTACGTCGTTTCAGCGCACGGCATGCTGGAGCCGTGGGCTTTGGCGCACAAAGGATGGAAGAAGCGCCTGTACTCCGCGCTCGTAGAAAAGACCACCCTGGACCACGCGGCCTGCCTGCACGCGCTGACGCTGGATGAGGCGGACGACTACCGCCGCTTCGGCTGCCGGGCCCCCGTTGCAGTGGTCCCCAACGCAGTACAGCTACCGGAGACGATCCAACGCGACCTGTTTCTCGACATGTTCCCGGCGCTGCGCGGCAAACGCATCCTGCTCTTCCTCGGACGGCTCCACCCCAAGAAGGGTGTCGATCTGCTCCTTCGCGCGTGGGCGGCGCTCGCAGGGGAGTTTTCGGACGCCGTGCTGGTACTGGCCGGGCCGGATTCTGAGAACACGCGCGGCTCGTTGGAAGCAATCGCTCGTGAGAACGACATCGAAGGCCGGGTCGTCTTTACCGGCATGCTCGATTCCGCGATGAAGTGGAGCGCGCTCGCTGCGGCGGCCTGCTTCCTGCTGCCATCGCACTCGGAGGGCCAGAGCATCGCCATCCTGGAGGCGCTGGGGATGGGCCTGCCGGTGATCGTGTCGGATCGCTGCCACATGCCGGAAGTCCGGCAGGCCGCGGCAGGCTGGGAGATTACTCCCGATCTGGCTGCTCTGACGCTCGGCTTGAAGCAGTTCCTCTCCGCCTCCGCAACGGCCAACATGGAAATGGGGAAACGCGGGCGGCAGCTCGTAGCGGAGAAGTTTAGCTGGCCTGTGGTCGCGCGGCAGATGGCGGAGCTTTATGCGTGGGTTCAGGGTGGAGCTCGACCGGTCAGCTTCAAGCTGCTGGAGGTGGGTGCATGAGCTCCGGCGTGCATCTTCGCGACTACAACAACGCCTGGTACTCGCCGGGGCGTTCCTTTGGCTGGAGAGCCGCGTGGCTGTTCTTCGGTCTGCCGCTGTTCCGTTGCTCCCTGCTGCCCTCGTCGGCGCTGCGGGTGAGCCTGCTGCGGCTCTTCGGAGCGCGCATCGGAAGCGGCGTGGTGATCCATTCCGAAGTGGTGGTGAAGTATCCCTGGCACTTGCGGGTGGGCGACGACTGCTGGATCGGCGAGCGCAGCTGGTTCGACAACTTAACCACAATTTCGCTGGGCAGTAACGTCTGCGTCTCGCAGGGCGTTTACCTTTGCACCGGAAACCACGACTGGAAGGATCCTGCTTTCGGCTTGCGGGTCGAGCCGATCCATTTGTACGACGGGGCGTGGGCCGGAGCGATGTGCAGGCTGATGCCGGGGAGTGTTCTGGGTGAGGGTGCGATAGCCGCTGCCGGCAGCATCGTCACGGGTACCGTTCCGCCCTTCCACATTGTTGCCGGAAATCCCGCCGCGTTTGTTCGCAAGCGCCATATCGAGCCGCAGGCCGCAGAGGCCGCGCTCCAAGAGGCTGAGTACCGATGAAGATTCTTCTCTTGAACCAGTTTTTCTGGCCCGACTCTTCGGCCACCAGCCTGATGCTGACGGACCTGGCGCGTGCCCTCGCCGACCAGGGGCACGAGGTGTACGCCATCAGCGCGGAGGGCGGCTATGCCCAGTCCGACAAAAATTCGGCCCCGGCGGTGCACAGGCATTACGTGAAAGCCCTGCCGTTCGTACGTGGCAAGCTCGGGCGCCTGCTGTCCTACTGTTCGTTCTATGTCGCCGCCTGTTGGCGTGCCCTGACCATGCCGAAGGTCGATGTGGTTCTCACGCTGACGACGCCTCCGCTGCTTTCGCTCCTGGGGAACGCGATGAAACTGCTGCGCGGGTCGCGTCACTATATCTGGGAAATGGATATGTACCCGGATGTGGCCGTGGACTGTGACTACCTCGCAGCCGGCGGGTTCACGGACCGCTTGACCGGGTTTCTCGCCGACTGGTCGCGCAGGCGGTCGGACGGCATCCTCGCGCTGGGCGAGTGCATGCGGGAACGGCTGCTGGCGCGCGGAACTCCGGCAGAGAAGATCCATGTTGCCTACACCTGGGCCGACAGCCGCAGCATTGATGTGCTGCCCTTCCAGGGTGACCAGGACCGGCTGACGGTTCTCTACTCTGGCAACCTGGGCCTCGCCCATGACCTGGACACCGTCACCGGCGCACTCCGTGAGCTGCGCGACGATCCCCGCTTCCGGTTCGTGTTCGTCGGCAGCGGCGCACGGCGAGCGGAGCTGGCGGCTTTCGTCGAACGCGAACACATCCCATCCGTGGAGCTTAGGCCCTACGTGCCCACCGCGAAGCTCAGTGAGAGCCTGGCTCTGGGCGATATCGGCCTGGTGACGCAGCGCGACAGCTGTTGGGGGACGGTGGTTCCAAGCAAGATGTACGGCCTGCTCGCGGCCGGGCGGCCCGTATTGTTCGTCGGTCCGGCACTGGCCTTGCCGGCGCGCATCATCCGCCGCTTCGAGTGCGGCTGGCACGTGCCGGTAGGCGCCGTCGACGATCTGGCAACGCTGCTGCGTCGTCTGGCGGCACACCCGGAAGAAATCCACGAGGCTGGGAACCGGGCGCGACAGGCTCTGCTGGACTACTTCGACCTCCCCGCCGGAGTGGCCAGGATCGCGGCGATCCTGGGCGAACGTCCCGAACCTTCCGCCGCAAGGATCGCGTTTCACGTCGAGACACATGGTTAGGTTTCACCGGCTGGTCGTCGCCGAATACGTCGAGATCGGGAGTAACGGTCAATGAACATCGCATTCTTCCTCGGAACCTTATCCTTTGCGCTCTGCATGGGGCTCACGCCGCTATGCCGTTGGCTGGCGCTGCGGTTCGACCTGGTGGATCACCCGGACGAGGCGCGCAAGTTCCATAACAAACCTGTGCCCCGCCTGGGTGGTGTGCCGATCGTTCTGGCGTATGCGGGCACGCTGCTTCTGGTTCTCTTCTTGATTCCGCCCGAGGATCGGCTGCACATTCGCCACCATCAGCTTCTCTGGTCGCTGCTGCCGGCGGCTGCCATCGTCTTCCTTACCGGTTTGCTGGACGACCTGATCGGCCTGAAGCCATGGCAGAAGCTGATCGGTCAGCTCACCGGAGCCGCGGTTGCAGTAGGGCTGGGATCGCGCCTGGCCCCGCCGGATGCGATTTCCTTTGCAGGTCATACGTTCGTTCTGTCGCCCTGGATCGGCTATCCGCTCGCAATCGGCTGGCTGATCGGCTGCACCAACGCTCTGAACCTGATCGATGGCCTGGATGGGCTTGCGTCGGGCGTCGGCCTGCTGGCCGCGGTGACAACCCTGCTGGCGGGGATCCTCACCGGCAACCATGGACTGGTTCTTGCCACCATGCCCCTGGTCGGCGCGCTGCTGGCCTTCCTTTACTTCAACTTCAGCCCCGCTTCCATCTTTCTGGGCGACTGCGGAAGCCTCACGATTGGCTTCGTTCTGGGGTGCTTCGGCCTGGTGTGGAGCCAGCATGGCGGCTCCCTGCTAGGCATGGCGGGACCGCTTATGGCTTTCGCGTTGCCGCTGCTGGATGTGGGCTTGGCAATCGGCCGCCGGTACCTGCGGCGCGTTCCCATCTTCCAGGGGGATCGCGGTCACATCCACCACATGATTCTGGCGCGCGGCTTCAACCCTCGCCAGGTTGCCATCATCCTGTACGGCGTGTGCACCGTGGCCGCTTCGCTGGCGCTGCTGCAGAGCTTTGCGCGGAGCTATGTGCGCGCGGCGGTTATCGTGGCCTTCTTCACGCTGGTATGGACCGGCATCAAGTATCTGGACTATGTGGAGATCGGCGCCGCACGCCGGGCCATGTCGCGCAAGCGCGTGCTGCGGCATGTGCGCGACGAGATTTACCTGCAGGAGCTTGGCCGGTCGCTGCAGGAAGCGCAAAGCATTGCTGCATGCTGGGACATTGTCTGCAAGGTGTGCTCGGACATGGAGTTCGATACGGTCGAGATGCGCCTGGAGGGCAGGAAGTTCCAGACATCCTCCGAGATGCAGACCGCGACCTTTGCGTGGAAGATTACGCTGCCGCTGGGTGAGCATGGAAAGCTGATCCTGGGACGGCAGGAACACCATATGCTTCCCCGCCTGAACATGGCAGCCATCGAGCGTCTGCAGGAACACCTGACCGAGCGGGCCGAGACGTTCTCACCCGCGTCGGTTTCCATGCTCCATCTGCAGAAGGCGCCCGGAGACGGCGAGAGAAAATCCAAGCCGGCGGCATAAGTTCTTCCGCTGCTCCAGTCGCTGCGGCATGACAACACGCCGGCTGGATGCCTCCCGGGAGACGGCGATAGTTTGTCCGGCTGCCGGATTTTCAGATCGATCCGGCTACCGGGTCTTTGCGGCCCGGTACAGTCTCACAACTGCGGGATTGTTCTCCTGCCAGTAGTCAGCATGCGTCATCAGGATGTCGCCCGCACGCACCGCATTGGTAAGCTTCGGCGTTTTCGCTGCCAGTGTGGAGGAGCGGACATCGTTGACGAGGATGGCACTGAAAGCCTGCGGGTAGGAGGCGCGCACCGCCGGATCGGTTCCTGTCTCCCCATGGAAGAGAAAGGACTGGAACGGAGCGGTGTAGGCGTAGTGCTTGAATGTGCTCTCCTCGGGAATAACCAGTGCATCCGGCAGGGCGCGCGCGACCTGCTGAAAAAGACTAGCGTCCAGGATCGCGCCATCGCGACCCACGGATGAATCCACGTAAAAGAGCGTCGCGCCCCAGCGATCGTGGGCGTACTTCATTTTGCGGATGAGCTCCGCCGCGACCGCGGTTTCCGGGAGAGAGACCTGCCGGGCTGTGCCGTCCGCGCTTCGGGTGAAATGTTGCGGGCGCACACACACGCCGACCCGGAATCCGGCCTCCGTCATAATCCTGAAGTAGGCGTCGTCGAGCTTCACGCCTCGATAGGGAGACGTGGCCTCGGTGATGATCGACTCCATCTCCGGCGCGGTTTCAGCAATCGTATCCGGTGCGCACACATAGCTGGTGCTCTGCGGGTACTCTTCGCCTTCGATGTCCCAGGTGATCACGCCCTGCGCATCGAGCTTCCTCAGATTTTCCACGTTTGTCCGGGCCTGGTGGAGAACCCGGGTCTGGAAAGCCTCCAGGCCGGCGCGTGTGTTGACATCGAAGTCACTTGAACCTGCGGCGTTGAAGTAACGGCGCGGGTTGTTCGGAAACCCGTTCCCACGATCGGCGCCCTGCGGGGAACTAGCCAGGTAAACCGTTCCGATGACCCGTCGATCGGGCCAGTGCAGCTCCTGGGGCCACGCCTTGGCCCAGTTCACATACGCATCACGGCCGATGATCTCCGGGGAAACACCCTTGTCCGCAAAGCGGAGCGAGACAGTGAAGGTATCCGTCTCTCCGGGCCGCACGGGGCGGTCGTTATGCGGCTGAAACGTCGCGAGCCCGTCCGGCGCTGTGCTGCTGATCACGGGGGTGAAGGCCGTACCCTCCTGGCCAATGGGCAGAAACCCGCTGTAGAGGGGCTTGCGGGAATCGGAGACGACGGAAGCGACCGCGCCGGCGCCGAAATCTGCGACAACTACGCTCGGAGCCGTGGTGTTGTCCGCGAGCTGCGGAGAGTGGCTGTCGTGGAACGTAGATGGCGGAGCCGGAAAGTGAACGCCGAAGGGAAAGATTTCGGCGCCTTGCAGAATCACTCCAGAATCGGCACGGTTGCTCTCCGTTACGGTGAGATTGAGTGTGCTGCCGGATTGCTCGAACTGGACGCGGATGCTGCCCCAGGTGAACTCGTACGTCCATGCATGCCCGGCAGCGTCCCACTTGCGGAGCTTGTGGTTTTCGCCCCAGCCATATTGACCGTCCGAAACCGAATCGCCGCGCAACGTAGACATCTTCATGTGCCAGATGTGGAAGGCGTCAGCCGGGAAGCGGTCCAGATCCTCGAGAGAACACTGCCCATAAGAAAGTCTCTGGAGGCCATTCGGTCCGTACTCGATTTTCAGGTCGGAGGTATGCAGATCAGACGCAGGTGCGGACGACTGCTCGCTGGTGGTCGGAGCCACCATTGCCGCGGCCAGCAAACATGCGGTCCAGCTGGTTCTTCTCACGCCGGTTACTGCGCGTCCGGATCGAGAGAAAGGAGGTTCGCGTGGACTATAAAACGCTTGGGGGCGGCGCCAATGTAGTGGAAGGGATAGCAGGTGATCAACACGAGGGAGGGCTGGTTCCCGATCTCGAGAACTTCTACCTGTTCCGGCGTCACGATCTGCGTGGAGTCAATCTGGTACTCATACGTGCCGCCTTCGCCGCTGGCGCGAACACGCATGCCCACCGCGACGTGCTCGAGGCCACGAAAGAACGTATCGCGGTGTCCCGCGAGCGCCATTGTTCCAAGGCCACCTGGAAAGGCAGTCCCTGGAACATGGCCCACGCCCCGGACCAGTTCGAGGGTCTCAATGCTATCCGTGATTGGAGCCGACACGCCCAGCTTTGGGATCTGAATACGGCCAATCACATCGCTCCGAGGTCTGGGTAGTGGTTGTGCCGTCTTCAGCTCCGCAATTTTCTGGATCGCACTCCGCTGTTGCTCGCTAAAAACCGATTGAGCGACCGCCGAGGCAGAGTGCATCTCCGCCCCGTACAGGCCACAATATCCGATCAGCAGAAAACCACCGATCCAGAGTGCAGTTTCCACCCGTCGCAGGCGTAAACGCGAGACCAGCTGCATGTTCATACCGATCTCAGGAACGCTGCGATCTCACGATGCGAAGAGTGGCCGCCGCAAAGATAAAGAAGAGAGCCAAACCCGCTACGAGAGGCAGTTCACTCGCGGTGTGAGGAAGGGTGGAGATCGGAGCCGGGCGCTTGGCGCGCGCGACCTGCGGCAAGGGGGGCGTGGGCCGTGAGACCACAGGGGGAGCAGGCGCTGTTGTCGCTTGCACGGTGGCTGCTGGCGCGGGAGAGGGCTGGCGGGCCTCAGTCACGGCGGGGGCATTGTAGCGCTCCGCTTTGATGGCCGGCTGGGAGCCTCCCTCAGGGCCCACCCGCGTAGCCGCCAGCGTCCACAGGGTGACCAGCTTCCTGTCCTCATCGCTCAAGTTGCTCGCCTTCGGCCGGCCTTCGGATGCGGGATCGATTGCCAGAACCTTGGAAGCGTTCGCCTTCGCGAGCGGAACGGCCTCTTCCTTTGCGTAGACAAACTCCACAGCGCCGCTGGGGAAGGCAAACCCGCGCAGGGCGTCCGTCTTATGAGGGCCGTTCTGCCAGGAGATCGGTCCCATCCGGCCAGCTAAATCCGCGTTGGGAACACCGAGGAACACCCCTTCCGACTTTCCGTGAGAATCCTCGATACGCAGCGCAATGCGATCCGCGAGGTGATCCAGAATCCTGATGGTGTAGGTGCCGGGCTTGAGGATTTTACCGGGAACCTGCGTGTTCGAGGTCACCGAGAAGGTTTCCGCCAGGTCGGCGGTGACGTCCGTCAGGGAAGGAGCAGTTGAAGCGAACAAGGCCGGTGCCGTGTTCAATGTGGCGCTCAAAACAAGAATCGAAAGTACATGTCGCATGAAACAACCCCGCGTTGAAGTCGTAAGTCTGGCCCAGTACATGGATGCGATGCCGTGCGAAAGAAGCGAGGAGAACCTCTGTAGGCCCAAGCCAACAGGAGACGTGACTCTATCGCAAACGCGTGCCTTCGAGTCAGGCCTGACCGAGGCATTGCCCGTTCGCGCGTGCCCATGACACAAAGGTTGAAGCGCGGAGTGATGCGATGTCTTTGAGACTGAGTGGAACATCTCCGCCCGCTAGCGACCACCCGAAGACCCTGGAAGCGTAGCGGCTACAATATTTCAGCAGCGCATTGCAGAGGCTTTTTTGAAGAAGGCATTGATCACCGGCATCACCGGGCAGGACGGCGCTTACCTGGCCGAGCTCCTGCTGGCCAAGGGCTACGAAGTGCACGGCATCAAGCGCCGTTCCTCACTTTTCAACACCGCCCGCATCGATCACATCTACGAGGACCCTCATCAGCCGCATCCGCGGCTGGTGCTGCACTACGGCGACATGACCGATTCTTCGTCGCTGATCCACATCGTGGCCAAGGTGCAACCTGACGAGATCTACAATCTCGCGGCGCAATCACACGTGCAGGTCTCGTTCGAAGAGCCGGAGTATACGGCGAACTCGGATGCGCTGGGCGTTCTGAGATTGCTGGAGGCCATCCGAATTTTGGGATTGCAGGATAAGACGCGGTTCTACCAGGCCTCCACCTCGGAGCTGTACGGTCTGGTGCAGGAAGTACCGCAGCGCGAGACCACGCCGTTCTATCCACGCTCGCCCTACGCGGTGGCGAAGATGTACGGATACTGGATCGTGGTCAACTACCGCGAGGCGTACGGCATGTATGCCTGCAACGGAATCCTGTTCAACCATGAGTCTCCGCTGCGCGGTGAAACGTTTGTAACCCGCAAGATTACGCGAGGGCTGGCACGCATCAAGGTCGGTACGCAGGACACCCTGTACCTTGGCAACCTGAGCGCGCGCCGCGACTGGGGACACGCCCGCGACTACGTGGAGATGCAGTGGCGGATGCTGCAGCAGGAGAAGCCGGAAGATTTCGTGATCGCCACGGGCATGCAATACTCGGTGCGCGAGTTCGTGCAACGTTGCGCGGACCGTCTGGAAATGCAGCTCGAGTGGGAAGGCGAAGGCGCCGACGAAAAGGCGCGCGACGGGAAAGGCAATCTGGTGGTCGCGGTCGACCCGCGCTACTTCCGGCCGACCGAAGTGGAGACTCTGCTGGGCGACCCGACGAAGGCGAAAGAAAAACTGGGCTGGGTGCCGACCACCACCTTCGAACAGCTGGTGGCGGAGATGGTGGATGCCGATCTGCAGGCCGCCGAGCGCGACGCGCTGGTACGGCGGCATGGCTACACCGCGTACAACGTTCGGGAGAGCTAACGACATGCAGCTGGACGCACGCGTGTACGTGGCGGGGCATCGCGGGCTGGTGGGCTCGGCCCTGTGCCGCGAACTGGACCGCCTCGGCTACACGAACCTTCTCACCAGGAGGCACGCGGAGCTCGACCTAACCAAGCCGGAGGCCGTGCGTTCCTTTTTCGAGGCCGAGCGGCCACAGTACGTGTTCCTGGCCGCGGCCAAGGTGGGCGGCATCCTCGCCAATAACTCCTACCCTGCCGACTTCATTCGCGAAAATTTAGCCATCCAGTCGAACGTGATCGAGTCGGCGTACGCCGCGGGGGTGGACCGTCTGCTGTTCCTTGGATCCTCCTGCATCTACCCTAAGCTGGCACCGCAGCCCATTGGAGAGGATGCCCTGCTGACCGGGCTGCTGGAGCCGACCAACCGGCCTTATGCCTTGGCGAAAATCGCGGGCATCGAGATGTGCTGGGCGTACAACCGGCAGTTCGGCACGCGGTATCTGGCGGCAATGCCGACCAATCTCTATGGTCCCGGCGACAACTACGATCTGGCGAACTCGCACGTGCTGCCGGCGCTGATCCGCAAGGCCGCGGAAGCGAAGGCGCGCGGCGATGCGGAGCTGGTGGTGTGGGGAACCGGCACACCGCGGCGGGAGTTGCTCCATGCCGACGACCTGGCGCGCGGCTGCCTGTTCCTGATGACGCTGCCGCAGGAGAAGTATGACAGTCTGCTGTGCGAGGACGTTCCACCGCTGGTGAACATCGGCACCGGCGAGGACGTAACCATCGCCGAACTGGCCGGGATCGTGGCAAGCGCGGTCGGTTTCGGAGGCAAAGTCGTGTTCGATACGAGCAAGCCCGATGGGACACCGCGCAAATTGATGGATAGCGGCAAGATCCATCGCCTGGGCTGGCGCCACCGGATTGAGCTGGAGGAAGGCATCCGGCGCACCTGGTCGGAGGTACGGGATCAGTTGACCGCCCTGGCCGCCGCGCCGTAGAGCCGTTCTCCTCCCCTGGATCCGGAGAAGCCGGCATGAGCGTCATGGCCTTTCCCGTACACGTCTGAAGTAATGCGGCGAAGGCGTGGAGCGCGGCGAGTCAGGCGCCTGCAAAGTCTGTGAACGGCCGTTCCTCCACACTCGGGCGGGAAGCGGCAGCCTTCCGGTACGTGGCTTTGGCTGTTTCGAGCTCCTCGCCGTGAAGCTCCATGCGCGGGGCACGCACGCGGGCCGAGCCGACACCTTCCTGCTCCTGCACCCACTTGATGAGCTGCACAAACTTGGGCACGGTGTCCATGCGCAGCAGGGGCAGAAACCAGCGGTAGAGCTCAAAGGCGTCCTCGTGCCTGCCGGCGCGGGCCAGGTCCAATAGCCTGACCGAGGCGGCGGGATAGGCGTTGACGAGACCGGCTACCCAGCCCACCGCGCCGGCGCTGACGCCTTCCACCAGTGCGTCGTCAACGCCCACATAGATCCGCAGGCGATCTGCTAGAACTTCGCGAATGGCGGCCACGCGGCGCACGTCGGCGCTGGACTCTTTGACGGCCCTCAGGTTCCCGTGCTCCGCGGCGAGCTCCGCGATCTGCGCCGGCAGGAAGTCGGTCCTGTACGCGACGGGGTTGTTGTACAGCATGCACTCCAGGCGGGTAGAGCCGATCACGGTGGAGACATGCTGCTTCATCTCGCGCCAGTCGGAGGTGTAGACATAGGGAGGCAGCACCATGAGGCCGCTGCAGCCGGAGTCTTCCGCCTCTTTCGCGAGGGTGACCGCACCGGCGGTGGAAAGGGACGAGATGGCCGCAACCACGGGCGCCTTTGCGGCTACGCGGACGGCGGTCTTCAGGATCGCCACCTTCTCCGCATGCTCGAGCGTGGCACCCTCTCCGAGGGAGCCGAGCATGACCAGGCCGGTGCAGCCGTTGCCCAACTGCCAGGCAGCGTGCTGCGCCAGAAAGGCATGATCGACCTTCAGGCCGGGATCGAAGGCGGTTGTCATTGCGGGCATGACGCCGGACCAGTTCATACGTTCTCCTTGGGAAGTTGTACAACAGGGCGTTGAGTCATTGGCTCAGGGCCGCAGAGAGCCTGCATGGGAACGGGAAACAGCGGCTCACGGACGGAAAGCGGCTTCCAGCCGAGCAGGAACTCGACGGCGGGACCGCAAACGCGGCCCTGGCAGGGTCCCATGCCACAGCGGGTCTGCAGCTTGGCATCGGTCCATCCGGTCCATCCGCGCTGCCCCTGTAGCGCGCCCCAGGACACATCTTCGCAGCGACAGACAATCGTGTCGGCGTGGGGCAGGGAGCGCAGCTCGTCGCGCAAGGCGAAGGCTGTTTCCAGGCGCTCACCGAAGACGCGTTCGGCCGCGACACGCCGCCGGGCCTTGGCGGTGTCCTTGTGAGCGCAGTGCCGGCCGGCGAGTTCGCCCTGAGCGAGCGCGGACTCCAGGCCAGCGATCCCGGCCGGCTCGCCGGCACAATACACGTTCGGCAGGGACGTGCGCTGGTTCTCGTCCACCTGAACGAAGCTGCCCCGAAACTCGCAGCCCAGCAGCGCGGCGACCTCGGTATTCGGCACAAGATGGTAGCCACAGGCGAGCAGATCGCAGGGCTCTTCCCACTCGCGGGAACCATTTCCCATGCGCACGGCGCAGATACGTTGTCCGTCCTGACTGGGCACTGCCTCCAGCACCCACGATCCGGTGTGATAGGCCGTGCGCCAAATGGCATGACGATAGCGCGCTCCCTGCCAGAGCTTGCGGGGGTGTGCCCACAGCGATGCCGCGAACACGGCCAGCCGAGCCATGGACGCCTGCTCCACCACGCTGACCACTTCGGCGCCCTCCTCCGCCAGGTGCGCCGCCACCGCCAGGAGCAGCGGCCCGGTGCCGGCCACCACAACCCGCTTGCCTGCTATCGGGTAGCCTCCCCGGACCAGAGCCTGCAGGCCACCCGCGCCAAAAACTCCGGGGAGCGTCCAGCAGGGGAACGGCAGGAAACACTCGCGAGCTCCTGTCGCGAGGATCAAGCGATCAAATGCGAATTCTTCGGCCGTCATGCCTGCGACGCTTTCGTGCAATGCCTGCACGGTCCCGTTGGCCTGCGCGTTGAAGACTCTCCTGCCGGGTAAAACCCTGGCGCCGGAACGACGCAGGCGTTCCAGCGCGCGCTGCTTCGGCTCGTCCGGCTTTTGCCTGCCGCGGCCGGCGACCGTAGCGGCGCGCCAGATCTGGCCGCCGGCCTGCTCGTTGTCATCGAGCACGACGACCTGGCAGCCGTTCTCCGCCGCCACGGTGGCGGCAGCGATCCCCGCCGGTCCCGCACCGATGACCAGCACCTGGGCGTGCCACGAAGGGTTCATTGCCCGGTCTCTACGGTCATGCCGGGTTCGCAGGGGAGCTGGCAGGTCCGGCGATGCGGCACGCCGTTCACCGTGGCGCGGCATTCAAAGCAGATGCCCATGCCGCACAGCGCCGCGCGCGGCGAACCCCCGACAGAGCGGCGGCTGGGCTGCCCGGCCAGCAGCAGCGCGGCAGCAATGGTGGTTCCCGGCGCGACCTCGCAACGCATCCCGTTAAGCGTGATGGGAACGGCCTCAGGCATGGGCCATCCTCTCCGATTGCAGGAGCCTGGCAGGGAGGTAGGGAGCCGGGTTGATCACGGACTGGCGGCTCAGCATGAGATCCAGCAGCAGACGCGCGGCTCCGGGCGCATTTGTAATGCCCAAACCCTCGAAGCCGGCCGCCAGCCACAGGGAAGGATCTTCGGAGAGTCCAAGGGCCGGGCCAATCAGAGGCAGCTTGTCTGCGGTTGCCGCGCGGAAGCCGGTCCAGACGCGCAGCACGGACAGGCTCGCCAGCGTGGGCATGTAGTCTGTGGCGCGACGAATCATGCGCTCGAGGATTTCAGACTCCGCGGCCCGGGCTTCGCTGCCGTACTGCCGCGACGAGCCCAGCAGCATCTGTCCGGTCCGGCGAGGCTGGAGGTTGAAGGCCACGGAATCGGCGGTCAGCTTGTGCGCGCTCTTCAGGTAGCCCAGCTCCACCAGCTGATGACGCACGAAGCCTGGGTACCTGTCCGTAATAACCAGATGGCCCTTGCGCTTCTGGATGGGAAGGGCAGGCAACAGCTCGGACTCCACGCCGACGGCCAGCACGATCCGCTTGGCGGGCAAGACCGTCCCATCGCGGAGCGTGACGCGACCCGCACCGGCGGAGACGGCCCGCTGCCTCACGAGCTCCGCGCCGCCGCACCGCGCCTGCTCCAGGTAGAACGCGGCGGCGGCCGGAGGATAAACCACGCCGTCGCCCGGAACCAGCAGGCCGCCCGCCAACCCGGCGCGCAGGTTGGGCTCTTCCCTGGCCAGCTCCAGCGCACTCAGCACCTCTGCGTCGATGCCGGATTCCGCAAAGCTGCGATGCTTGTTGCGAACCTCGGCCATCTCTTCGTCATCGGCCGCGACCCAGACGGTGCCACACGACTCGAATTCAACCGATTCCGGCATCGTGGCGAGGTCGTCCCGCCACAAGGAGCGCGAGTAGGCCGACAGCGCGAGCTGCGCGGCGGAATCGTCCATCACGACGACGTGACCCATGCCTGCGGCGGTAGCGCCTCCGGAGGGCACGCTCGCTTCCACGACCGCCACTCGCCAGCCATGTGCCGCGCACTGGCGCGCCACCGCGCTACCCACAATACCCGCGCCCACGATGATCACGTCGAAGGGCTGCATCTCAGGCGGTGATTCCCTGCCGGAACGGATCGCTCGCCGCGAACAGGAGCGTGGATTCCGCGGTCATCCAGGCCCGTCCGCGAATGCTGGGGTTCACGCGACCCTCGCCTGCTTCGCGCACGGACCCTTCAAAAACAGTGCCCAGGATGCCTTCCTGCCGCCAGGTTTCGCCGGGCAGGAGCGTGCCGTCGGCAAAGAGGCAGGCCATCTTGGCGCTGGTGCCGGTGCCACAGGGGGAGCGATCGTAGGAGGCACCGGGGCAGAGGACGAAGTTACGCGACGAGTTCCGCGGGTCAAGCGGCGCGGAGAAGAACTCGATGTGATCGATCGGAGTCCCCTCGCTGCCGGTGATGCCGTTCGCGTGCAACGCACCCCGGATCGCGGCTGCGCCGTTCACCAGTTCCCGGGAATTGCCTACCCGCAGCTCACACGGCGGCGAGCCCACAAGGAAGAACCAGTTGCCGCCCCAGGCGATATCCCCTTTGAATACTCCGTGTCCGGGCACCTGAACTTCGACTCGGGCGCGATAGCGGTAGCTCGGTACGTTGGCCACGGTCACGCTGCCGTCCCGGTGCAGGGTAGCCTGCACCGGGCCGACCGATGTTTCGAACTGATGCTCTCCGGGACCGATGCGGCCCAGGTGAGCCAGCGTCGTGACCACACCGATCGTGCCGTGCCCGCACATGCCGAGGTAGCCCACGTCGTTGAAGAAGATAACGGCAGCCGCGGATTCCTTCTCCACAGGCTTCAGGAGCAACGCACCCACGATGACCTCGGAGCCTCTCGGCTCGCAAACGATGGCGGAGCGGAAGGCGTCGAAGTGGTCGCGAAAGCGCTGCAGCCGATCAGCAATCGGGCCGTCGCCCAGCTCGGGTCCGCCGGAGACCACCACCCTGGTCGGCTCGCCCTCGGTGTGGGAGTCGAAGATGTGGATCGGACCGCCAGGAAACATACAAGATAATACCGTGTTACGGTCGCCCTCTTGGCGAATGCGAACACGCAGGCGGCCTGAAGGACACGCTGCCCTGAAGGCAATCCGCATACGTCCTCCGGAGCCGGATGCGACTTGCCAAAGCGTCACTCTGGAAGAGATTGGGAGTTCGGCAACGGTGGCATGACCCGCCGACGTTCGACGCACGGGGTGGTCCTGCTCCGGATCGGCGCGCGGTAAAGGTACCAAGCGAAATCTCGATAGGTCGGGATTCAGCGAGCCGGGTAGTTGACCGTGACGTGGTTGCGTTCGTTGGTTACGGAGAAGGCGCCGTCCTGACGGGCGCTCACCTTGATGGAACACGCCCTGTCAGCCGCCTCGTCCTGCTCCAGGTTCGCGATGCGCTCTGGCGCGGTGTTCTCGCTGCCGCCTTCCTCGGAGCGATGCAGCTGCCACAGGGCGGTCGCGGGGAACTGCCGGAAGGTCCGCAGTACGGAGAGGGAACCACCCTTCTTCGCACCGTTGTCCATGACAGCGGCTTCCGCGTGCACGCCGCCCACATACGCCGGGCTGGAGCTCTGCTCCCAACCGTGATGGGAAACGACCAGCAGGGATGCATCTCCCAACAGGTTCACCGGACACATCAACTGCCGCTCGCGGTCCCATGTCAGGTCACCGAGATCGATGGCGCGGAAGCGGCCAAACTGTATGACCACGCCAACCGAATGGCCGTTCTCCGTCATGTCCTCCGGGCGGACCTCCGACTTCGCGCACGCATTGTTCCCCTTGCCCCCGCCAGGCAACGCCCTTTGCAGGACGGAACCGTTCGAGCTCACCACCTCCACTTGCAGGGAGCGAAGTGGTAGGGTATCGCCCACGACGACGGAGTGGCGCTTTGAGCGGCCCTGCGCGAGCAGCTTCTGATAGCTGTCGAAGAGCGGGCCGCAATTGGGGCAGTGCTCGAACAAGGCTCCGTGATCGAGGAATGTGTCGATGGGGATGAGAGCGGAAAGCTGGGGCGCGCCGCCCACGTGGTCATCGTGATAGTGCGTGATCAGGACCAAGTCCAGCCGCGAAAGGCCTGCCGCTTTGGCGGTGGCCACGATCCTCTTTGCGTCGCGGGAACCGTGGTCGTCCCAGCCGGTATCGATGAGCATCGACTCGTGATCCGGGCCAACGAACAAGGTAGCCTGGCCGCCTTCCACATCGATGAAGTAGATGTCGAGGGAGCCGGCACTCTGCGCGCGGAGGGCGCAGCCGCAGAGGGCGGCGGTCAGCAGGAACCAACGGATTGCTCTTGTTGCAACGGACATCTTGCCTCCTGAACAGGCGCACGGTAGCCCTCCGGGAGGGACACCACCGGATTTCGAAGGGGTTACCGGCGGCCTTCGACTCTACAACTTTCGCTGTACAAGCGCAAAGGGCCGGGCGTAGTCTTCGGGCACGGTCGAGGCTGCTCCGGCGGGTGCGGAGTGCCTGAACAGATCGCATAGGGGCGTAACCGCCGGAGGCAGGATTCCAATGAGCACACTGCAGGTCATGATTTCCGTTTGGGGTGTCCTGATCGCCGCCTTCACCGCAGTCATGGTGTATCGCGGCCAACTCACGCGGCATGAGACCGACGAGCTTTTCCTTTCCGAGACCGCGGATCGCTCCCGGGAGCGGGAGCACGATGAGATCGTGCGCCGCGTGCAGAGCCTGCGCCCGCTGGTGACCGGTTTCGGTGGCGCCGCTGCCCTGTTGACCGTCGCCATTGTGAGCGTGGTCGTGAAGCAGGCACTTCCGTACGTGAAATTCTAGAACGCCATCCGCAGGTTCCGAACGCAGCCCGCGCAGGTGAGTCCGTGCGCTGCCGCGACGCAGCGGATCGCTGAGACGCATCGCGGGAAGCGCGTTGGCGCGTTTGTACGGCAACGCTGCCCGGTCTGTGGTAGTGCGAGTTCCGTTGGGCGTCCGCATAATGGGCGCTATGACAGGCCCCTGCCGCTCCTTTTCCATGTTGCCCACGCGCGTCCTCGCATTCGCGCTTGCCGGACTGCTTTCCTCGTCTGCGCTTTCGGCGCAAAGCGCACTCGCTTTGGCCGCTCCTCCGCGGGTGGAGCCGCTGGTTCTCCTGGCTTCTACAAACCCGGACGCTGCACTCACAGCTGTGCCGTCGGCTTCCGACGCATCCGTAGAAGCCGCACCGGAAGCCCCCGCGGGAGGGCTCCCAGTGGAAGCGCCCTACGCCAGCTCGTCGATGAGCACGTACGCTGCCAGCAGCGTCTCCCACCAGGTCCGCCCCTTCTCCGCCCTCGCAATTGCGGTCAAGCTCGGGGTTGCCGGCATCGGACTTGACGTGGCAACGCCGTTGGCGCAGCGCTTCAATCTGCGCGTCGGCGGCAGCTTTTTCCAGTACACCGACAACCAGTCTGTCGATGGCACGATCATCAACGGCGATCTGAAGTTCCGCTCCGTGAATGCCAGCCTGGACTGGTACCCGTTCAACAACCGCTTCCGCATCAGCCCCGGCGTCACGGTCTACAACGGCAACAACCTGAATGCGGCGGCCATGGTCCCCGGCGGCCAGACCTTTCAACTGAACGACGACACCTATACCTCGTCTCCCACCGACCCCATTCACGGCTCGGCATCCCTCGCCTTCGGCAAGCGGACCGCGCCCAGCCTGACCATCGGCGCCGGCAACATGATCCCGCGCCACGGCGACGGCCACTTCAGCGTCCCGTTCGAGATCGGCGTTCAGTACATCGGCGACCCCTTGCTCAACCTGGCGTTGGCGGGCAGCGCGTGCAGCCAGGGCGTATGCCAATCCACCCAGGGCAATCCCGATTTCCAGTCCAACCTGCGCGCTGAAAACGACGAGCTCAACAACGACATACGGCCTTTGCGCTTCTATCCCATTCTTTCCATCGGTCTCGGGTACAGGTTCTAGCGGCGGGAACGCGACGCGCGGCCCTGTAGAATGGCTCAATTCCCGCCATGACTCCACCTTCGCGAGCTGCCCAGAGCGTCCGCCGCCTGCTTCGCTGCGCAGGTACGGCTCTCTACTTGGCATGCGGTTTAGCAACGGACGGTCGAGCCCAGAAGCCGTCGGTGCCGCCCGAGGTGCTGAACACGCCCTACGGAACGACGGAAGTGGGTGTCATCAACGGCGTGCAGTACCGCATCGATGTTCCCGAGAACTGGAACCACTCGCTGGTGGTCTTCTATCACGGGTATGCCGAGCACGGCGTCACGTTCCACACCGCGGAAAAGCTCAATCCCCAGATCTTTCCGATCCTGGAGCGCCACTACGCGATCCTCCAGAGTGCTTTTTCCCAAGGCGGCTGGGCGCTGCCACAGGCCTATCCCGAAACCGAGACCCTGCGGCACTATTTCGACCACACCTACGGCCATCCCGCCGAAGCCTATGTGGCGGGCTTCTCCATGGGCGGCGCGCTCACCATGGTGACGCTGGAACTCAACCCCAGGCCCTACCTTGGCGGGCTCGACATGTGCGGCGCGATCGGTCCCACGTTCGAATCTTTCGATCGCCGCTTTGCCCAGCGCGCCGCCTTCGACTTCTACTTTCCGAACCTGCTCGGCCCTCTGGTGCCGGTTCCCGCAGGCTATGACAACAACGCCGCGACTCGAGAGAAGATCGCGGCGGCACTGCGCGCCAACCCGCAGGCCGCCACCGAGCTCCGCTCCCTGCTCGGCCTGCATAGCGATGCCAACCTTGCCAGCGATATGGGCTACTTCACCTTCGTGATCGGCGACATGCAACGGCGCGCCAACGGCAATCCGTTCGACAACCGCAACACCATCTATGCGGGGACCAATCCCAGCGGCACAACCGAGGACTATGCGCTGAACGACGGCGTGCGCCGCTATGCCGCAGAGCCACGAGCCCGTGAGTATCTCTACAACCACTACACACCCAGCGGCCGGCTTACCCGGCCCATGCTGGCGGTGCACACCGTCTACGATCCGACCATTCCCGCGTCGGCACTGGCGCTCTACGACCACATGGTGCAGGGCGCCGGGTACGGCGAGAACTTCGTCCAGCAATATGTGCGCCGCGAAGGGCACTGCAACATCAGCGGCGAAGAAGTGGGTCGAGCCTTCGATGAGCTGGTGCGCTGGACCCACAAGGGTCCCCGCCCGATTCCGGGCCTGCTCCACTAAGAGCGGTTCGGTCCGTGCTTGCGGTCACGTTGTTGCCGCCACGGGTCAACCGATTGCAGCAATGCACACTCCTCGTAAATTCCCACGCGGCGCTCAATAGGGGGGAACCCCACTGGCGATTCCCGTGGCGGCATCGATCGCTGCGACGATCGCATTGCCGATCCCATGAGCATCTGCTTCCTCCGGCTGATCCCGATACATGTCGTATGTACCTTCGTCGCTCTGCGTCCAACTGTTCACCTGGGAGAGGCTCCCGCTGTACGTGGCGCGCATCCAGTCTTCTACTTCATGAAGGATCGAGTCACGCTTGCACCAATTCGGCTTTGCGCTGTTCTGGAAGGCAGCGAACTGCGCCCTGCTGGCGTAGGCACTCGCTGCCACAACCGCCGGAATATCCAGCCACTCAGAAAGCAGCCTGTCGTTGACGTCAATGCTGGCCCCGGTTGCTATGCTCTCGAACAGGTTTCTCTTGTTCGCGAAGCCTGTGACTCCGCCTGAAACGACCATTGCCTGCGCGACTTCCTTGTTGGATTTTTCCGGGTAGGTCAAAGCGCCCGCCGAGAGACCCTGCGCGATGCGGTAAAACTGCTCTGAGTGCCTGGTTTCGTGGTACATCGTGCGGCAGAACATGACGAACTTCGCATAGGGAAGCGCTACGTTTGTGGTTCTATCTTCCCTCAGCCGCAACCTCCAGAGCCCCCACGAAAATGAGCCGTTGGAGCCTCCCGTGGGCTCGAAAACAATGTGTGGTGTCACCATGAAGGCAGTCGCCGCACCGATCATGGCTTCAATCCTGTCTTGCCGCCAATCCTCTGCCGCTTGACCCACGGCAACAGGTGGCGCACTCCATTGGGCCCATAAGGCTGCTGCTGAAGCTGCAAAGGTGTTCATCGTCGTTGCATCTTGTAGGCTCACAGTCCATCTCCTTGTTTAAGTCGCCTTCAACACCCGCGAGTCGAATCGGTCCTCAGCTCGCAGCGTCCGTCTGTACTCCACCTCTACAAACTCCGGAGAGTGTGGAGGCGATAGCAGCGAGGAAACCAAGAGCGCAGTTCGGGTGAGCGATCAGCATACCTGAGGTACTGAATACCAGGCGCCTCAGACGGAGTTCAGCGTGGCCGCGATGCCTTCCTCCAATTTGCGCAGCTGAACCAGTGTGGTTTCCGACACCAGGCGGAACGGCACCGCACGTACGCGCGAAGGCAGCCGCGGAGCGGTGGCGGCGTCGCACACCACCGCCGCCGTTGCGAGCAGGCCCTCGGCCCAGCCAGGCTCGCCGCGCACCCGCTCCACCAGAGCATCCGGGCTGAAGCCGGTGGCGATCAGCATGGTGCGCGCGATCTTGATGAACTCCGGCCAGCGCGAGCAGATGCCGACAAGCGCCTCCGGCGGAACCGGCAGCCACTCTTTCATCTCCCCCGGCACGCTGGTGACCTGCAGCGTGATCAGCTCGATGGCGGCAGGCAGCGAGGACCGCGCCTGCACCGCTTTGCTTGGCAACGCCACAGCGATCGTGCTCACCGCATCCGCACACTCCTCGAACCCGCAGCCCCGCACTGGAAAGCGCAGCGTCTCGCGCAGCTCCGCCAGCACGATCTCGCGGCGCTCCGGCTCCGGCTCGACCAGCAGAAAGTGGTCTGGCGGGGCAACCGCCATCCAGCGCCGGGCGCGCTCCACGACGGTATCGCGGCTGAAGCCCTGAGCCCGCGCCGCGGTCAGCAGGTCGGCAATCATGCGGTCAAGCAGGCGCGGGCTCCCTGGGCCGCCCGCGTCAAATGCCGGCACCCTCCCTACATACACGCCCGAGCCGTGACGCCGCTCCAGCTTGCCTTCCTGCTGCAGCTGGCTATAGGCCGCACTCACGGTGTTGGGGTGCAGCCCAAAACGCCGGGCCAGCTCGCGCGTGCTGGGCAGTCGCTCGCCTGGCTTCAACTCTCCCGAGGCGATGCCCAGCGTCACCTGGGTGCAGATCTGCTCCCGCAGGCTGACTTCATCGGAGTGCACGAACCAGAAACGCATTCGAGCCAGAGTACGCGATACACCAACGTCCTGCGTAGCGGAGAGATCCTGCGTGTTGCAGACAGCGACGAAGCAGGCCTCGTTCGCACCGGCTCTCCATGGTGCCCCGCTATAATGACCCATGGCGAACCTGCGGCCCGAGGCACAAAACCCTGCCGAACAGGGTGTGCCCGTGCTCGCTCCTTCTGAAACTGGCATGGAGCTTGAGGCCGCGCTCCCGCAGGTCAATCAACCCGACTTCCACTCTGATTTCGCCCCTGTAACCTTCGCCGGGCGTTCGACAGCCTCTTCCCTCGATGAGCCGTCCGGAGCCTTTGCACCCTCCGCTCCCGAGTCTCCCAGTTCAACGGAACCCGATCCTCACTCCGGCGACGCCGAACTGGATGCCCGCTTCGAACACATGCTTGCCGCCGTGCGCGGCAACCGCCCCGCGGACGATCTTGACCTGATCCGCCGCAGCTGGGCATTCTGCCTGCGGCAGCATCGCAACCAGAGGCGCGCCTCCGGTGAACCCTATGTCGTGCATCCGCTGGAGGTGGCGCAGGTACTCGCCGAGCTGCGCATGGATGCCACCGCCATCGCTGCCGGCCTGCTGCATGACGCGGTGGAGGACACCGACGTCAGTACATCGGAGATCGCGCGCCGTTTCGGCGAGCAAGTCGCTCACATCGTCGATGGCGTGACCAAGCTCGACAAGATCAAGTTCGCCAACCGCGAAGATCACCAGGCCGAGAACATCCGCAAGATGCTGCTGGCCATGGTGACCGATGTGCGCGTGGTCATCATCAAGCTGGCCGACCGCCTGCACAACATGCGCACGCTGGAGCACCTGAAGCCAGAGAAGCAGGAGCGTATTGCGCGCGAGACGCTTGAGGTCTACGCGCCGCTCGCGCATCGGCTGGGCATGGGCAAGCTGCGCGGCGAGCTCGAAGACCTGGCCTTCCGCTACACCGATCCGCTCACCTACGGCAAGCTCACCGACGAAGTCGACTCCCTGCGCGGTGAAGGCGAAGCTTTTCTGCACCGCATCGTCGGGACGCTGGAAGACAAGCTGCGCGCGGCGAACATCAACGCGCGCGTGGAGTCGCGCATCAAGCGGCTGTACTCCATCCAGCAGAAGCTCAACGCGCATAACGTGCCAGTCGACCAGGTCTACGATCTTTTTGCGCTGCGCGTGATCACGCAGACCGAGCTCGAGTGCTACGCGGTGCTCGGTCTCATCCATGCCACATGGCGCCCCGTGCCTGGTCGATTCAAAGACTTCATCGCCATGCCGCGGCCCAACCGTTACCAGTCGCTGCACACCACGCTGATCGCCGAAGGCGCGCACCAGTTCGAGGTGCAGATCCGCACGGAGGCGATGCACGAGATTGCCGAAGAAGGTATCGCTGCCCACTGGAAATACAAAGCGAACGACAGCGTCTCCACCGCGGAAGAGCAGCGCCTGGCCTGGGTCCGGCAAATGCTGGAGTGGCAGCGCGAGATGACCGACCCGAACGAGTTCATGTCCACGCTGCGCATGGACCTGTACCCGTCCGAGGTATACACCTTCACCCCCAAGGGAAAGGTCATCGTGCTGCCCAAGGATGGCACGCCGGTCGATTTCGCCTATGCCATTCACACTGACGTGGGCCACACCACGGTGGGGGCCAAGGTCAACGGCCGTATCGTGCCCCTGCGCCATAAGCTGCGCAACGGCGATATCGTCGAGATCACCACGCAAGCTGGGCATACGCCCTCGCGCGACTGGCTCAGCTTCACCAGGAGCTCGCGCGCCCGCAACAAGATCAAGCACTGGCTTAATGAGCATCAGCGCGAACGCGCCATCGACATCGGCAAGAAGCTGCTGGATCGCGAAGCCCGCAAGTTCAAGATCGCGCTGGGCAAGTTCGGTACGCCGGACTTCGACCGCATCGCGAACGAGTATGGGCTCGGCGGAGAGCAGGACCTGCTCGCCGGCATCGGCTTCGGCAAGTACTCCACGCGGCAGGTGCTCAACAAGCTGGAGCCGGGCAGCACGGCGGAGCCCGAGCCTACCGCCCAACCCGCTGCAAAGCCAAGCGCCGTCGGCAACGCCTTCTCGCACATGTCGGACGCGGTCAAGCGCGTCTTCTTCGGACGCGGCTCGGACTCCCTCCAGGTCGAAGGCCAAGATGACCTGCTCGTCTACCGCGCGCGATGTTGCAACCCGATTCGCGGCGAAGAGATTATTGGCTACGTGACCCGCGGCAAGGGCGTGGCCGTGCACGCGCGCTCCTGCTCCAATGTCCAGAATCTGCTGTACGAGGCTGACCGCCGCATTGAAGTCGAGTGGTCGGAAGCGATGAAAGCCGCGCCTGTGACCGGATCTCCTGGCGTGAAGAGCGCTCCCAAGCCGACTACTTATCCGGTCAAGCTCACGCTTGTCTGCGACGACCGCTCCGGCCTGCTCAAGGAGTTCACGGCGATCATCTCCGACGACGGCACCAACATCAAGTCTGTGGACACCCGCGCCGGTGAGGATGGCATCACCAACGTCGACTTCGTCGTCGAAACTGCCGACATCCGCCACCTCACCCGCCTGCAGCAGAACCTCCGCAAAGTTCCCGGCGTGCGCGACGTTCATCGCGTACAGAAGATATGAGACAACGCCTCAACAATCCTCGACCTTGTCCTCCTGAGCGGGTGAGAGCAAACTCGTAATCGTCTGATTTGTCGGCATAAAGGGCCCTCGTTGGCTGTGTGGAAGCTGTGCAGGTCACACCCGCAAACCCAAGCCCGGCACTAAACACCCTCATGATCCTCAACTGATTCCACGTGGATCCTTGAATGACCAGAGCCACGGCCAACGTTGCGATGACGCTAGACGCAGGAAAGCTGAGGGAATAAAGGAGATTATGGGATTTCAAGCTAACTCTCGAATGCGTCACTACGTTTTCTTCGTCGCTATGGCTCATCTTTTGGCGACTCGGGTTGTTTCACAGCAATCTAAGGTATTGTTGAACGACTCAAAAGCATCTGTTAAGCAAGTTAGGATCTCACCAGGAGGATCTTATCGCCTGCTAAAGCCCCACGATCAGACAGTTTGGATAGCAATCGATCCAGTAGTTCTTCTCGAGAAGAAGGAAAAAGAGCAGACACGGAGACAGGTTCTCGCAGGCTCTGCCGCAACAGTGCACGATGGTGAGCAAATCGACTTCAAATCGTTAGACGATCTGCCAGCGCGCATCGTTGTTGTAGAAGCTAAGCTGACGCAGCAAGAGCTTACAGTCAGCTCCTTCGACCTGAAGGGCAGTCTTGAAGATGCAAGCCAGCGAAATGCAACGCTTATTGTTGCCATATCGAATAGCCATTTTCTTGACATACCGAACCGTGGTAATGAATCGGAGTGGCTTCCAGGAAAAGGAAATGTGATTCTTATAGGTTCCGGTAATATAAAGTGGATTGAGGCGGGAATACACCACTTCAAAAATTTGGGCAGATTAGCGGCGAAGCTGGTAACTATCGAATGATGACAAAGTTTAGACTATTCTCCTGCAATCTAAGCTTCACCGAAGAGAGTCGGTGGTTTGGCTTTGCCTTTGTTCCAGTCACGGACGATCTCTTCCATCGTTCTACCCGTCCGGATGCTTTTCTGCCATTCCACCGCAGCCCCTTCGCAAGCAGCGCTCTCGGGAAACAGATCGGCTTCTTTGCGGAGCTCCCACACAGGACGTCTTCCCTGCCATGCAGCGTTTTTCCTGGTGAGCGTGAAGTGGCCGTGCAGCTTCTTTCCTCGCAGCGTGAACCGTAGAAAGCCTCTCTCCAAGCTAGGGAGGATGTCGCTGGATTGCACATGCGGCTCCCAAGTCCCGAAATCCCAGACCATGACGGAACCTGTCGGGTGGATACCTTCGAAAAGGATATTCGCTGCGTTGTGATCTTCCATTTCAACGGCACAACGCGACTCTCCAACGCGCCAACTCGACCCCGCGGGCATGGCCCAACTCAACAAGACTCCGTTCCACTTCAACCTGAGGTCATGGTGAATGCGCGTCGCCCAGTGCTCCTTCACCGCGTAGGCAAGTTCTCCGAAACGATGCTGAATTTCTTGCATCGGGTTATCTCCTCCCATAGGTTGTGCAACCGGACTTTCATGCAAACAAGAGCTGCTGTGACACCGGACGCTCGCTTCCCGGCCGCATGCGTGGCGCGCTCATGTCGCTCGGACCTCGCTGATAGGTCTCCGCGAAGGAAGCGGCCGCACCCAGTTCAACACCCGCATCCCGCGTCAGCAGCGCATCGGTAGACCGCTCCGCCAGCCCGAACTCCACGCACACTTTCTTCACGCGCGCTGCGAGCGCCCGACGGTACTCCGGTTCTACAAAGTCTGCGCGCGCGAAGCGGGCCTCGTAACTTTTCAGCAACTGAGGAAAGTGCTCGCGGATGAAACCGAGGTAGGTAGGACGCGAGCAGGACTTCAGAAACAATGGATGCGCGCCCAGGAAGCTGGCGTCGACATCTTTAGCGCGCCGAGCCACCGCCGTAATCCAGGCTTCGCTGTCGTTGATCCAGGGCAGTAGCGGAGATTGCAGCACGCCCGCCACGATGCCCGCCGCACGCAGCTTGCGCACCGCTTCGAAGCGCAGGTCGGGCCGGGGGGCGCGCGGTTCCAGCTTGCGGGCGAGCACCGTGTCAGTGGTCGTGATCGTCACGTGCACCACCATCCGGTTGCGCTCTCCGATCCGTTGCAGCAGGTCGATATCGCGCGTCACCAGCGTGCTCTTGGTCACGAGGCCGATCCGCAGACCCTCCTGCCTGGCCAGGACCTCCAGAATGCTGCGTGTCACGCCCATGCGGCGCTCGATGGGCTGGTACGGATCGGTCGCCGTCCCGATGGCGATCTCGCGACTCTTATCCGCTGTCCTGAGCTCCTGCTCCATCAGCCAGGCTGCGTTCTCCTTCACATAGATTTCCTGCTCGAACGCCCTCGCCCAGGGCTGCTCCGGCTCGGCGTAGGCTCCCTTCGGCACATCCGGCACCGGCGCGGGCTGAAGAAACTGGTGCGTATACCGTGCGTAACAGTACTTGCAGCCGAACTCACATCCCCGGTACGGATTCACTCCATAGGCCGACCAGCCCATGCGCTTCGACGTGGTGCCGTTCAGGATGGACCGGGCCTGCATCGCCTTGAACTCGATCTCGTGCCCCTCGTCGGCAGGGGTGGACTGCGCCGCCAGCCTCGCCATGCCGACAGGGGTGCTGGGGAGAATCGGAAAGAGCTGGGGGACTATAGCTTTCTTCGCCATATCTTCGCCTCTTCAGGAATGAGACTAGAGCAGCTTCGGCGGGCTGTCAACAGGGCATCCACGGCGAGAATAGACCGGGCCCGAATGCGCAACAGAACACAGCCCACGCGGCGGCCATCCAATCAGTCAACGTGATCCGCTTTCTTCGCCAGAAACTCTACGACCCTTTGCTCCAACTCCTGCGTGTCGGCGCCACTCCTGACCGGCTGGCGTGGTCGATTGCGGTTGGCGTGGTCGTCGGGGTCAATCCACTGCTCGGCTCCACCACGGTTCTTGCCCTTGCCGCTGCATCGCTGCTACGCCTGAATCTGGTAGCCTCGCAGCTCGGCAATCACCTCATGTATCCACTGGAGCTGCTGCTTTTCCCGGTCTTCATCCGGCTCGGCAATGCGCTCTTCCGCACACCCGGGATTCCGCTCAGCCTGTCCGCCATTGCGGAAGCCGTAAAGCGTCACCCCTGGGACACGACCCGGCTGCTCTGGCGCTGGGAGTGGCACGCGCTGATCGTCTGGGCCGCGTTCGCCTTCATCACCGCACCGCTGCTGCGGCTCCTGCTGCGACCCCTGCTGACGGGAATGCTCGAGCGGCTTCACGACGAGCCAATTGTAGAGAAGTAGGGAGAAGTAGAGAGACGGCTTACTGCGGTCCGCGATACTCCTCCACCGGGTCAGCCGAGTGCACCCAGGCCGAGTAGATCAGGTCGCGCAGCTCGATCGCACCGGCCGCCAGCCGCTCCTGCGTAAACGCCTTCGCTTCCGGTGTACCCGCACCCGTGAAGCCACCGGCCTTGTCCAGCTGGTAGGTCTTCTCCACCAGCGAGTTGCTGTGGTGGATGTAGTCCAGGTATTGCGTCCACGGATCGCTGATCGCTAGGGGCTTTGCCGCCGCCACGAGCGGTGCCACCTCCGCGCGCTGGATGTTCGCCGATACATACACCGACTCAAACTGCGCATGAATGCGATGCTCGGTCGTGTAGCCGTTCGGGTTTGGCGTTCCGGGTTGCCAGCCGTTGTACTGGATGGTGATGTGCAACGGCTGTGACCCGTCCGCCACATAGTGACCCAGCCAGCCGGCGTCGAACAGGACCGCTACCTGTACCGGCGCGGTGTCCTGATTCAGCGAGATCTGCTTGCGGTACTGCCGCAAATCCGTCTTTAGCCGCTGCCATACCTCCTGCACCTGCCAGGGCTGCATGCCGACCTTGTCCGGCTCCAGCTGCGCCGCCAGTTCCGGATGCTTTGCCTTCGCCGCTGCCAGCGCGCGCACGAAGTCATAGCGCTTCTTCGGCAGCATGGTCCCCGTGCCGCTACAGCCGGATGTTCCCATGGAGCACGGCGACCCAGCCAGATCGGCCCACTCCTCGTCCAGAAAGTGGTCCGGCGACTGGGCTGCGGAGAGCTCGGCTTCCTCTTTGCCCTTCCACTGGTCGGGCTCCGGGCCCATCCACTCCAGCACGTCGCGGCCATTCGGGTTGCGCAGGAATGCCGGTACATCATTCGGTAGAAACTGCGCGGCCAGGGCGTTGATCATCAGATGGCCATCGCGCCCCCATCCCCAGGCGGGCTCGGCAACAAGACTGCATAGCAGCGTAGCGAGCACAGCAGCACGAAAAGCGGCACGGAGAAGGGACGGCATGGCGGCAGTATACGGTCGGCTTATCAGCACTTGATGATGCGCGGGTCCGCGTAAAATGAACCGAGACGCCAGTCTCATGATGCGTTGTACCTGCCTGAAGAAGTTGAGTCTCTGATGCTGCCCAAAACGATGCATGCCCTGGTGAAGGCCGCTGCCGCGCCGGGTATGGAGATGCGCGAAGTGCCGGTTCCCGCCATCGGTCCGGCGGATGTGCTGGTCGCCGTCGAAACCGCCTCCGTCTGCGGCACAGACCTTCACATCTTCCACTGGGACGAGTGGGCGCGGAATCGTATCCAGCCGCCGTATATTCCGGGCCATGAGTTCTGCGGTACCGTTGCCGCCACCGGCGGCGCTGTCCGCGATATCAAGGTCGGCGACTTCGTTTCCGCCGAGATGCACGTCGCCTGCGGCCACTGCCTGCAATGCCGCAGCGCGCAGGCGCATGTCTGCCAGTTCGTGAAGATTCTCGGCGTGGATGCCGACGGTGCGTTTGCCGATTTCGTGCGCATCCCCGCTTCCAACATCTGGCGGCTCGATCCGGCCATCCCACACGACTTCGGATCGCTCTTCGATCCCTTTGGCAACGCCGTGCACACGGTGCTTTCCGGGCCCATTGCGGCGCAGACCGTGGCCGTTACCGGCTGCGGCCCCATCGGCCTGTTCAGCATTGCAGTGGCAAAGGCCTGCGGAGCCGCCAAGGTGTTCGCCATCGAGCCCAACGCCGGCCGCCGCGAGCTCGCCCGGCGTATGGGAGCCGATCTCCTGCTGGATCCAGTCCACGACGATGTCGAAGCCCGCATCCATGCCGAAACCTGCGGCAATGGCGCGGACGTGCTGCTGGAGATGTCAGGCCATCCTTCCGCGATTCAGCAGGGCTTCCGCGTGCTGCGCATGGGGGGCCGCGCTTCGCTGCTCGGCATTCCGTCGCACGCTGTGGAACTGGACCTGGCCAATGCCGTGATCTTCAAGGGAGCGACGGTTCATGGCATCAATGGCCGTCGCATGTATGAGACCTGGCTGCAGGCCGAATCGCTGCTGCGCGATCGCAAGCTTGATCTTTCACCCGTTATTACGCATCGACTGCCGCTTGCCGAGTTCGACCAGGCCATGCACCTGCTTGAATCAGGCGAAGCCAGCAAGATCCTGCTGAACGTGAAGCGATAGACCGGAAGAGCTCTGCGAGCCCGGTGTAGAGTCGCAAAGAAGCCTTGCCAATGCCTTATTACAGGTTCTGCACCACAAGCTGATCCGCAAGCCGGAAGTGCACCACCGATTCCGCCGGAATGACAATGTCCCGATTCCCTGTCGTTCCGGCCAGGAGCGTTCCCGCACCCGCGCCCGAAGCCGCCCCGATTGCAAGTCCGACGCCACCCGTCGCGATGCCGCCGATGAGCATGCCTGCGCCGGTCAGGCCACCGATAAAGCCAGAGGAGCGCCTGCCTTTGCCCTTCTTCGTGCGCACAGAGTCATGCGTGTCGAGCGCGTACTCATTACCGTTCAGGGTCATCGCCGTGAGGCGCAACTCCAGAATGGATCGGCCTTTGAAGTGCCCACGCCGATGAGCTTCGTCCACACGCCCCGAAACATGGGTTCCCTTGGGGATTACCGTCACGCCGTCGCGTACCACCGGCTCGGCGACCTCCCCACTGAAATGCTCTCCCGCGACCGCGTGCTTCACATTGATCGTCTGGTTCATGCGAATTGCCAGCTCGGTTCCCGCAGGCACCGTCAAACTGACCGGCGAAGCAGGAGGGGACGCTGCAACGGGTAAAGCGCCCGTCGAGGCTGGGCTCGCCGCATCGGTACCCGGGGTGCCGGAGCTCAGCGGTCCACCGCCTACCGGCCCCACTCCAGCAGCTGCCGGTACCGGAGTCACAGCAGCACCGCCAGCCGGGCTGACCACCGGCTTCGTGCTGTGCGGCCTGGGTCCTGGAGGCGGCGGCGCGGTCGAGGTGCTGATCTGTTGCGGCTGCCCCGCCACCGGGGCCTGCACCAGCGTGGTCACGGTGTCGCCGTTCTCGTCCACGTATTGGATCTGCTGCGGCGTGTTGGTGGCAGCGGCTTGCGCTTTGGCCCGCTCCATGGCTTTGTCGGCGTCGCTCTTGCATCCGCTCAGCAGGAAGGCGGTCAACAGGAAAGAGCCTGCGAGCCACTTCGAAGTTTCACGATGTGTCAATTTATTCCCCCAGCGTGCGATGGTCCCGCTCATACTGTGCAAACAGATCAGAAAGATGCGAGTTGTGATGCAGCCATGACAATGGCCCGCTGCCCTGCGGTGACCAAAGATTTACCATCGAGAAAGCCATGAGTATTGCTGCCCCAGAGCTTCAGACCGCCACGCGTCCGCAACTTGCTCACCTCACTGCGCAGCTGGATGACCTCCGCGCCCGGGGTACCTACTTCCGATTGCGCGAGCTCGAAAGCGAGCAAGGCCCCGTCTGCCGTTACGATGGCCGCGAGGTCATCAACCTCGCCTCTAACAACTACCTGGGCCTTTGCAACCACCCTTTGCTTCGCGAAGGCGCGATGGCCGCTATAGAACGATACGGCGTGGGCTCCGGCGCGGTACGCACTATCGCCGGCACCATGCGCATTCACATGCAGCTTGAAGAAAAAATCGCCGCCTTCAAGGGTGTGGAAGCCTGCGTGGTCTTCCAGTCCGGCTTCACCGCCAATGCGGGCACGGTCTCCAGCATCCTCGGCAAGGAAGACTTCATCTTTTCCGATGAACTGAACCACGCCAGCATCATCGATGGCGCACGGCTCTCGCGCGCGAAGATCAAGGTCTTCCGCCACAAGGATGTCGTGCACTGCGAACAGCTGCTCCAGGAGATCGCCCACGAGCCCGGCCGCAAGCTCGTCATCACCGATGGCGTCTTCTCCATGGACGGCGACATCGGTCCCGTGGACAGGCTCTGCGACGTATGCGACCGCTACGGCGCGATCATGATGGTCGATGATGCCCATGCTTCCGGAGTCCTCGGCCGCAATGGCCGCGGCAGCGTCGATCACTTCGGCTGCACGGCGCGCGTCGATGTCCAGGTCGGCACGCTCTCCAAGGCCATCGGCGCGCTGGGCGGGTATGTGTGCGGGTCCAGAGATTTGATCGACTACCTCTACCATCGCGCGCGGCCGTTCCTCTTCTCCACCTCGCATCCACCCGCGGTGACAGCCAGCTGCATCGCCGCCTTCGACATCCTGGAGAACGAGCCGGAGCGCATCGAGCGCCTGTGGGACAACACCCGCTACTTCCAGGCGCAGTTGGCGGAAGCTGGGTTCGATATCGGCGGCCACACCACGCCGAAGAGCGAGACGCCCATCACGCCGATCCTCCTGGGCGATGGCCGCAAGACCATGGAATTCAGCCGCGCGCTATTCGAGCAGGGCGTCATGGCCACCGGCATCGCCTTTCCCACCGTGCCGGAAGGCAAAGCCCGCATCCGCTGCATCATGACCAGCGAGCACACCCGCGACATGATCGACCGCGCTCTCGACGTGCTGGTAAGCACCGCCCGCAAGCTGCAAGTACTCAGCTGATGCCATACCTTTCAGGTAGCGGTTGCTCCAGAAAAATGGTTGAACCGGGAAAGGGTTGCTACCCGTGAACTGAGGAGCCTCGGAGAGAGGTTGTCGTCCTGGTCGAAGTAAAGGTAGCGATCTGCCCGATGACCGTTGTACACAAAAAGCTGGCATTCCAAACGACAGCAAAATCAGCGTGTACAGAACGGTCCGGTAAGAGTACGCTTCTCCAAGAGGCACACGTTGCCTTGCGACGGGTGTCAGTTCGGGACAGGGGAAAACATGTCGCGGATAGCGTTGCTTCTCCTCGCATCAACTCTCGCTTCGGCCCAACAACCCACGGCCGTTCTAATTCTGCAGAGTGATCCCACCTTTCGCGCATTGGCGGAGAAGACATTTCTGCAGTACGAAAACTCTCTTTCCACACACTGTCCTAAGATAGCGCCTGATTGGAGTCGTGCACACCAGACACTGTACGTAGCACCAGTTGTAGACGCGAAGAACAGACTCACTTCCGGCGCGTGGTCGGAAATGGTTCCTGGAACAGCATGTGGCCAACCCCGGAACTTTCGTGCGCTCGCGATCATTCGGGACGGGAGAATGAACCTATCACGTCAGTTGCCAGGAGCCTCCAATACGACTGCAGTGTTGGAGCGTGACGTACGGCGTACCATCATCAGTTCCATTCGTGAACATTACGCACCAGACGATCTGCAGCCGTCCTTTGATGTCTTCGATACAGTGCTACTCGGACCGGATCCGCCACCTGTACATCAAAGCTGGAAAGAGATATGGCTCATCCGGATCAACGGTCACTCTCTGCGAGTTTCCATCGTCTTCTTCCCCGATCAACCGGATGGGAGCACTAACTTCCACATAGCTGGTACTGAGGTCGCAGATACTTTGCCAACGAACCGGTAGGATTTTCGAATTGAATGCCGCGACTTTTATCTAGCATGTGCCGCCGAAATCTCTGCATAAGCCGCTATGATTCACCACTTTCGAGCGACCAAAACGGAGCGCCCGAAAGCCCTTCGTTTGCTGTTTCGAAGCCAAGCAACTTACGTCACGACTTCCAGACCCATGGACCGTGCTGTGCCGCGAATCGTCTTCGCCGCCGCCTCGACCGTTGCCGCGTTCATGTCCGGCATCTTCATCTTGGCGATGTCGGTGATCTGCTTTTCGGTCACCTTGCCAACTTTGTCCTTGTTGGGCGTGCCCGAACCCTTCTGCACGCCGGCGGCCTTCATCAGAAGATCGGGCGCGGGCGGGGTCTTGGTCACAAAGGTGAAGGTGCGGTCCGCAAAGACGGTGATGACTACCGGAATCGTGTAGCCGGCCATATCCGGTCCCTTGGTGCGGTCGTTGAACTGCTTGCAGAACTCCATGATGTTGACCTGCGCCTGTCCCAGCGCGGGGCCGATCGGCGGCGCGGGCGTTGCTTTGCCGGCCGGAATCTGGAGCTTCACGTAGCCATTGATTTTCTTCGGTGCCATGGTCTCAACCCTTCGATGCAGCGGGCGTCTGCCCGCGAAATTTGAATTGCCGTACTGCATGCAAGGGCAGGAAGGTCCGGGGAAGCGCCCGGGCTGTTCCCTTGCAAAACCTTGTCCCTACTCTTCAGACTTTTCGACACTCCCGAAGCTCACCTCGGTCGGCGTGGGCCGGCCAAAGATGGATACCATCACCTTCAGCGTCTGCTTGTCTTCGTTCACGTCGTCCACGGCGCCGTTGAAGTTCGCGAAAGGCCCTTCCGTGATGCGCACCTGCTCGCCCTTGGTGAACTTCAGCTTGAGCTTCGGCTTCTCCTTGGACACGTCACTGCGGTTGAGCATGGCATTCACTTCCGCCTCGCTCAATGCGTTGGGCTGGTCGCCGGTCTGCAGAAAGCCGGTCACGCGGGGCGTGTTCTTGACCACGTGCCACAGGTCGTTATCCAGCGCCATCTCCACAAACACATAACCGGGCAGGAATACCCGGTCGATGGTGTACTTCTTGCCGTTGCGCAGCTCGGTGGTCGGCTCGGTCGGGATCTCGATCCGCCCCACACGGTCTTCCAGGTGGTAGGCGGCGACGCGGCTCTGCAGCGACTCCTTCACCTTGCGCTCGAAACCGGAGTACGCGTGGATGATGTACCACTTGAAATTCTCGTTATGCGCCGGAGCGGCAGCTTCGCCGCCTGTTGCTTCCTCGCTTACCGCTTCGTCCTGCATGATCTCGTCTGGCATGTCTGCTCTGTGCTTTCGTATTGGAGGGAAGGTGCGATTAGTGCCTGGTCAGGTGCACAAAGAACTTGTCCAGGCTGTTGCCCAGCGCAAAATCGATGATGGCAAAGTACGCCGCGAAGATGAACACCGTGACAATCACCACGATCGTGTTGGTCTGCACTTCGGCGCGGGTCGGAGTGACCACCTTGCGCATCTCCTGGCGAACGTCTTTCAGGAACAGCAAAAGACGCTCCGGGCCGGCGGTCACCCGCTGGATACCCGTGCCCTGCTCCTTGCTTTCGGCTACTGCTGTGTCTGCCATAAGGACCTTTTCCATCACGCCGGCCACGTCGCTTCCGATCCGCGGCCGGCTTTGCACTCTTTCAAGATTTTGGCAGGGGAGCTCGGATTCGAACCGAGAAGTTCGGTTTTGGAGACCGACAGTTTAACCGTTGAGCTTACTCCCCTGTGGGAGGGCGGCTGTCACCGCCACAGCTCCAATGGAGCGCACCAAGCGCCTCCACTGGACGGGTGAGTCCTACTTAGTTTCCTTGTGGTCCGTGTGCTTGCGGCACGTGTTGCAGAACTTGCTGAACTCCAGCCGGCCGGTGGTCGTCTTCTTGTTCTTGGTCGTAGAGTAGTTCCGGTTCTTGCACACCGGGCACTGCAGGGTAATGATCTCGCGCATGAGGGTCTCCTTCGTTTGGCCAGCCGCTTCGGCTGGCAAGCAGCTTGTCCGGAATACCGCTCCCGACACGCCGCGACGCAGGGCTTAGTGGCCCCTGCTGCCAAAATCCTGAACTATCCAGCGGGGGAAGAGCAGTCAGGCTACGCGCTTCCGTTCATAGTATCGCACGAAAAGCACCCGCGAAGGTCGCAGACCGTCGCACGGTCGCGCCGCGTGCGGGCGTCCGCCTCAGTAGTACGCGTACAACTTGAAATATCTTTCGCGCAGCTCTCCAGGCACCTGTTCGAGACGCGCCAGGTAATGTTCCCGGATCATCCCCTGATCGCCGTCGCCTAGCTTCCCATAACCGAGCGCCGCTCCTTGCCCGAGTTTTCCTGCCTTAAGCACGTCCTCGAAGTCGCGGATGCGCAGGCGGCTCTTCTCCAGCGAGCGGAGGAATTCGGCCACTCGATTGGAGGAAAAGGATTGATCGATAGCGCTCTGTACCGTGTTGAACATCGGGGGATCGGCGACTGGGATCGTGGCCTGCTGATACATCGTCTGCTGCTGCTCCTTGAAACCGAAGACCCTGCGGGAAATCTGCTCTACGCTGTGCCTGCTAAACGCCGAGCTTGTCGAAACCTGGAGCGGGAGACGGGAATCGAACCCGCGACCAACAGCTTGGAAGGCTGTGACTCTACCACTGAGTTACTCCCGCATGTCTTCTGTTTACAACAACTTGGTTGCTCCTAATACCCCCAAGAACCCCACACGCCAGCAAAATCGCTGAACTCGCAGAATCTGGAAGAACGAGGGTAGACACGAGTCAAGCATACCAAAAGAGCAGTCTTCGCAAGGTCAGGAGAGCAAGTGGGCGAGAGGGTCGGGAGTACCGAGTACGCGGAGTCATGAGGCAGGAGGCGTTCGAGGTGCCGCCGCCGGGAAGCGGGAAATGGGCTCCCGCAGACGCGCGTCAGGTGACTCGATGAGAGTGAAGCAGCCACCCGAGAGACCAGAAGCCTAGGTCAGAGGTTGACGTTCCACGATGAGGTGTTCGCGGCGGAGCACGACCGTCCGCGTGTCTTGCCGTTCTGAGTCGCGGCGAGTGACACGAACTTCTTCCCTAAGGACCAGATGTTTGGTCAAGACCAACTGTTCTTCCACAAGGGGGTAGATCGTGGTGTCGCCTTCGGTGCGCACGGGCGGCGCACTTTCTACAGGCTGGTTCAGGATGACCCGCTCTATATCGTAGCTACGAACGGCAAGCGTCTCATCGAGTGCTGTTTCGAACTCCTGTACGGATTTGTGCAGGCGCACGAATTCTGTTTCTACCGTCCGTTTGGTGACTTCCAATCGTTCCTCAATCAAAGGGATGACGGCTCCGCCGCGTGAGTCCTCAGCAGCGGGTTCTTGCGCAGCCGAGGTACCTTCCAGTAGAGCTGTGTCTATCCGAACTTTCCGTCCATCCGCGAGATGCAGCTCCGTGACGGGAAGAGCCGGATTCAAGACACCCATGGCGGTAAGGATATTGAGAGAACCTGTTTCGGAAGAACTTTCCTGATGGGGAAGCATGAGGCTCCTGAATCTGCGGAGAGTGCATTGTTGAGTGAGAAAGGCTTAGAGCAAGCAGACAGGCCGGACGATGATATCCGGCCTGTCCGCACGTCTCTGCGATCTAGTATTTTTGCGTGGTGGTGCTGCCGGCGCCGGGAACCTGCTCGACCTCGACCTCGGTGCGGCGGACGCTGTCCCGGATGGCTTCGGTGCGCTCGCTGCTGCTCTTGCCGACGAGAACTTCCTCCACGACGCGGGCGGACTTGCCGACCACAGCTTCTTCACCGGTCGCCGTCAGTTCGATGGCGCCGCCAGCGCCCGCGGCGAAGTCCTGAGCCGTGGCCACGCGACTTACCGGCCGACGCTCCACATTGATGCGCTCTTCGCGAAGCGTCACGTCCGCGCTTACCGGACGTTCGACCACGTGCGAGTAGACGCGAACGCCGCCGCGATCCACTTCGCGCTTGCCGACGACGAGCTCCTCTTCAACGATCGGAATGGCGGTCTCACCCGTCGCGTCTGCGGATCTGCTGCCACCGTACACGGGAACGCCGGCATCGGCGGCTCCGGCGTAGGCGCCATCGATGTCGCGAGCACCATACTGCTTCAGCAGAGCGGCTACTTCCCCTGCCTGTTCATCCGGGCAGGTGACCGCAATGAGGCCGCCCCCACTGTTGATCCCGGTTGCATAGTGATCGTGTACATCGTCATCGCCGCCGGTGAGATTGCTGAAAAACTTTCCGATTTTGTGCCCGATGCCGCTGTTGTCGTCTGCGGAGGAGGTTGCAGTGTCGCCGTCATTGGCGACCACGGTGATGTGCTGAGCCTGAAAACCTGTCGAAAGCAGGGACTGCTTGACCTGCTCGGCTTCGCTGAGGGTGCTGAAGAGTCCTACAACTGTTTTTGCCATGATGGATAGCTCCTGGAACTGCGCGCTGTTCGGCGGGAAAGGGGACGCTGCGAGGCGGCGGCTCGGCCTCCGCCCCGCGGCAGGTCTACTGCTGGGAAAACAGCTCGACGCGGCGGTTGTCCGCTTTGCCGGTGGCCGTGGCGTTCGTATCCGCAGGATTGGCTGGGCCAAAGCCATTACCAGTCAAGCGCGCGCCGTCGATTCCCTTAGCCTTCAGGTAATTCGCAACCGCGTAGGCGCGCTGCTGGGAAAGGTCCATATTGTGCGGATCCGCTCCCGTGCTGTCCGTGTAGCCCTCCAGCCGCATATGCGCGCTGGGGTTGGCCTTCAATGCATCGGCGGCCTTGTCCAGGGTGGCCTGGCCTTCCGGCGTCAGGTCGGCCTTGTCCGTCGCGAAGTGGACGGTGCCCAGATCGGGAAAGGCAGCCGGCGAAGCCTGCGACGCAGGGGCCTGGGTGATGACCGGCTGCGTGTCTTTGTGCCGGGTAAGGAAATACGCGAGCAAGGCAAGCAACAGCAGCAACGGCAGGAGCCATGCCCAGATGGGCAGACCCTTCTTCTTTTCTTCATACACTTTTACGTGATCGGCCATCATGATCTCCAAAAATCGGGTGGGACGTTATGGGCACTGCCTCCAGCACGTTGGCGAAGACGAGTTATCGCTTGTGCGGATCGGCAAACCGGTTGTTGATCGAGGTCGCGGGAACTTCTTCCACGTCTACCTCCGTCCGCCGTACGGTATCGCTGATCGTTTCAGTGTGTTCGGTCGCGCTCTTGCCGACCACCACTTCCTCCACAACCCGCGCGGACTTGCCAACCACGGCTTCTTCAGCGGTCTCGGTGAGCTCGATGGTACGGTCTCCAAAGGCCAGGTCGGCATCGGTGGCTGGGCGGTCGACGAAACGCCGGTCCACGTTGACATGCTCCTCGCGAAGGTTCACCGATTCTTCTACCGGGATCTCCACCACGCGCCGGTACACGCGCACACCACCCGCATCAACCGTACGCTTTCCCACCGAAAGTTCTTCTTCCACGATCGGAATTGCAACGTCGCCCGCGGCGAAGGGAGCCAGGTCGCGATCCTTTACGTCTGTCTCATCGATCTTCTCTACGCTGTACCGATGGAAAATACTCTCCACCCGGGCCGAATCTTCAGTGTTGGAGACAGCAACGACCACTCCACCCTCGTGGACGCCATCGCGCAGGTGATCGTAATCCTTGTCCGGCATGCCCAGCGAAGCCAGCTCGGACTTCTCCAGGGCGTCAGCGTCGGCTCCCGGGCCGCCGATCAAGCTGATGGACTGCTCGGGGATACCAGCTTCTACGAGACTGCGCAATGCCGCCTGCGCAGTCTCTGGATGATGGAAAAGGCATACCAACGTGGTCAGATCTTCTTGCATAGGCATATTGTTCCTTAAGCTTGGAGAGCTCTAGTAGCTCATCGGTGTAGGCAGCATCGCACGCTGCCTGAAGGTTGATGGATGCACAACGTCACCGCTTCGCGGTGGAGACCCAGCCGCGGTCCAGGTACGTGCAGGTGCGAAAGGCTGGTGATCGATCGCTTCACTGATCGCACTTCATAAGGTGCCGAGGGTCACCGGCTCGTTGTCTGTCTATGTCAAATATTTAACATAAAAATGGTGCGCCTCCGCGAAGCGAGAAAGAGCAGTCTCCCAGGACACATCAAAATGGGCAGGCCCCTCGGCGTAGGCTCTGCAGGGTGTGAGCCAAGGTATCCTCTATTTAGGAGAACCATGCCTCAGCCCCATCGCAATCGTCTGCTGGCCGCAATCCCGCAGAAAAGTCGCAAGCATCTGCTCTCAAATTCCACACAGGTTGAACTAGCTCCAAATAGCGTGCTGCACGAGTCTGACTCGCATCCCGCGCATGTGTTTTTTCTGACTTCCGGCCTCGCTTCAGTCTTCGCGGTCACCGATGTGGGGCTTGCCGCAGAGGTTGGAGTGGTTGGCCGGGAAGGTTTCACCGGAAGCCTGCACCTCATCGGTCCAGTGGACGCACCGACGCACTGCCGAATGCAGCTGTCGGGGGAGGCGGTGCGTATTCCGTTCAGGCATTTACAAACGGCGTTCCACGAGGATGAGCAGGTCCATGAGCGAGTGCTGGAATTCGTTCAGGCGCAGGCCCACAATCTCAGTCAGTTGGGGGGATGTTACCGCATCCACGGAGCAGTCGAGCGGCTGACACGCTGGCTGTTGACCGCGCACGACCTTACCGGATCTTCCGTGATCGACATCACGCAAGAGGCCATCAGCGAATTGCTGGGCACCAAGCGCGTCACCATCGCGGCGGCGGCGGGCAAACTGAAACGTGGGAAGCTCATCGGATACAGTCGCGGACACATCCACATATTGAATCGCAAGGGGCTGGAGTCGTTAGCGTGCGATTGCTACTCAACCGTACGAAAAATCCACAGAGGCTTGTATCACTGACGAGTCCAGATCGCCATGCTGTAATCAGCCATGCATAGCAGCGACGTAGGTACAGCGATCCTCACGCAGGCCATGCTCTCGCTGTTGCAAGCACGGCAAAGCAGAAGTTTCTAAAGTCGACACGCTTTGGAAGCTGCGACAGTACCGCTGACGTTACTCCGCCTGACACGCTGCGAAGACCGGCCGCAACCTGAGTACCCAAGGCACATCGCCCAGCTCGGACATCGGCAATGAAACTGGAGCTGATGATGGGGCTTGAACCCATGACCTCTCCCTTACCAAGGGAGTGCTCTACCACTGAGCTACATCAGCCTTCAGGCACCGCGACCCTCGTCAGTGCTCGACGGTGGCCCGCTGCTTATTCTACGCGAGCGCATCCAGCCTAGCAGCACCCGCGCGGCGAAAAACCCGAGCAGCAGCCAGGTCAGCTGCTGGTATCTGCCCGGCTCCATGGTTCGCCACACCAGCGCGGCCATGAGCGCCAGTACCACCAGCGCTACCAGCATGCGTCCCGTGCCGCCCGCGATCAGCGCGCACACTCCGTAAACCGAGGCCTCCCAGCGAGATGCCCAGGCCGCGAAAGAAGGGATGGTGCACAGGGGAGGATTCGAACCTCCGTAGCGCAAAGCGCGGCAGATTTACAGTCTGCTGCCATTAACCACTCGGCCACCTGTGCCCTTTTCGCCCGCCGGAACCACCTTACAGTCAACGCGCTTTGCCTGGGCACGCGCGAAGCCTCGGCTCCTCACGCACTTGCACAAATGTTCACGTTGACACTGCAGGCAGGAACAAGCAGGGTACAACCAACGTCTCGCGTGTCCGGTACTGGAGCTGGCGAAGGGATTCGAACCCCCGACCGCCTGATTACAAATCAGGTGCTCTACCAGCTGAGCTACGCCAGCCCAAACATCGCAACAGGCCGCCGGAAAGGCGACGACTCCCACGAATTTATCACAACGTCCACCTTCCCTGTGGACTCTGCGCCAGTCCGGCTGCACCCACTTTTCGCGCCCACCCGTCCAAGTGGGTACGGTGATAGCATGAGCCGCATGAAACCCTCGGCAGACGCGGCATACGGCAGCGAAGGACCGCGCACGGTGCGGTCCTGCCTCCGCCGGTCCGCTCTGGCTGGCGTACTGGTGGCCTGCGCCTTTCCCATGGCGCTGCCTTCTGCCCTTCACGCCCAGGCCGCACCCACACAGGACGGACCCTCGGCTTCCGCGCCCGATGTGGTCCGCGTCAAGCAGATCGATAACGACTCCATTCTCCGTATGCACGCGGCCGGGCTCAATGACGACCTTCTGGTGCAAACCGTCGAGCTCCAACCCGGTCATTACGCCACCGGTCCCGACGACCTGATCGGCCTAAAGCAGGCCGGTCTTTCTGATCGTGTCATCGCGGCCATGCAGGCCCATGGTACCGGTCTCGCGACGCGGGCCGGCAAGGCCCTCCACGATACAAACCCGGCGCCGCTCGCCGCGGGCATCGATGAGATCGGTGTCTACTACAAGGACAAAAACGGTGAGTGGCAGATGCTGCAAACCGAGCGCGTCGAGTTCCGCGGATCCAACCGGCTGAAATCAGCCCTGACCGACGGCATCCTCCGCGAAGACACCAACGGCTGGCTCGATGAGGCCAAGTCGCCCCTGCCCCTCCCCACCGGCACGGAGATTCTTATCTACGCGCCCGCCGGAACCCAGCCGGAAGAATACGATTTCCTTCGCTTCAACGAGCACAAGAACAGCCGTGACTTCCGCGTGAAGACCGGCGGCGTCTTCCATTCACAGACCGGCTCCCAGCGGAACGAGATCGAGTTCAAGCCCCATAAGATCGCTCCCCAGATGTATACCTTCACTGTGCCCAAGGACATCGAGAAGGGTGAGTATGGAGTGCTCCCCCCTGGGTCGTCCAACCAACAGGGTCTGGTGCATCCTGGAAAGATGTTTACCTTTTCCATCCGTGAGTAGCCTGCTTGAGTAGCCAGACACGACGACGCCGGCTGATAACCCTCGCCGTCGCTCTGCTCGTGTTGCTTGCGATCGGCGCCGCCCTCTGGTTCCGCGCCAAGTCACCGCCGGAAGCCGCCCGCCTGCTGCCCGAAGCCGACGCCTTGGTGTTCGTCCATCTCAAGACACTGAGGACGTTTACTCACTTCGACACCGCCCCCGTTCAACGCACAGCCGACTACCAGCGCTTCATCGACGGAACAGGCATCAGTCCCGAGCACGATATCGACAGCTTTGCGGTCGCGCTGCATCGCCTGCCCAATGCCTCCGGCCCCAACGGCGGAATCGGCTACTCTGAGGTCTTCATCGGCCGGTTCGATGGCCAGCGTCTGGACCGCTATCTTGCCGGGCAGGCTCGCTCCCGCGAGAGCTACGCCGGACACATCATCTACAGCATCCCCATCGAGGGCCGCACCCTGCGCATCGCGCAGCTGGGCTACGATACCGTGGGCGCGTCCAACATGCCCAGCGAAGAGCAGATTCATTCCATGCTCGACCGCTCCCGCGCGTCGGCACTGGGCGCTTCCGGCTCCTCGCTGCTCGCCACCCGCTATGATGAGGTCCCCCTGCTCTCCCTGGTGTGGGGCATCGGGCACATTGGCCTGCCGTTCTCCCGGCACGGCCACGTGACGGTGCTCGGGCTCGAACTCCCGCTGCCGGAGGATGCCGACCTCGTAGCCAGCATCCGCTATCACGGCAGCGTCCAGCTCCGGGTGGAAGAGTTCGCGCCGGATGCGCTCGCCGCCCAGCACACCGTGGACACCCTGAACCCGTTACTGGGTATTCTGCGCGGCCTTGCCGTGGCACAGCCGCCGCACGGCCCCGCCGACGCTGCGATGCGCGAGGCTCTCGGCTCGGCCACGCTCGAGGCCAAAGGCAGCCGTGCATTGCTTTCCAGCTCGGTCGGCCTCGAGCCGCTCAAGGCTCTGCTCACCGCACCCCACTCCGCTCCCACTCCCGGCCTCGATGCGGCTCCAGCCGCGCCCGCGGCGTCCAACCGTTAGCGAGAAGATCATGCACCCGAGGTTTGCCCGAGGGCGTCCTTCTTAATGAAGCGCTGAACCGCACGTTTGACCTCCTGTCTTCGTCCAGGAGCCACATGGCTTCGAGCGAACCCAAACTATCCTTCCCGGAGCCGAAATGACCTCTGCACAGCTTCTCCGCGCCATGCTCCTTGCACTGCCCACGCCTGCGCTGCTCGCGCAGCAAGGCCCGCTCCTCACCGGGAAGGCGGCGTTTACGGACTACTCCAAGGAGGCGCCGGGCGCGCGCCATAAACTCACGGTGGCTGATTTGCCGCAGCCCATGGAAGATACCTCTGTGACGAACCGCCCGGAGGTTGTCCCCCGCCCCGAGGGTGCGTGGCCTCAGGCTCCTGCCGGGTTCAAGGTCACGCTTTACGCGGGCAGCGTTCCGTCGCCGCGTCTTATTCGTACCGCCCCCAACGGCGATCTGTTCGTCGCAGCCTCGTACCCCGGGGAGATCGATGTGTACCGCGGCGTCGCTGCGGATGGCACCGCAGCACAGCGCAGCGTTTTCGCGACCGGCCTGGATCACCCCTTTGGCATCGCCTTCTACCCGGCTGCCAACCCGCAGTGGGTTTACATAGCAAATACCACCAGCGTGGTTCGCTTTCCCTATCACACCGGCGACCTGAAAGCCTCCGCCGCACCGGAGACGATCGTCCCCGAGCTGCCTGGGTACGCTCAACTCACGGGCGGAGGCCACTGGACGCGTGACGTGGTCTTTTCGCAGGACGGGCAAAAGATGTTCGTCTCCGTCGGCTCCGGCTCCAACGTAGACGACATGGACACGCATCCGCGCGAGTTCCACCGTGCCGATGTGTTGGAATACACGCCGGACGGCAAGTTCGTAAAGATCTACGCGTCAGGCATACGCAACTGCGTCGGTGAAGCCGTGAATCCTGTGACCGGTTCGCTGTGGTGCTCCACCAACGAGCGTGACGGCCTGGGTGACAACCTCGTACCCGATTACATCACCTCGGTCCCGGAAGACAGCTTCTTCGGCTGGCCCTGGTGGTACATGGGCCAGCACCAGGATCCGCGTCTGCCGGGCAAGCACCCCGAGCTGAAGGCCAAGGTCCGCACGCCCGACATTCTCGTCAACCCACACTTCGCGTCGCTCGAAATGACCTTCTATCCGGACGAAGCGACAGCCAGGGACCATGCTGTACACGCGAGCGCGACCGGGCAAACTGCGTTTCCGGGCACATATGCCGGCAGTATCTTCGCCGCCGAGCACGGCTCCTGGAATCGCGCCCAGCGCTCCGGCTACGAGGTCATCACCGCGCCCATGAAGAACGGCCAGGCCACCGGCGAGTACGACGATTTTCTCACCGGCTTTGTCACCAAAGACGGTCTGGTCTGGGGGCGTCCGGTCGGCGTGACGGTCGCCAACGACGGCAGCCTTTATGTCACCGACGACGGATCCAATAGCTTGTGGCATGTGACCTATGTTGGTGGCGCAAACGCAGGTGCGCAGCGCGCTTCAGCGCAATAAGACCAAGCGCGCGAACTTGGTCGGCGCGTCGCTTCGCGGTGGTCCGTTGTAGCTCCTGCCTGATTGTCTTCTTCGCTCTGAGTTCGTTCGCAAGCCTTTCGTGTGCCACATTGAAGTCGCGGTCCTCTTCACCACTTCGTTGTTTCGCATCCAAAACTAGTACGCAGGCTTAATCGACTCGCCCGCGACCCCCAACATCAGGAGTAACGGACCCCATGGGAATCAAGGAAGCACTCGGTCTCGCCTCGGAAAACAAAGTTCGCTATGCCATCGTCGGACTCGGCGACATCGCTCAGGAAGACATGATGCCGGGCGTTGAGCACACTGGGAACTCCGTCATCACGGCGCTCGTCACCAGCGATGCCGAAAAGGCAGGGGAACTGGGCGAAAAGTACAAGGTCGAGGCCACCTACACCTACGAGCAGTTCCCGGAAGCTCTCAAGTCCGAGACCTTCGACGCCATCTATCTCGCCACGCCCAACTGGCGCCATGCCGAGTTCATCGTGCCCGCGCTTCAGGCCGGCATCCACGTCCTCACCGAGAAGCCGCTTGAAGTCTCGACCGCCAAGTGCCAGGAGATCCTTGCTGCCGAGCGTGCCTCTTCAGCCAAGCTGATGGTCGCCTACCGCCTGCACTTCGAGCCCGGGACGCTGGACACGATTGAGCAGGTGCGCTCGGGCAAGATCGGCGACGTCCACCTCTTCGCCTCCAGCTTCGCCCAGCCGCTCGATCCGGGCAATCATCGTGCGCACTCCGGCAAGCTCGCCGGTCCGGTGCTCGATATGGGGCCCTATCCGGTCAATGCCGCGCGCTACATCTTCGGTGATGAGCCCACCGAGGTTGTCTCCGCGGCGGGAACCACGCACCCCGGCTCAGGTTTCGACCAGGATTTCGCCGACACGGTCGCCGTTACGCTGCGCTTTCCGGGTGACAAGCTCGCGCAGTTCAACTGCTCCTACTACGGCGGCCCAGTCAACAGCTTCGTAGCGGTGGGGACGAAGGGCAGCGTGATGCTCGATCCCTGCTACATGTTTGGCAAGCCGCTCGAGCAGACACTTGCGATCGGCGAGAAGAAAGACAAGACCAGCTTCAAGAACACTGACCACTTCGGCGGCGAGCTCAAATACTTCTCCGACTGCATCCTGAACGATACCGAAGTCGAGCCTGATGGCGAGGAAGGCTTTGCCGACGTCCGCGTTCTCGAGGCCGTCATCGAAGCCCTGTCTACCGGTCGATCCGTGAAGCTCGCCCCTTTCATGCGAAGCAAGCGAATCGATACCGCGGCGCAGAAGATCGAGCTTGGAGCCGTCTCCACCCCCGATCTGGACAATGCCACCAACCCCGCCACGGGCGGCGACAACCACCCCAAAAACTACCATTCCAAAGAGACGCGGCGAGCCGGTCCGAAGGCTCGCCGCTTTCGTGTTACCCGCAACAGGTACAGCTGTTTCCTGAGGATGTAAAGGTAAGGATGATGCAGTTCTTCCGCTTCTCTGCGAAAGGACAAAGAGTGCGGAGGCGAGACTCTGCGCCTGCGTGAGAATGAGCTAGCCTTAACCGGCTTCCAGCATGCGCGGCTGCTTGCTCTTCAACTCACCCAGCAGGCGCTCCACTTTTTCATCCCTCTCCAGGACGGCAAAGCGGTCCTCCAGCGAATCTCCCGGTAGCAGCGCCTTGCCTGCGTGGTTCTCCGCTTCCACGCTGGCGGTGCGCGCCTTCAGCCGGCCCAGGGTGGTGTGGCTGGCCAGCCGGCCCGCGCCGTCTTCGGCGGAACGCTGCGCCGCCGTGGCCTTGCCGACCATCCGGGCGCGCCGATGCTCCGCGACCATTAGCTCGCATTGCGCCTCGGTCTCCCTCAGCTTGCCCTGCAGCTTGTTGTAGGTGGTGCGCAGGGCATCGCTCTCCGAGGTCTGTTCGGCCACCTGTTTGCGAAAACCCTCGGCGATGGCATCGTGGCTCAGCGAGCGCTCCAGCGCCAGCCGCGCCAGTTCATCGTCGCCTTTGCTGACCGCCAGCTCCGCTTTGGCGCGCCAGCCCTGCGCGCTGCTCTCCTGCTCCGCGACTTTCTTTTCCAGCAGATGCTGATCGGCGATCGCGATCGCCACCTGCGTCTTGACCTGCATCAGCTGGTTTTCCATATCCACCAGCAGCTGCTTGATCATCTTCTCCGGGTCTTCCGCGCGGTCGATCAGGTCGTTTACATTCGCGCGGAGCAGGGTCGCCACTCGTTCCATCAGTGCCATCGTGTTGCTCCTTTTTGAGATCCGAGAATCGAGATACGAAGAGCGAAATACGAGAGCATGTTGCTTCACATCTCGTATCTCGCGTCTCGTACCTGAGTCAATTACTTCCTGCCATCCAGAACGGGACTCGTCCCGTTGCTGCTATTGCCATTCGGCCTCTCGGCCATGCCCTTGATGTTGCCCATCAGGTCGCTCATCTTCATGCCGCTCAGCGCCTCGAAGAGCGCCGGCACCTGCGCGGCAATCTCGGTGAGATCGCCGGTCAGCTTGTGCGCGCCCACGCTTTTGCTGTCGCCCGTAGACACGATCGTGATTTTGTCCACGTTGCTAAGCGGCTCGGCCATGGCGCGCACCACGTCGGCCATGTTGGTCAGCAGCTTGTCGACGACCGCGGCCTGCGTCCACTCCTGGTACGCTTCCGCCTTCACGTTCATCGCCTTGGCTTCCGCCTCGCCCTTCTGGAAGATGACCGCTGCTTCCGCCTCGCCCTGCAGCCGGATCGACTGCGCCCGGCCGTCGGCTTCGGCAATCAGGCGCGAACGCTCCGCGTTGGCTACGTTCTCCACGCGCTGCTTGTCGATCTCCGACCGCTTCAGCACCGTCGCGATCAGTTCCTTTTCGTTGCGCACGATCTCGGCTTCCTGCACCTTGACCTGCGCTTCCTTCTCGATCTGCTGCACCCTGACCTGTTCAGCAATCACCTTCTGTTGCATGACATTGGTCTGCAGCTCGTAGGCCTTGTCCGCGTTGGCCTGCTGCCGCTTGGCCGATTCCGTGAACTCCGCGCGCTTGATGTCGAGGTCGCGCGTCGCTTCGGCCTGCTTGGCCAGCGACATCGTCTCCGCCAGCACCCGCTCCTGGTCCGCCGCCGACTTCGCCACAGCCGCTTCGCGCATCGCCATCGCACGGCGAATGGCGGTATCGCGCTCCGCTTCCGCCGAGGCGATCTCCGCATCGCGGCGAATGCGCGCAATGTCCGGCCGGCCCATGTTGGTGATGTACTCGTTCTTGTCGCGGACCTCACGGATGGTGAAGCTCACGACTTCGAGCCCCATCTTGCTCAGGTCCTCGGCGCAGGTGGCGCGCATGCGCTCGCCCACCATCTCCGGCTCCTTCACAATCTGCTCCACGGTGAGCTGCCCGATGATCCCGCGCAGATGGCCTTCCATCACCAGCCGGATCAAGCCTTCGCGCTCCGCCGGAGACTTCGACAGGAACTGCTCCGCCGACGTCATGATGCTTTCGTTATCGGAGCGCACCTTGATCTGCGCCACCGCTTCCACAGTCACCGCCACGCCCTGCTTGGTGTACAGGTCCTGCTGCGGCGCCACGTCAAAGCTCATCAGCTCCAGCGACAGCAGCTTGGCATGCTCCACCACCGGCAGAATGATCGCGCCATGCCCCTTGATCACCCGCGGCCCGCGAAATCCGTACCGTATTAATGCTTCGTTGGGGCCGGCCTTGCGGAACATCTTCGCCGTAACGCCCATCAGGAAAAGGACCGCCAGCACCATCAGCCCTATCACCACAATCGTCTGGTTCGACATCGTCATCTCTTTCGCTCGCAACATCTCGCGGCGACTACCCACCGCCAGGTCCACTCTTCCATCTACGTCGTCACTGCCTGCTTCCCACTTCCTGCCCCTCGGGACGCTCGTCATCCCCCATCAACCCTCCCGCAAACTCTTCCCAGCGCCGCACATAGGCGACGCCACGTCCATAGCGCATCACGATGACCTCGGCGTCGCGGGCAATGGCTCCGCCATCGTCCGCGCGCACCGCCACACTGCGCCGCGCGCCGTTCTGCGAGTACAGCATCTCGCCGTACCCGCCCTGAGGCACCGCGCTGGACAGCCTGCCGATGACTCCAGTCATCTCCGTGTCCGCCGGCTCCAGCGTGCGCTCGTGCGGCATCAGCACACGCGTTAGAAACCAGAAGATGAGCCCGGATCCAGCCAGTCCACTCAACGTCGCGAACAGCAGCACCACCGGCCCAAGCAGCACGCCTGCGTGGTGCAGCAGATACCCCGTGCCGCCGAACCAGCATAGAAACGCGCACAGCGTGAATCCGTTCAACGGCGAGATGTGTTGCCCGGCGTGCAGCCGAGCTTTCATCCCTGAGCCGCTGTGGCCGCCGAAGTGCCAATGGCCCATGTGCAGGTGCAGCGCTCCGCTCAAGAAAGCCACTACGCTCAACACCAGGCCCACGCCGAAGCACGTCAGGTAGATCGCGTCCCAGTTCCAGTTGCCCGTCATGCCACATCCCCTTTCCTCGTCTCGCTCCGTCTCTTACCGTCCACCCGCCTGCGTTCGCTTTCCCTCGCCACAGCCCACGTGGCGGCTGGCATTACCAGTCGCGGCTGCATGACCTTTCCAGGGTCCTCCTCGTGTCCAGGCCTGAGGAGATCCATCAATCGTCCTGCCAGATTGGGCGTTTCCAGAACCGCTTCCAGGAGAAGCAGGCAACCGCGCGAATCCTCATGCTTGGCCACCGCCAGCAGAGCGCGCCGCAACTCCGCATCGCGCCGAAACCGCTCCGCCCCGCCCACCAGCCACACATCCAGCTTGTCTTCGAGCCCGCGCGCATCGCTCATCAGCTCCGCGTGGTAGCCCTCCGGGTCATCCACCAGGTACCCCGGATGTACCTTGAAGAACTTCGCCAGCAGCAGCCGCGAGGTGTTGGTCAGGTGCGGCCGTGTTCCGCTCTCGATCTGAGACAGGTAGCTTTGGCTCAGTGGTTCCTCCATCTCGTCCCGAAGCGCGCGCACGAGCTCGCCCTGCGTCATCGCCCTGCCCAAACCGCGCAACTCGCCTTCCACCTCACGCAGGTACCGGATTTTGTCGCAAAGCTTCATAGTCGTCCGTTCTGATTACGGATTGCGATTAGCATATCACAATCCGTAATGTCAGCGCAAGTCGTAAGATTGTGAGCGCCTCCCGCTCACCAACTCCTGCGTAAGCTTTTGAATCTCCGTCTCGGGCCCTCTCCGCGAGGCCGACACGAACACGAGACGCTTCAGGACAAATGCCAGGCTCACCTTCGTGCCGGCAGACCAGCGAAGCAGTTCGCGCACTTCGACGCAAGCCGAGAGTGGTAGCCTTCGAGGGAGTGAGTGTTAACCACTGGAAGCTGACTCTCAGCTACGACGGCTCGCACTTCCACGGCTGGCAAGTCCAGCCCGGCCTGCGCACCGTGCAGGGTGTGCTTGCGGATGCGCTGAAATGCGTTACAGGAGAAGCAGTCCTGCCGCAGGGCTCCGGCCGCACCGATGCCGGCGTGCACGCCGTCGCGCAGGTAGCGACTTTCTCGCTGAGCGTAGCAATTTCCTCTGAAAACCTTCTCCGCGCACTGAATCGCGTGCTTCCGGCAGCCATCCGGGGTGTCGCCCTTGAGCCTGCCGCACCCGGCTTCCACGCGCGCCACAGCGCTGAGCGCAAGACCTACGAGTACCGCATCTTCGAACGCCGCAGCCTGGAGCCACTGCCGGACAGCAGCTCTGCTCCTTTCCCGACGGAGCGAATCTGCTCCCCCTTCCTTGCTCCATACGTCTGGGACTGCCGCTGGCCGCTCTCATGGGAACGCCTTCAGGCTGGCGCCTCGCTGCTGTGCGGCACGCACGACTTTACCTCGTTCGCCGCCTCCGATCCTGACCGCAGCCTGCGGCAGCCGGCTCCTCAGCCCTTTCAGACGGACGGCGCCGGCAACACCGGCGTCAATCCCGTAAAGACCATTTGGTGCTCGGAATGGTCCCGTGAAAGCGGACTTCTCCTCTATCGGATCACCGGCAGCGGCTTTCTACACCACATGGTTCGCACCATCGTCGGTACCCTGGTCGATCTCGGCCGCGGCAGTTTCGAGGTCGAAGACATCGCACGCCTTCTGGCCACCCGGGACCGCAGCGCGGCCGGCCCCACCGCACCGGCTCGCGGGCTCTACCTCCTCGCTGTCGAGTACCCACCCGGGTGTACCGCCGCCGGGCACCCGGCGACCGCGCCTCGGGCCGCGGCCACCGCGGAACCCGCGCCGGAGCCGGAAGCATGACACCGGCTTCCGGCACTCCCGCCACGCTTGCGGCAAGGGCCGCCGCAAAGGACCGCATCAACGCCTTGGCCTCTCATCGCACGGTCCACCGCGCGTTCAGCTGGCTGCATCTCCACGAGCCGCAGATTCGGCGCTGGCAAACCGAAGCGACCGCCGTCCCCGCGCCGCCATTTGCCGAATCCGCTCGCGCTGCCTGGTGCCTCGACCGTTTCGCCGAACTCGGCCTCGGCAACCCGCACATCGACGCCGAAGGCAACGTGCTGGCCGAACTGGCCGCGGCGACACCAGCCGCCGGCGCATCCCTCGTCGTACTCTCTGCTCACATCGACACTGTCTTTCCCGCCGGAACCGACTGCACCGTGCACGAGAAAGAGACCCGGCTTTTGGCTCCAGGCATCACCGATAATGGCGCCGGTCTCGCTGCTTTGCTCGCCCTCGCCGCAGCCATGCAGTGCGCCGAGCTCCAGCCCGCGTGTCCCGTGCTCTTTGCCGCCAACGTCGGCGAAGAAGGCGAAGGAGACCTGCGCGGCATGCGTCATCTCTTCACGAAGGGCCCGTTCCCCGGACGTATCGGCGCAGCGCTGGCCCTGGAGGGAGCCGGGACGTCAACAGTCATCACACGGGCTTTGGGCAGCCGCCGCCTGCGCGTAACGCTCACCGGTCCGGGCGGCCACTCCTGGGCGGATTTCGGCCGTCCCAATCCCATTCTCGCGCTCAGCAGCGCCCTGCTCGCGCTTGCTCGTCTCTCGCTGCCTTCCCAGCCCCGGACGACCCTCAACTGCGGCATGATCCGTGGCGGCACCTCGGTCAACTCGATCCCCGCGTCGGCCTCCGCCGATCTCGATCTGCGCTCCATCTCCATGCTGCAACTCGACCAGACGGAGCTTGCCGTGCTTAGGACCCTGGAAGCGGCAGTGATCGCCGCCAACGAATCGTTCGACCCCGCAGCCAATAGTGGGGGGCTCCGCCTCGATGTCCAGCGCATCGGTGACCGCGCTGCCGGCGAGTTGCCCGAGTCATCCCCGCTGGCAGCCAGCCTCCACGCGATCGACCGGCATCTACAGCTGTCCACCGAGAACCGGATCGGCTCCACCGATGCCAACCTTCCTCTCTCGCTCGGCATTCCCGCCCTCGCGCTTGGGGCCGGCGGGGCCGGCGGCGGCATCCATACGCTCGACGAGTGGTTCGATCCCACCGGTCGCACCTTGGCCCTTCGCCGCATCCTCCTGCTGCTTCTCGACACCTGCCAGCTGGTCGCCGACGGCGCATACCTTCCCAAGCTGTAGCCGAAGCGCCCACGACCTTCTGAGTTGTCATTCCCGCCGGAGTAAGACGGCTTCATGGTCTCAAGGGTCGATAGACCCACGGGGTGGAGAGACCCTGTAGAGCGCGGAAGCAGCCCGACGGCGAAGCTCAGCCCTCACGGACGCGGCGTTCAGGCGCTTGCTAGACTTCAGGCGTGATCTCCCCGCATCTGCCTTCATCACTTCTGGTCTTGGCACTCCTGCTCAGCCCGTTTGCCGCACCGGCCCAGGCCGCGATGTCTGGCGCGCCGGACACGATCTTCCTCCATGGCAACATCCTTACCGGCAGAGGGCTCACCCCTGCCGGGGCCAGCCCAGACGTGGAGCGTGTCCACGCCCTGGCGGTGCGGGCGGATCGCATCGTCGCCGTCGGCGAGGACGCGGCCATTCTGGCCTTGAAGGATGCGCACACCAAAGTGGTCGATCTCGGCGGCGCCTTCACCATGCCCGGCTTCAACGACGCGCATACCCACATCGCGCAGGCCGGCCAACAGCGTCTCTCCGTCGATCTCGACAACACACCCTCCCTCGCCGACATGCAGTCGCGCATCCAGCGCTACGTTGCGAGCCTGGGCCCCGGGCAATGGGTGCTCGGCGGCGGCTGGGATCACACCAAGTGGCCGACGAAAACGCTCCCCACCCGCCAGGACCTCGACGCCGTTACCGCGGACCATCCGGCCTTCATGGAGCGTACCGACGGCCACATTGCCGTCGTGAACACCGCGGCGCTGCGGGCCGCCGGGATCACCGGCAAAACTCCCGTACCGGCTGGATCGAAGATTGACCTCGACGCCACTGGCCAGCCCACGGGCATCGTTCGCGAAGCCGCCGCCCTTGCGCTGGTTCAGCAGCACATTCCCAAACCCGACGCCGCCCAGCGCCGCCGTGCCCTTCAGCTCTCCTTCCAGGATGCCCTCGAACACGGCGTGACCTCCGTGCAGGACTTCTCTGATTGGAATGACTTCCTCGTCATGGAATCCCTGGAGCAGCAAGGCCAGTTGCCCGTCCGCGTCTCGGAGTGGCTGCCCTTCGACCTTCCCGTCGCCACTCTCCAGGCCATGCAAACGCACCACCCTTTGATCGGCGGCCAGCCCGACCCCATGCTCCACACCGGCATGCTCAAGGCCTTCATGGATGGCTCCCTCGGCTCCCGCACCGCCGCACTCGCCGAGCCCTACTCCGACGATCCCACCAACTCCGGCCTGCCGCGTTACGACCAGGCCAAACTGAACGCGATGACGGTGGAGCGCGCCGCCGCCGGCTTTCAACTCGGCTTTCACGCCATTGGTGACCGTGCCAACGCGATGGCACTGGACGCTTTCGCGAATGCGAACGGCGCTGATTTCACGCAGCACCGGCATTGCTCGGGCGGCCCGAATTGCATACCAGCGCAAGGCAAATCGAAATCGTGGATTCAGCGCTTCCGAATCGAACACGCTCAGGTTCTCCTGCCTGCCGATTTCGACCGCTACGCCAGTCTGCACGTCATCGCCTCCATGCAGCCCTCGCACCTGCTCACCGATATGGCCTGGGCCGGCGACCGGCTCGGACCGGAGCGTGTGAAGTACGCCTACGCATGGCGCTCGTTCCTGAATCACGGCGTCACCCTTGCCTTTGGCACCGACTACCCGGTTGAATCCATCTCGCCCTTTCGCGGTCTCTACTCCGCCGTGACTCGTCAGAACGAAGCCGGCACCCAGACCTTCCAACCGCAGGAAAAGCTTCTGATCACGGAAGCACTTTATGCGTACACGCAAGCGCCCGCCTTCGCGCAGTTTGAAGAGCAGCGCAAAGGCGTCCTTGCGCCCGGCTACTTGGCCGATATGATCGTTCTCGACCGCGACATCCTTCGAGCCGCTCCGGCAGACCTGCTACAAACCCATGTTCTTCGCACAGTCGTAGGTGGCGTCACCCGGTACAAGTCGAAAGGCGGTATCCAGTAGCCGCTGCGTCCGGAGGGTCATCAAGCCACCATGTCTGAGGTGTCATCCTGAGCGCAGCGAAGGATCCCCGTCTTCCGCCGGAGTCGATCCCCTGTCTCCAGGACAAGCCACCCTCACCGGCCGGCCGAAAGCCCGTGCTCCTCGCTCACATCCTGCTGCTCCTCGTGACGCTTGTCTGGGGCAGCACCTTCCCTCTGGTCAAGTCCGCTCTGCGCGATATCTCTCCCCTGCTGTTCAACTTCCTGCGCATGCTGCTGGCCTTTCTGGTGCTGGCCACGTTCAACGTCCGCAGCCTGCGCGGCTTGAAACCCGCCGATCTCGGTTTCGGCGCGCTCGCCGGCCTCTTTCTGGGCCTGGGCTATGAGTTGCAAACCATTGGCCTGACCCGCACGACACCGACCAAGTCGGCCTTCATCACTGGCCTGGTCGTCGTGCTGGTCCCACTGCTCAGCGCATTTCCGCACGTGCGTCCACTCGCTGCCCCCCGTCCGGGAGCTCTCAGCCTTGCGGGCGCATTTCTGGCCTTCGCCGGTCTTATCCTGCTCACCACCCCTCCCGGTTCCGGCACTGCCTTCTTCTCCGGCCTGCATCTGGGCGAGTGGCTGACGCTCGGCTGCGCGATCGCCTATGCCGCGCATCTGCTCACCCTTGCCCGCGCCGCCGGGCACGTCGACGCCCGCCGGCTCGGTACCCTCCAGATCGGCTTCGCAACGCTGCTCATGCTGCTCAGCCTGCCCCTGGGTGGCCGGCCCGCCTTTCACCTGAGCTGGACAGCTCTGGCCGCGCTGCTCATCACCTCGCTTCTGGCCACAGCGGCTGCTTTCACCATCCAGAGTTGGGCCCAGCAGTTCCTGCCCGCCTCCCATACCGCTCTGATCTTCACCATGGAGCCCGTGTTCGCCTGGCTCACCTCCCTGATTTTTCTCGGCGAGCGCCTCAGCCCGCACGGCCTGCTCGGCGCGGGGCTCATCCTCGGCGGCATCGTGCTGGCGGAGCTGGGGCCAACCTTGTTCCGCGGGCCCGCACTCCTAGACCCTGCAGGGGAGTAGGCCATTGCGACTTCTTCCCCGTTCTCACGTCTGAATAGACCGGGTGATCGTACCGCCGCCATTACAACTGGTACCCTGACCTGTGGAGACTCGGCGCGAGCCAGGCCCACTCCGCACCAGAAATTTCGAGACTCGACAGCTTCGACCAGAACTGAGGAACCTCAAGAACATGTCTGCCCTGAAGAACTCCGCGAGCACCCTGTGGGACAAGATCCGCAGCGGTCGCTTGACCGCAACGTTCACTTTGCTGGCCGCGCTATCCGTCGGCATGCTCGCAGGCTCCGTACTGACCGGCCGCGTTCATGGCGCCGAACAGCAAAAGGCCGACTCCAGCGATGCGCGACCCTTGAGCATCCCCGCGCCTGTCCAGCTTTCCAACACCTTTTCGCAGATTGCCAAGCAGGTTGGGCCCGCGGTGGTCAACATCAACACCGAGTCCACGCCTAAGCAAGGCAATACGCCGCGTCGTGGACGCCGGGGACAGGTGGTGCCCCAGCAGCCCAACGGGGACGATGACGGCAACGACATGCAGGACTTCTTCAATCGTTTCTTTGGCGGTCAGGGTGGCGGCCAGATGCCTGATGCCGGCACACGCCGAGCGCTTGGCTCCGGTTTCATCGTCGATCCGCGCGGCTACATCATCACCAACAATCACGTTGTAGACAAGGCCGACCACATCTACGTGAAGCTTTCCACCGACCCGGACACCGCTGACCAAGGCCGTCCCGCGACCGTCATCGGCGTGGACCCCGAGACCGATATGGCTGTCATCAAGATCAATGCCACGACATCGCTTCCCACCATCAAGCTGGGCAACTCCGAAGGCGCGCAGGTGGGGGACTGGGTACTGGCCGTCGGCAGCCCTTTCGGTCTGTCGCAAACCGTTTCCGCGGGTATCGTTTCCGCCAAGAACCGTTCCATCAATGAGCCTGCGGGGCCTGATAACGTGGCCAGCGGCCAGTTCCAGAAGTTCATCCAGACCGACGCCGCCATCAACCCCGGCAACTCCGGCGGCCCGCTGGTGGATATGTCCGGCCAGGTCATCGGCATGAACACGGCCATCTACACGTCCGCGCAGGGTTCCGAGGGCGTCGGCTTTGCGATGCCTTCCAATACCCTTGTCAACGTTTACAACATGCTGATCAGCCCCTCGCACAAGGTTACCCGCGGGTCCATCGGCATCAGCTTCCAGACCCTCCAGTCCTCCGCGGTGAGCCGCATGTACGGCTCCGCCAACGGCGGAGTCATCGTCAGCACCGTCACCCCGAATGGTCCAGCAGGGAAGGCTGGGATCCAGCCGCAGGATGTCATCACCGCCATCGATGGAACGCCCATCAAGGACGGCGATGCGTTGGTCGACCTCGTTTCCGCCAAGCGCCCCGGCTCCACTGTGAAGCTCACCTACCAGCGCGACGGCAAACGGCAAACGGCTGATGCGGTGATCGCCGATCGGGCTGAGCTCTATGCCAATGTCGGAGGCGCAACCAACGGCAACGCCCCGGAGGCGTCCGATGCCGGAGAAGGCAAGCTCGGCATTACGGTGCAGCCGGCCGACAGGCAGCTTGCCTCCAAGCTGGGGATCAAGGGAGGTGTGGTCGTCAGCAGCGTGCGTCCCGGTTCCTTCGCAGATGAGATCAACTTGCCCCAGGGATGGGTGATCACCGAAATCAATCGCCAGGCAATCACGGATGAATCGGTCTACCGCAGCGTCGTGTCTGGTCTACACTCCGGCTCCGACGTCGTTTTCGTCATGCGCGATCCCACCCAGCGCAGCAGCGGCAACCAATTGATCGGCGGCACACTTCCGTAAAACGGATGGGTTACATGGGAAAGGCGTGGGTCATGACTCGCGCCTTTCCCTTTCTTGCCCCGAATCCCTTTTGCTACCCAGCGGAGGATTGCCTCCCCCGGGGCAGGTATGTGAGAATCCTCTTCACAATCGCACTGTGTCGTCTTAGGGTGGCGGGCGGTGCGGATGGAGGCTTTTCCCATGATCGAGCGCCTGCCTCGCTCTCTTGCAATGGTCGGAGTTCTTACGGTTGTAGCCTGCTCTGCGCTTCCGTGCGCCGCCGCGCGCAGTCGTCACAGGGCCGCCGGAGCTCATGGAACCGTGTCCCACGGGACCCACTCCGTGCGGCCCCGCGCTTCTGTCTCGCACGCATCCGCGTCGCCTGGAACTTTCAAACGTGTCAAGGTCCGCATCGGACATGGCAGGCATACGACCTTCGTAGAACGCGCTGTCGCCGTGCGTCGCGAGCCCGTACCGGCCATGGAATCCTCCCGCGCTGCCGAAATTCAGGCCGCCCTTATCCGTGCGGGATACCTTTCCGGTGAACCCTCAGGCGTCTGGGACGCCGATAGCATCTCCGCCATGGAGAAGCTGCAGGACGCCAACGGCTGGCAAACGAAATACACGCCCGATTCGCGCGCACTCGTCAAGCTGGGTCTGGGAGCTGCGCCTTTTCATCCCGGTCAGCCCATACTCTCGACCGATGGGGTTCAGGCCGTCCCGGCCGCTCAGCCGTAGAGGGTACAGAAAGCGCCCTCGCGCCGGGTCCACTGGCTCACCGCCAGCTCACTGCGATGTGCCACCGCAGTCCACGCTCAGCCGTCTTCCGCAGAACGGCCTCATACTCGCGCAGCTCCTGCAACACGGCCTTGCCTTCCGTTCCCAGCTGCAACGGGTCGCGCTCCACGGCTTCCCGCAACATGCTCACGGTGCGCAGGCCATCCTGCGCCCGGTACCACTGCGGCGGCGGCAGATTCTCAAGCAAGGCAGCGTTTCCCGCGCCCTCTTCGATCAGCAGCGCCATGGAATTCGCGTCAGCCGAGAAAAACTCGATCAGCGGCTTCACTCCGTGCTCCACAGCCAGCCGTTCCATCGCACTTTCGTGCCGCGCGAGCGCACGGCCGTTCACAAAGATGTCGTAGCCCGGGTCCTCTCCTTCGACCACGATGTACATGCAAGCCGCCACATCACGCAGTGTACCCGGCTCGCAGCGGCTTGTGTTCAATTCAGCAAACTCACGCCACGCCGCTGATCGGTCTCCGCTGACGCCCGCAGCAGCAGTACGGTTGCGATCAGCAGCAGCACCAGCCCTCCTGCCTGTTCCCACGTGGGACGCACCCGTTCCAGCACCAGTCCCTCCAGCAACAGGAGCGAAGGCACAGCCGCGAACAGCGCGCTGAAACGCATTGCACCGAGCCCCGCAAGGCTTCCCACCGCAAGCACGAAGCATGCAGCGTCGAGCATCACCGCCGGGAGGATCGCTGTCGAGAGTTGTGGATGCGGCGGCAACAGGGAAAGCGTTCCGAAGAAGAACGCCGCCCCGCCCAGAGCGAATCCCATGGACCGCACCGGGAACATTCCGCTGCGATGAGGCATGAGCCAGGCCGCGCCGAGGCCCGCGCTGACAGGCGCCCCCAGCAGTATCAGCGTGGCGGCGGCTGAACCAAACGCAGGCTGCGGCAGAATCAGCAACAATCCGGCAGGCGCCAGCAGACCGGGAAGGAGATCCCCTCCGGTCAGCCCGTCACCCGCGGCTCCGCGCACCACCAGCACCACCGCAACGACCACCGGCGTCAACGCCAGGGCGATCAGCAAATCTGTTCCCTTCGGGCTCGCATCTCCCGCCGCGACGCCGGCGTTCAGCCCTGCGAACAGCAACGCACCAGCCATCACAACCGCTACAGGCCAACGCTCAGCCCGTCGCCCTTCACTCCTTGCTACCTCTCGGCTCCGCACCCCTCCATGCACAAGAACAGGCACGAGAAGGCCGGCTGCTGCGAGCACCGCACCCAGCGCCTCGGAAGCACGGCTCGGCTGCGTGTTCGACCATGCGGCCGCCGACATCCAGCGCACCGCCAGCAGCAGGCAAAGCAATGCGAGCAACACGAATCCGGAAACATTGCCCAGGCGCATGTACTTGCTTAAGATGCGGCAAACGAAAGAGCTGCGCGATCCCTCGCGCAGCCCCGTCATTGCCTTGTACGACCTTCGACAGCGATCTACTGATTGCCGCCGCTCGGCTTGGCTCCGCCCTGGCCAGCCCCGCCCGGTGCGCCACGGCGGCCACCACGGCGACGGCGGCGACGTCCTGCACCTGCGGGACGCGGTCCACCGGCCTGCGGCGTACCCCCCTGCGCAGGCGCGGTTCCCGCTGCAACCGGCTCCTCCGAGTCATCGCCTGCCTCATCCTCTTCACCCTCAAAACCGTCGGTCGTCTCCTCATCATCATCGTCGTCAAAGTCGTCCCCGCCTTCAATGGTGATGGTCTGCTCCCGCTGGGGGGCCGCTGCCTCGTCCCGCTCCGGACGCGGTCCGCGAGGCGGCCGTTCGCCACGCTCCGAACGGTCCGAGCGATCACTACGGCCTTGTTCGCCGCCACCTGGCTGTTCCGGGTCAGGCAGACCCAGCTTGGCGCGCTGTTCCTTGAGCACGGCTTTGCGCGAAAGCTTGATGCGGTTCCCCTCGATGGCCAGCACCTTGACCAGTACCTGGTCGCCGTCACGGAGCTCGTCCTTCACGTCCTTGACGCGATGCTCCGCGATTTCGGACACGTGGAGAAGGCCGTCGGTACCCGGGAAGATTTCCACGAACGCTCCGAACTCCGCCAAACGAACCACCTTACCGAGATAGGTCTTTCCCACCTCGGGCACCGCGGTCAGATCGCTGATCATCTGGATCGCTTTGGCCAAGCCGTCCGCGTCGCTCGAAGCCACGTTCACGCGGCCCGTATCGTCCACATCGATCTTGACCCCCGTCGCATCAATGATGCCGCGGATGACCTTGCCGCCCGGCCCGATCAGGTCGCGGATCTTGTCCGTCGGGATCATGATGGTGTGAATGCGCGGCGCGAACTTCGAGCCTTCGCTGGCCGGTCCCGGCTGCGCTTCTTCCATCTTGTCCAGCAGGAACATGCGCCCTTCCCGCGCCTGCGCGAGAGCCTCGCGCATGATCTGCGGTGTAATGCCCATGATCTTGATGTCCATCTGCAGCGCGGTGATGCCGTTGCGCGTGCCGGCCACCTTGAAGTCCATGTCGCCGTAGTGATCTTCCGCGCCCGCGATGTCGGTCAGGATGGCGTATTTGTCGCCTTCCTTCACCAGACCCATCGCCACGCCCGCGACCGCACCTTTCAGCGCGACGCCGGCCTGCATGAGCGACAGCGACGCACCGCACACCGTAGCCATCGAAGACGAGCCGTTCGACTCCAGGATGTCCGAGACCACGCGGAACGTGTAGGGAGACTCTTCTGCACTGGGCAGCACCGCGTCAAGAGCGCGCCACGCCAGGGCGCCGTGGCCGATCTCGCGCCGGCCCACGCCGGTCATGCGGCCTACCTCGCCCACGCTGAACGGCGGGAAGTTGTAATGGAGCATGAAGCGGCGCTTCTGCTCGCCTTCATAGCTCTCCATCCGTTGCTGGTCGTCGGTGGTGCCCAGCGTGACGCTGACCAGAGCCTGCGTCTCCCCGCGCGTGAACAGCGAGGAGCCGTGCACACGCGGCAGCACGCCGGTCTCGATGGAGATTGCGCGGATCTCATCGAACGCGCGGTGGTCCGGCCGGATGCGGTCATTCAACACCTGGTCGCGGAAGATCTTCTCGCGCAGCCCCTCGAAGTACTTGCTCAGCTTCTTGCCCGCGACGGCATCGCCTTCAGGAAGCGCCTTCTTCAGCTCGTCCTTGATTTCCTTGACCTTGGCGTAGCTGTCGAACTTGGGATATTTCCGGGTGTCGAGCGCATCCTTCAGGCGGTCGCCCACTTTGACCGAAAGCTCGTTCGCGTAGGCCTCATCGGTCTGAAGCTCAGCCACTGCACGCTTCTGCTTGCCGGACTTCGCAACCAGCTCGTTGATGCCGGCGACGATCTTCTTGATCTCGCCATGCGCGAACTCGATGGCGTCCACGACGCGCGCTTCCTCGATCTCCTTCGCGCCGGACTCGATCATGGTGATGCCGGCGTCCGTGCCGACGACCATGATGTTGAGCTTGCTCACGAGCCGCTCGGCGTAGGTCGGGTTCACGATGAACTGGTCGTCCACGATGCCGATGCGTACCGCGCCCACCGGTCCGTGGAACGGTATGTCGCTCAGCGCCAGCGCACAGCTTGCACCGTTGATGCCCAGCACGTCAGGGTCGTTTTCCTTGTCGGCCGAGTACACAAACGCAACCACCTGGGTCTCATTACGGAAACCTTCCGGAAAGAGTGGCCGAATGGGACGGTCGATCTGCCGCGAGGTCAAGATTTCCTTCTCGCTCGGCCTGCCTTCGCGTTTGATAAACCCGCCCGGAATGCGTCCGCCGGCATATGTGAACTCACGGTATTCCACCGTGAGCGGAAAGAAGTCGATGCCTTCCTTCGGATCGGCGGAAGCGACTGCGGTGGCCAGTACGGCATTGTCGCCGCTGGTGGTGTAGGCCGCGCCGGATGCCTGCTTGGCAATTCGGCCGGTCTCAAATTTGATCTGCTTGCCCCCGGCAAGCTCGATGGTTACATCCTGTTTCATGGGTCTTGTTCCTTTTGTCTGGTTCTCTTTGTCTCAAAGCTCTGTCACACCCGCCGCCAGGCGAGCAACCGAAAGTAGAAAAGCCCCGGCAGGCGATCACGCCCTCGGGGCCGTGGCTCTACTCGGCTGCGACCTGGGAGCTACCCGGGAGTGCGCAGGGCCGCGTGCGCAGCGGCCTGCAGCGGCGCACAGCCACATCCCATCCCGCAGGACCCGTAAGCTGGCGCAGAGCCCCGCACCGCGGTGCTGAAGCTTCTGTTCCGATACAGGTGAAGAAATCAATGGGGTTGAACTCCTGGCAGCCCCGGCTTCTGGGTGGGACTTCAGCCGCCGTTGCCCTACTTGCGGATACCAAGCTTGCCGATGACTTCGCGGTAGCGGTCCGGGTCCGTCTTCTTGAGGTAGTCCAGAAGACGGCGGCGCTTGGAAACCAGCATCAGCAGGCCACGACGGGAGCCATGGTCTTTCTTGTGCATCTTGAAGTGTTCGGTCAGCTCGCCGATACGCTCGCTGAGAATCGCAATTTGCACTTCCGGACTTCCCGTGTCCGAATCATGCGTGCGGAATTTCGTGATAATGTCAGTTTTCTTTGCAGGTGCCAGCACGGCAGTTTCTTACTCCCTATTCTTTCAAAGCTCTCAAAATCGAGCTTTTTCGCTCTAGTCCACTTCTCTCAGTGTCTACTGAAAAGAGTAGCACGCCAATGGCCAGACGGGCCGCCGCGCGCCATTCTTCCCAAGGTTTATGCACGCTTTTGACCCGGCTCGCCTAAGCGGTGTTCGCCTGCAAAAAAGCCAGGGTCCTCTCGCGAGCCAGCGCAGCCGCCTCCGGTTTGAAGCTCGGCCGCGCATCGCAGTTGAAGCCATGCTCGGCGCCCTCGTAGACGAAAACCTGCACCTCGCCTTCATGCCCATCGTGGGCAGCGTGCACTGCGTCGATCTGGTCCTTGCCGATGTGGCTATCATTCGCCCCGAAGTGCAGCATCACCGGGCAGGCAGGCTCCTCCATCGCAACCGAGCCGATCCCGCCGGCGTAGTACCCCACGCAACAGGCCGGAGCCATGTCCACGCTCTTGCCGCGCGTTGCTGCAAGCCACGCCATCAAGCCGCCGTAGCAATAGCCCAGCACGCTCACCTTGGCGGCGCTTTGTTTCGCAAATTTGAAGGCGGCCGCAACATCCAGCAGGGCCGTCTCCAGGGTGAGCTTCTGGCGGAGCGAGAAGGCCCTCTTCTGGTCCTCGCCTTCATACTTCAACTCCACGCCCTTTTCATACCGGTCGAACAAAGCTGGCGCGACCACCAAAAACCCATCGGCAGCGTAGCTGTCGCATACGCCGCGAATATGGGCGTTCACGCCAAAGATCTCCTGCGCCACTACCAGTCCGCCGATCGCCTTGCCCTGCGGCTTCGACACATACGCTGAAAGCTCCTGTCCGTCTTCGGCAGTCAGCTGCACCCAATCTCCCATTGTTCTCCTCGATGCGTGCGCCTTCAGCACCTATCGCGTTCTCACTTCGCAGCAATCACCGGATGCCTGCTCCCCGGCACCTCTATTGCAGAAAGCCGTCTGTGGCTGCGCGACTCACATGCCTCAACTCGCGTCGCTTCACTGCGGCGGCGGAGTCGTCGCGGGTGTTCCTGGCGTCGCGGAGGTAGTGTGTGGAATCGGTTGTCCCGTCGGCAGCGCCCCCGGCGCACCGGTGCTCGTGGAAGGCAGGGTCGTGGTGTCCGAGCTCGGCTTGCTGCTCGTCCCCGTATCGGAAGGCGCTCCCGCGCTCGTGATCGCGGGCGATCCCACCGCCGCCGGGTTCACCGTCGGCGCCAACGGTGCCGGCCCACTGGGCTTGGCCTTCTGCTCAATGCGCCGCTTGGCCTCACCCTTGGCCCGCTTCTGCTTCACCTTCTTGGTCGTGTCACCGTTCAGCCCCAGCGGACCCGCCTGCTGCTTTTCATCGGCGCGCTGCGTTGCGGTCGCGGCCACTGGACGGATCGACGCCTTGACCTCGGCCTTGGCCACCTTTTCTTCCGCCCGCTGTTCCACTTGTTCGTTCTGCCGCTGACTGAAGCGCGTCTTGTGCGTCGGCGGAGGTGGCGGAGCCAATACGTTCGCTTCTGCCTCGGGTCCCACGCCCGTCGTGACGGTGGTTGCCGGCGTGGTGGACGCCATCGCCACGCCAGGCGCCTGGCCCTGAATAGGCGCGTTGCTCTCCTGTGCTGTTTCCGTCGCACCGGTTGGCAACGCATTTCGCGGTGCTTGCCCGTAGCGGATCTTCTCGCGATGTATCTTGGGCGGCTTGACAGGTTTGGAGGCGTTTTGCACACCTCCCTGCTTGGCGGCCTGGGCCGCGGCTCTGGCAGCCGCCTTTTCCGCAGCCTTCTCGCGTGCGGCGGCAAGCTCCGCCTGCGCCGCTTTGGCTCGCTTGGTCTCCGCTTCCTGGTGCTTCACGACCTTCTTCTTCACTGGAGGAGGCGCATACGTCGTAAACCCGATCGTCCCGTTTCCTTTCGGTTGCTGCACTGCGCCCGTATCCAGAAAACCGGCCTTTATGTTGACGTACTCTTCCGACCTCTGCTTGGTCAGATAGGCGCGTAGAGCCGGCTGGAGCGCGTTCATGTAGATCGCCTCCTGCACCTGCGGCTCTACATCCTTCAGAGGCAACACCCCCGGCGCCTGATGGCTATCCACTTTCAGGATCACGAAGCCCTGCCGCGTCCGAATAGGAGTGGTCATGCCTCCGACCGGGAGCGAAAACGTGGCCTTCTCCAGCACGTCTCCCAGCACGCCGCGTTTGAAGTCACCCAGGTCGCCGCCCGCTGAAGCCGTGGGACCGCCCGAGTTGGCTTTGGCAACCTCCGCGAAGCTGGCGCCGCCTTTTAGCGTGTTCTCCAGTCCATCGGCCTTGGCCTGGACCGCGCTCAGCTGCGCATCTGTTGCGTTTTCAGGCGTTGGCAGCAGTATCTCACTCAGGTGAACCTGCTCCGGCGCTTCAAACTCTTTGCTGTGCTCCGCGTAATACGCCTGCTCCTGGGCGGTCGACATGTTGATGCGGCGGCCCACCTCTTCGCGCACCACCTGCTGGGTGATGGCCTGGTCGCGAATCTGCTGCTTGAAGTCCTCGTACGAAAGACCCTGCTGCTTCACCGCCTTTTCGAGCGCCTCCATGTCCGGCAGCTTGTTCTGCTGCCGGAGCTGGTCCATTTGCCGCATCGTTTCAGAATCGCCGGTGATCTCGAGCTGCTTGCCGCGCGCCAGCAGTATTTGCCGGTCGATCATGTCCCGCAGCAGGTTGTTCTGCGCCTCCTGCAGGTCGGCCAACGGCATGTTGCGCTGCTGCGCCTCCTGCAGCAGCTGCTCCTGCGCGCGAATGTACTCCGTGCGGGTAATGATGCGGTCGTTGACCCGCGCCACCACGTCTTCCACCACAGTGCCGTTCGCGGTAATGGGAGCTGTGGCGGGAATCTTCGGCAGCTGTAACGTACTCGAAGGTGCAAATGGCGGCGCGCCTCCCGTGTAGGTGTAGCCGGGCCGCTGCGCTCCGCCGCCAGGAGCCTGCGCGATCCCCGTGCCTGTGTGCGCCGCAAGGACGGCTGCTACGGCGAGTGCGCCGCGTGTCCAACTGATTGCCTGGATTTCGGTCATCTGAACTGTTCGATCCTTCGCCGTCTCTGGAGTTCTGGCTGTGCGGTCCGGGCCTGAGCAATAGACCGCTCCGCGCGTCGGAGGTCATCCACCACCCTTCCCATTCTACCCGCCACAGTAGGCGGAGGTACCGGGCAGGACGGCCGCCCGAAGGCGCGGCCGTTGCACATGACGACCTGCCTCCGCTCACCCACACTCTCGAGGCAATGCCGGCGCTAACCCGCCGATGCTATACTCCGTCCAATTGTGCAGGTCCGGGCGCCTCCCTTTGCACGCCCTTGCACCCCGCGAGGTTCCCCATCCCCATGCCCTATCGCACCCGGCGCGCTTTCTTTGCAGCGGTCGTCTTTTTGTCTGCCTGCGGTCTCGCCGGTTCGTACTATGGCCGGGTGTCGGCTCAGTCGGCCACCGATCAGTCCAATCTCCGCGACGGCCTGAAGCAGTTCACCGATGCCTACTCCATAGTGGAGCAGAACTACGCCGACAAACTGGACACCGAAAAGACGGACAAGGCCATCTATGACGGGGCGATTCCGGGCATGCTCCATGTGCTCGACCCGCACAGCAACTTCTACGATCCCAAGTCCTATGCGCAGATGCGCGAAGACACTCACGGCCGTTACTACGGCGTGGGTATGATCATCCAGCCACACGGCTCCCAGATTGTCGTTCTCACTCCTTTTGAGGGCACACCGTCTTTCCGGGCAGGCGTCAAGCCAGGCGACGTGATTCTTTCTGTCGACGGTAAGGCGACCGCCACTCTGGATTCCACCGCCGTTGCCAATATGCTCAAGGGTCCGCGCGGCACCCATGTCACGGTCACCATGGAGCGCGAAGGCTCGGCCAAGCCGTTGACCTTCGATCTCGTCCGCGACGAAATCCCCCGGCCCTCAGTCGACATCGCCTTTCTCATCAAGCCAAACGTCGGCTATATCCACATCACGCAGTTCATGGAAACGACCTCCCGCGAAGTCGGCGAAGCGCTCGACAAGTTCGGTCCCAACATGCAAGGCCTCCTTATCGATCTTCGCGATAACCCCGGCGGGCTCCTCAACGAAGCGGTCAACGTGTCGGACAAGTTTCTCCAGAAAGGCCAGGTTGTCGTCTCCCAGCGCGGTCGCGCCTTCCCCGAGCAGGTCTACCGTGCTCCCAGCGGCTCCGACCAGAAATACCCCGTGGTCGTCCTGGTCAACCGCAACACTGCCTCCGCCGCCGAGATAGTTTCCGGAGCGCTCCAGGATCACGACCGCGCGCTCATCGTCGGCGAGACCACTTTCGGCAAGGGCCTCGTACAGATCGTGTTCCCGCTGGCGGAAAACACCGGGCTTGCTCTTACCACCTACCACTACTACACGCCGTCCGGCCGCCTGATTCAGCGCAACTACGAGGGCGTTTCGCTGTACGACTACTACTACGGGCGCCACGGAGCCCTGCCGGCCAACAATACCAATCAGGAAGTCAAAGCCACGGACTCCGGCCGCACCGTCTACGGAGGCGGCGGCATCACTCCCGACGAGAAGATCGACAGCCCGAAGGCCGACCGCCTGCAGGAAAACCTGCTGGTCCACTACGCCTTCGCGAACTTCGCAAAGCACTATCTCGCAACCCGCACCATCAACAAAGACTTCACCGTGGATGAGGCGGCGATGCAGGCGTTCAAAGCCTATCTGAAGGCACAGAACATCGACTACACCGATCAGGACATCGCAACCGACGCGGATTGGATTCGCTCCAGCATCAAGGAAAAGTTCTTTACGTACCAGTTTGGCCAGGCACAGGGCCTCGTGGTTGCCGCGCAATCGAACCCCGCAATCCAGAAAGCGTTGACCTTCATGCCGGAAGCCCAGGCGCTGGAGAACCACGAACTCCCCAGCCAGAAGAAGCCCGTACAAACCGCCAGCCGCTGATCTCCTTGCACCGGAAACACCGGGAATCACACTGCAGCAAAACCAAGCCGTGCTCCTCAGGAGCACGGCTTTTACGCAGAAGCACAGCGAATCGGAGGGATCACACGCATGCGAAGACAAATTAAGTTGAATTCTGTGGAGCGGGAGACCGGGATCGAACCGGCGACATTCAGCTTGGGAAGCTGACGTTCTGCCACTGAACTACTCCCGCAACCTGTTTAGAATTAGCGTTTTGCGCCCTCCGCGCGACTCCCAGAACACCATGTAACACCACGATTGCTAGACTTAGATCATTCTGCGCCGTTGGAGGGCTAGATGAAGGTCTCTCGTGAGCGTTACCAACACGGCAGTGTCCGAAAGGTCCCGCGCTCTCAGGGTTTCGCCTGGGAGTTCCGCTACTATCATACGTCCCCGGATGGCAAACGCAAGCTCAAGGTCCAGACATTCGACCCCATCAGATTTCCTACGGAGCGCGACGTGCGGAAGGCCGTCGAAGGGCAGCTCTCCGCGCTAAACGCCGGCACACTCGGCGGCAAGCTCGCGGCGACGGTCGGCACGATCATTGACCGCTACTTGGCGGAAGAGTTCCCTACCCTTCGTCACTCGACGCAGACCACTAACCGCAGTCTCGTCGAGCTGCACATCCGGCCTCGTTGGGGCGACATTCGGCTCTCAGACGTTACAGCCGGCGCTGTGAAGCAGTGGCTCGATTCCCTGCCTTTCGGAGCGGCGTCGAAGGCGCGGGCGCGGAACATGCTCTCCAAGCTCCTGGACCTCGCGATGCTTTGGGAGTACATCCCGGTTGGTCGCAACCCCATGGAGCTCGTGCGGGTGAAGGGATCCACCAAACGGCAGAAGCGCGTAACGGTCATCTCTCCCGAGCAGTTCCGGGCGCTCGTACACGAGCTGCCCGAGCCGTACAGCCTCATGGCGCTTCTGTGCGGCGCGTTAGGGCTGCGCGTGAGTGAGGTGCTCGGCTTGAAATGGGCCGACATCGACTTTGAGCAGGGAACGCTCTCCGTAGCCCAAGTCTTCACGCATGGAGCCGTCCAACACGTCCCGAAAACGCACACGTCGGGCAACGAAGTCCCGGTGCATCCGCGGCTCTGCGAGGCGCTCCAGGCTTGGCGTGGCGCGCAAATGCACGGCTACTCGTGGGTCTTCGCTAGCCCGAAGACAGGCAGCCCCTACAGCGACGCCACGATCCTTGCGAAGTACCTCAAGCTCGCGGCCGCGAAGCTCGGTATAGAGGGCCTTGGCTGGCATACGTTTCGCCACTCGTACAAAACGTGGATGGCCGCCGCCAAAGTGAGCCCTTCGCAGATGAAGGACTTGATGCGCCATGCCGACATATCGACCACCATGGACGTTTACGGCCGCACTCTTACTCCAGAGCTGCGCGCCGCAAATGCCCTTGTCGCGGAGCAACTGTTGACTCCCGTGTTTTCAACAACGGGCGGGTCCTCTTCGTGATATAGGTTGAGGTTGGGACGTACCGCCCTCGCGGCGGCATCCATGCGTTCTTACCGCGCAAGCGGTACTACAGTGGCCCGGTCGCCTAATGGATAAGGCAGCCGTTTCGTAAACGGTAAACCCAAAGCTCTCTTCGACGGGCGCAGAGGGAATGTCGGTTCGACCCCGGCCCGGGCCACCACTCGTATGAACTTGTCTTGTGTGTCGTCTGGTCTCCCTCCGGTCGCCCGGCCAAACAACTTGTTGGATGCGCCAGGAGTGCATGTGTCAACCCTTACGGTTGACCTCCTACGCAAGGGAAACTGTATCACAGAAGTGACATCACATTGTCCACATAAAAAGGGTGATCGCCTTACAACTACAGCGGCTACGCGGCGTCTCGCTCTTTCATCCACGCCGTTAGCACCTCACGCGAGAAACGCCACTCGGTCCCGAGCCGCTTATGCGGCACGCCCCATTCCACGGCCCGTTTGCGGAGCGTGACGGGGTGTATTCGCAAGAGCGCCGCCGCTTCCGCCACAGTCAACACGTCTGCCACTGCGTTGCTTTCCATTCGCTTCGATTCCCATTGGTTTTTCGGATTTATTCTCGTTTGCGTAAATTGGGGAGCGGCGGAGGGCTGTAAAGGCATCGGTCTCAACATCTGACCCCGCCCCCTCTTCACCGTTAGGCCGGCTTGCGTTCAAGGGCCGATGAGCGCACCCGACGCTTGTAGACGAGGCGCAACACGCCCTCGCCGTGCGTCGTAGACCGCTCCAGGTACAGCCCCTCATCTACAGTCGCGCACAGCAATGCTTCGGCTTCGGCCGGCGGCATAGTGGGCGGAATGTCGATTACGCGATAGTGGCTTTGTCTGGCGTCCGTTGGTTCCATTTTCTTTACCCTCTCAAGGCCAAACCCTCACGCTGTCACACACGACCCTAAGGGAGTGTGGGACGGCGGGATGGGGGCGTGGTGTCTGTCCGGTCTGTCCTTCTTTATATGCAGCCGTGTTGTCACTTCGGCGGATCGCACCGATGCCGCCGGCACCACTCACGGCTGCGACGAATGCCACGGGACGTTAGCAGTTCGGCAAGGTCGCGCGCTGAGAGACTCGGATTCTCCCGCATGATCGCAACCGCCGCTTCGTCCTTGCCGTCGCAGTTTCGGCGGCTCGCAAGATGCTCCATGTTTGCCAGCTTGAAGAGCCATCGCCGCCGCCGAATCCAGTTCAACGACCGCTCACATTGATTGGTGTCCGTGGCGGCCACATTGAGGAACATCTGCAACTCTGTAGCGTAGAGGTGCGGGTTAGCGGCCATGATGAGCAGCGCATAGCCGGGCATTCCCTTGAAGTCCTCCACGTTCAGTTCGTGTCGGACCTCTTTGCACACTTCGCGGTCGTCCCACCGCGTATAGCGGAGCTTCGTAGTTCTCATTTGAGCCTCTACCTATGCACTTTCTCGTGCTATCGCGTTGTGACCACGGGGCTTAGTACTGTCTTCTTGAAGCCGCTCTTGACGAGGCTCCACGGCACCGCTGTGCTCATCTCGGGGTACATTAGCGATTCATCTTTCTCAAAGCGTTGTTGAAATGCCGTTGGAATTTGTCGCCGTGTTTGTCAAGCATGGAGTCCACTCCGTTCGCGTCGATTGCGTGTACCTGGGGCGCATAGTGGACCTTCATGTAGAACTTGTGGCCCGACCCCATCTCGCCGGCGTTTGCCATTCTCCGCAGTCCATCCATAACGCCTCCGGGGACAACGCCTTCACCCGGGGTGAGCATCGCCGGGGTAACGTCGCCGCTACCGATGCCCGGGACATAATCCGTACCGCCCTGAAATGCCATAACCTGCGCATACATACCGGCGGCCATGACGGGAGCTGCGACGATGTTTGCCGGGAACGGCAGCTCCATGCCAGCGTTGAATCCCGCCCGGGCCGCCTTTGCTGCATCCGATTCCTTCGTCATCAAGTTCACCTCAATGTGCTTGAGAGCGGCTTGAAGCAACCCGGATTCCACTTCGTTCGCCAAGCCCACCATGACACTTGCGAATGACTTCTGACCCATGAGGGCTTGTGTGAGACTGCTCGCAATCTCATCTTCGTATCGGTTTTCCGCAGCAAGGAGCTTGCTATTTCGTTCCTTCTGCGCTTGATCCTTGATCGCCGTAATTTCGTTCTCATGGGCTTGGACAAGCTGCTTTTCCTTGTTCTGAATCTCCGTGAGCTTGTTCGTGTAGTCCTTGCCCGACTTGTCCAAGGCGGCCATCTCGCGATCTAGTGCCGTTTGCTTCAATGCAAACTCGCGATTGGCGTACTCGATGTCTTCTTGCTCCCGCATCGCGGCCGTGACGCGCCGTGCGCTGTCCACGAGGGCTTGGCGCTCTTTCAGTGCAGCAAGGGCCAACCCGCCCATTGCCTCTTCCTGCGCCGCCGCTAACCGGCCGGCTTCGGCCTGGAGCTTCGCCGTTTCCTCCGCGACGGCCCGCTCCTCGGCAACGCGCTGCTCCATGAGCTCCCGATAGTGGGCAGTCGCCTGGAGGTTCAATGCGTCTTCGTTCTTGATGGCGGCCATGATGACGACGAGACGGCCCGCTGTGCCTTGCTGCGTCGCATTGATCTTTTCGCGCTCCGATTCCTCCAAGTCGGCGAGGCTCTTCTCGTAGGTTGCGACTTCAGCCTTCCCACGAAGCGCCGCGACGGTGTTCTCGTGCTGCGCCGTCATCTCCGCGGCCTTGTCCTGCAAGCCCTTGAGTTGGTTCGTGTAGTCCTTACCGCCTTTGTCCAACGCCGCTTGGAGCTGCTGATTCCCACGGAGCTGGATCGCGTACTCTTTATCGGCAAGGGCCACGTCGCTCGCCAACCGCTCCGCGATGGAGGCTTGATGGATCGCTAACGACACGGAGGCTTGCTCGCGCTCCGCCGCTAGAGACAGTTCCCCCATCTTCTGTGAATGCTCAGCGGCCGTCCGTGCCGCCTCCGCTTGGAGCGCCGCTAGCTCGCGGCCGGTTGAAGCCGTGGCGTTGCTGCTGTCCTTCGCTTTGAGGGCGGCGACGCGTTCCTCGATGCCGACTTGCGCTTGCAAAGCCGAGACGAGGACTTGTTGCGCCTGGACCTCTTCGTCCCCGTACCCGCGGCCTTCCTTTCGAAGGGCGTTGAGCGCGGCCTCGTGCTTCAGAAGATCCTCGTGATCCATGCTTCCACCGGCCGCTACAGCCGCATACGATCCGCTGCTCTTCGCTTGGTTCTGAAGGGCAAGGATCCTTTCAGCACTCTCCCGTGTCCGACCCAACAGGTCTGAGGCTTCCTTGTCCTTTCCCTGGGCAAGCAGAGACGCATACTGCGTTTGGAACGCTTCGAGGTCATGCTTTGCGTGCGTTGCATCGTCCCCAAACGAGTACCAGGACCCTTTGAGGTCTCCGAAGACGGTATCGGCTGCCTTGGCCACTTCGCCGAGGGAATGGACCAACTCGGCCATGCTTTGCTTGTCGATCAATTCGAGTTGCTTGTGCAAGGCACCTATGTGGTCGTTGCGCAGCTCATCGGAGCGTATCTCCGCCTGGAGCATCTTCTGGTCGAGGCTGTTGAACGTCGTATTTACGGCCGTGCCGAAGGACGTAGTGTCCGAAGCGAGCTTCTGCGCCTCCTCCCGCATCTTCGTCATGTGCTCGATGAGGAGCACCGCGGCGAGGCCGATAGCCGCATACGGGAAGGCCGCTTCGAGTGCCGCCCCTAACGGCCCGAGATGCACGAGTAACGCCGTGATGGCCCGGGGCATCGTGTCGCCGAAGGCTTCCGATACGGCCATGATCGCGTGGCGGCTCGCGAACATATTGGTAGTAACGTGCCCGCTCATTTCGGACGCGCCGCCCTTGATGTCGGTAAACGCGCCCTTCGCGGTCTTCGCGGCGTCGGCCATGCCGCTTTGGAAGGTTGCCGTCTTCGTTTGGAGGTCCACCGATAGGACCCATACAGGCTGTGCCACTTGGTTCCCCTTTCAGGACGAAGGTGCCGGTCCCGCTCCCCAACGGGACCGCCTTGTCAGCTTTCCGCCCACGGCTAACCAAGGTGAGGACGCACCTTGCGGGGACCGTGGGCGGCCCGGCTGACGCGGGTTTCAACCTCCCCCGCAACCCTTTAGCTGGAAGCGATTTTGTACGCCTGGATCGCTTCGGGGCGGCGGACTCGGCCGTCCGTGCGCCGATACGCCAAGATCCCCACTTGGCCCTGGAGGGCAAACGTTTGATCCAGGACCTTGACATTGATACCGGGTCCCCCACGCTCGCCGATGGTGTAACCCTCGTGGAAGTCCCCAAAGAGAATTGGGGTGGCACCACGGGCCGCCGCCGGCATCGCCGCCGAGTACTCAACCGGATAGCCGTGGAGGTAGTCTCGGCCGTTGGAACTCGTAAAAACGGGGTCAAACAGATTCGACTGCCGTTGCGCTTTGCGGATGAGTATGCCCGTTGGCCGAGCCATAAGCCACGATGCGTTGGCGTGATAGCTCGCATTCAGCATCCCGGTAAGGTCCAGTGTTCCATCGATTGTGACAAGGTTTCCGCTCGCGTCCGGCTCCTCCGTCACACCCGCACCCACATTTCCGATAAGTCCCTGTGCCTCACCGACGCCCGAACCGGTTGCGTATTTTCCTTCCTCGTATTGCTGTTGAGCGTTGAGCAGATCCGCGACGACGAAGTTCTGCATATATGGCACATCCTGCGCCAATTCGAAAGAGATTCGACTGTACGCGCCCGCCATAAACGCGGAGAGCAGCACGGAGTCAAGGGCGAGCGACGTTTCCGCGAACGTGTTCACGGTCGCGCCGGACTCAGCCTTACCGGACACCGTTCCGGCGGCCGTCTGGCGGGGCAGGCGTATGTCGTGAGAGGTTGGGACCACTTGCGCGACCGCACGGATGCCCGTCTCCGCGGGGACAAGCGGAACGATTTGGCCGTTCACTTCGACCGGTACCGCGAATCCGCCGGCCACGGCGCTGCCCTCGTACAAAGCGGCTGATGCCTTGCTGCCGTTGCTTGCGATGTAGTCGTAGAAGCTCGCCTCGTACTCCGCGCCGAGAACCTTGCTCGCCCGCCCGCGCGCGTTCGATGCGGATCCGAAGAGGCCCGCATCGCCGAAACGCAGTGTGTTCTCGGCCTCAATCGGTTTGATTTTCGCGTCCAATGCGGCGGCCTGAGCCATGTGTCCATCGATGGTTCTGGCTTCCGCGTCCGTCAATTCGCGGTCCGCGCTCGCGGCTGCGTTGATAATGGCTTCCGCCCGGCTGATGACGTTCGCGTGGTCCTGCTTCCAACCTAGTAGCTTTGACAATGGGATTCTCTTTTCTGATACAAGATCCGCCGCCGTGCTCCCCAACGCGGCCTTGCGGTTTACAACGTTCGCGCCTTGACCCGTAGGGTCGCCTTCGCGATTCCCGAGATACTCTTCGGGCGGCTAACTCGTTTGTGGAGGGGCGGCGCGTCATGGCCCGCGACACGACCGCCGCCCGGTGTCCGCGTTGCGTGCGGGAGCTTAGTTCGGCCGTGCTGCGATCAACCCGCGGGCACATTGAAGCCACGAAACTATGTATTCGACATGTGCTTTGGCGAGCGTCACGGCCGTAGCGGCGTCAACTGCCCCTGTAAAGGAAGGCACCGGCGCACCGGCGTGAATAAACGCCATCCCGACAAACTGCAAGCCACGTTGCCTGTAGGACGCCGCTGTTTCTTCCGGGAAGACGCCCCCGGGCTGCTCTTCGCTCAGAGAGACAAGCTCTAAGTCCGCGGTGTCGAGGTTGCAAAGGAAGGCAACCGGGAACTGTGCGCCGGGTGGTATTGGTTCTGTGGTGTCCATGGTGCCCTTTCTGAGAGAATGGGCATAGCCCATCCAATGCGTTCGCGCGTGTTCGGTTTGGCTACCGGCCCCGGAGTGTTAGCGCACTTCGGGGCCTTCGTCTTCGTTAGCTCGCGGGCTTTATGCCCCCGAGCAAGGTATGCAACTCCGTGGCGGCCGTGCGCAGCACAGCAACACCCTGTTCACTTAGGCCCGTAAATTGGAACGGAAAAACAGCGTTCACACCCGATCCCTTTGCACCCCGGTCGTACTGCCGGAAGATCATGCCAAGCGCAAGCACGTCGTCCCGGCCCAACTGCTCGAAAGCCAACGCTTTCCACTCTTCCGCCTTCATTCCCGCGCCTTCCACGAGAAGCGTGCGGGGCCGGTCTGGGGCCGCCCCTTCGATGCAGACGATCACACCCTCAACGTCGTTTGGGTCTAAGCCCGCAGCGGCCATTCGGGCTCGGAAGTCGGCCAACGCCTCGATTGCCTTGCGCCAGACGACGCGACGGTCCAGCGGATCCGGGTTGGGAGCGGGCTTCGGCCGACTGCTAAGCCTGAACTCTCGCCTAACCTTTGCCGCGGGCGTCATGGCAGCTTCCATCTTCTTGATACCGGCTTGGAGGTTTCTGTGTGCGTCCGGTGTGTTGTACGGTGGCATGTCAACCTCACAGAAACGAGTATGGCGGCTCACTCGATTTAGCGCGACACCCAAGAGTTGCAGACTCGCTTACCGGAAAGTTCGGGTGCGTTTCCCACAGATTCCAAACCCTGTGAGAAACCGCGATCTACCGCTCAATTCCCGCAAGAAACCGCAGTACGCAAGCCGAGTGGATTGCTAAGTGGGCGTGCTAAGTGGACGTTCGACCCATACGGGACTTGAAGATCCGTCCGGGCGCTCCTATGCTGCGAAGACCGCTTACCTAAGCGGCTGTGAGGCACTCGTGGCATATGTAAAGTTCAACACCGAAGTGGAGATGAGGAAGTTTCTAGCCGGCAAGCGGACGAGAGTGGATCCCGCCGTTTTGTTTCACATCGTCTTCGACACCGAGCCCTTGGCCCGGCCGAAGCCGCGCGTAGTTACCCCGGACAAGCTGGCGTTGTCTGTAGCGGACGTTGCGGCGTTGACCGGGTTCTCCAGGCAGACCGTGACAAGGCTCTTCCAGGACGAGCCGGGCGTCCTCAAGATTGCCCGGCCCGAAAAGATGCACAAGCGCGGGTACCGATCTATGAGGGTCCCGTTTCCTGTCTACGAGCGCGTCGTGCGAAGACTCGCGGTCCGATAAGGCTTAGTCCGAAGGGAACTGAACGTCACAACCGTGCCAAATCGGATTCTTTAGCGCTGCGGGCGGTTGGAGGTACTTGCAAGACCGCTCATGGTGAGTGGCGGTACCGTCCAAGTACACCACCTCAGCTATGACGACCGCGAACAGGCGACCCGCTTGCAGATCGTTTAGTTGTTCCTGTGTCATGTGGGCGTGTTCATCGTTTTCAAGCACTGCCGATATGAAGTAGCTTTGTCCGGGGTCCTTCGTAGAGAACCGTCCCTTAGTCTCGGCCACTTTGCTTTGAAACGTGGCTACGAGCGGTTTGAGAGTTGACGGTAAAACATCGGACGTGAAGTGGAGAACACTTGCGTTGTAGGTAATCTTCACTTGGTCGGGTCCGCTTGCACGGAATGTGATGTTGAAGAACGGAAGGTCGCCCGGACGAAACTCTACATTCGCTCCGCCAACTTCGCCGGGATGCGTGGGCGACCCCTCTTCAACGATATAGCTGCGCGGGGAGGGGACCCGCTTGACCAGTGGCGGCGGACTCACTGTCCAAAACTCGCCGATCACCTTCAACCGAGCGTTCATCCACTCGCTTGGTGGATACGTCTTGCCCTCCACAATCGTTTGATCTACCGGGTTATTGTGCAATATCCACTCGTTTCTCAACCCATCCAAGATGCCCTGGCGTCTCGCAGATTCCGAAAGGGGCTTGGCTAAGAGTTGCAGAATAGCCGTGTTTTGTTTCTGAACTTCGCCCAGATTATGCCTCTGCTCAACCGCTTCCTGTTCGCGCCTCGTATCTGCCCTAGCGTTCAAGATTTCCACTAGTATGCCGCACGCTATCCCGAGCACGAAACAGCCCCAAACTGTCCAGATAACAAGCCGTCGTTTGGTGGGTTTACCCCGCAGCTCTTCCGTCGCTAAGTGCGTTCCTATGCCGGCCATCAACAGGGGTATAAAGGCCACTAGGGCAACGTTTGGGAGATGCGGCAGCCACGAGCGAAGTGATTCGAGTACGTGCCAAGGCATGCTGAATATGTTCGCATGGTGTTGAAAATGGTGTTGCCCTCAAAACCGCATGAACATTGGGCGAAACACCATTCTGAGCACCATTGCAAAGATCCCGCTTGACACGTTCAGGCTGTTCTCGGCTGCGGATATTTCCGCTAAATTGCTGAAAACAATAAAGCTCCCCACTTTGGGAAGCTGACGTTCTGCCACTGAACTACTCCCGCACACTGCTTAGGTTACAGCCAGTTAGCGCGAATCGACAACCTCACAAACCCCACACGGATTTTCAGTCGTGATTTTGCCTGAAAGGCGGAAACACGTGTGGAAGTCGCGCTATCGGGCGGGGAGCGTTACGCGCCAACAGACGTTCGACACGGCTACATTCCCTAACAGGTAGTCTACCGGGCACATCTAGAAACCCGCATTCGGCTGCTACACGAGGGCGAAGCGCAGCCGATTCTTGAGCCGTCACCATCGGGCACTTGCTAACTAAGTACGTCGCTAACATCGAGCGGAGCTCGCATCGACGTTGGTGATGGCATTTGGGCTATTCTCCGGTGTCGAACTATCCAGCGCTCGACCTCGACCAGATGGGCTTGAGAGGGTATTGGTGGAGCTGAGCGGGATCGAACCGCTGACCTCCTCGTTGCGAACGAGGCGCTCTCCCAGCTGAGCTACAGCCCCACACCGGACTGGTGCGCACCGACACACTGGCGCAGCGCCACCCGGCAGAGCGTTCAGTTTAGCAGAGAAGTGCATCCGTACAAACGCTCCGGCCTGGGCCGCGTCCCACTAACGGGAACTGACGCTACACAGGACCGTACCCTCAGGACGGCGCCTGCAGCTGCCAGAACAGAGTGTCTCAGGAGAAGGCAAGTGACCGCACAGGAACAGCAACTCATCGACGAGCTTGTGGAGCGAATCCGCAGCACCGGCGCTCAGGATAAGGACCAGGACGCTGAGAACCGCCTCAAGCAGGGTCTCGCCGGCTCGCCCGACGCACTCTACATCCTCTCCCAGACCGTGATCGTGCAGAAATACGGCTTGGAGCAGGCGCAGCAACGCCTCCAGGCCATGCAGGCCGAACTGGACTCCCTGCGTGAACAGAGTGCCCAGCCAGCCGCCAGACCGTCCGGGGGCAGCTTTCTTAGCAACATTTTCGGCGGCGGCACTCCCCCGGCCAGCGCACCCGCAGCGCCCTCCGGCGCAAACTGGCAACAGGTCAACAACCCCGGCTCTCCGCAGGCTGGTTCCGTGCCCCCATCCGCGTACCCTGCGCCAGGCAGCTACGGATCAGGCGGCTACGGCTACAGCCAACCCTCCGGCTGGGGCGCGCCCAGCCCCAGCGGAGGTGGATTTCTGCGTAACGCGCTGCAGACGGCCGCCGGGGTCGCCATGGGCGAGGTAGCGTTCCAAGGCATGGAATCTCTGTTCCACGGCTTCGGAGGAGGCGACGGCTACGGACGGGGCTTCGAAGGGACTCGCCCTTCCGAAACCATCATCAATAACTACAACGACCGCGACGAACCACGCCACGACGGCTTTGACGGCTCTCGAGACCGCGACGACTCCAGCTTCTATAATCCGCACGATGATGCCAGTCGTGATGACGATACGCGTGTCTTTGCCGGCTCATCGGGGAATCATTCGGACACGCGGGATGACGACAGCAATGACAGCGGCTTTCTGCAGGGTTCGGACCCCGATGATACCGGGGACTATGATTCGAATGACGGCGACGATTTCGACTCCGGCGACGACGGCTCCAGCGGAGATGACGACGGCAGCTAGAGCGATCCCCTGTAGGTATGTTGCTTGTCATCCCAACCGGAGCGCGCCCTTTCGGCGCAATCGGGATGCGTTTGTAGTGCGACCATCAGCAACTCGATCTGCGAAAGAGAACGGACGTAGCACAGCTCATCCTCTGTGTTCAGCGGTTCGCCCGAAACGCGTCTATCCCAACTTGAGGCGCAGCGAAGGATTTCTGTACTTTGCTCGTTGTGCCTACGAGTTACCCTTCGCTACGCTCTTCAACCCCAGTTCCACCATAGCCGTCTGCAAGTCTTTCCATGCCTCGCCCTTTTGCCGCGGGTCCCGCAGCAGAAAAGCAGGATGGTAGGTCACCAGCACCTTGGCTCCGCGGCTTGCGTGCCAGCGGCCGCGCAGCGAACTGAGCGACTGCCGCACGCCCAGCAGGTAGGTCGCAGCCGTTACCCCTAGCGCCACGATGACCTGCGGCCGCACGATATCGATTTGTTTTACCAGGAACTGCGAGCAGGTGGTCGCTTCCACGAACTCCGGCTGGCGATTCCCCGGCGGCCTGCACTTCACGATGTTCGCAATATAGACCGCATCGCGTTTCATGCCCATTGCGGTGATCATGTTGTTCAGCAGTTGACCCGCCTTGCCTACAAACGGCAGCCCGCTCGCATCCTCGTCCGCGCCGGGACCTTCCCCGACGAACATTAACCGTGCGTTAGGATCTCCGTCCGCAAACACGATGTTGTGCCTGCCCGCGTAGGCAAGCGGACAGCGTGTGCAGTCGCCGATCTCGGCACGTACCGTAGCCAGCGCTGCCGCGCGCTCCGCGGCGGGGACAGCCGTCATCGGTAAGGGCACCAGCTGGTCGAAAGAAGCAGGCTTCGGCATAGGTGCGGCAAGCTCCGGTGGCAGCCCGGTCGTTGCGGGCTCTATGTCGAAATAGCTCTTGGTATCGTGAGACGCCGGGGAACCGGCGGAGTGAACAGCCAAGGGCGAAACAACCGGTACGTGCGCAATCGGAATAGCCGGAGCTCGTGGCTCCTCACGGCGAAACGCCCGCGGAGGCGTGCCCCGCGCCGGCAAGGCAGCCGAAACGGGCTGCCTTGCCACAGAGTTCGTCCCTGCACTCTGTGCGAGCCGTTTCTCCGCTTCGCGGAGCAGCACCGCCCGCGCTTCCGCACTCAACATCGTCCGCGGTTCAGGATGCCGGTACAGATCGTAGATGCCGAGATCGCGCAGATACCGTACATATGCGTGAATCTGATCGACAACGCCGGCCTGGTCTACCTGCATGTGCTCCGCACTTCCGTCTGCTCTTACGATGCCCGCGGCGACAACGGCTTCTTCGCAACCAGGCTGTAGGTCACTCTTCCGCTGAGCAGCTCATCCTGGGCTACCCGGCACACCTTCATGCTGTTGGAGACACCCAGGGCCGGCGCGCCGGATTGCAGCTGCCGTGCACGCCGCGCCGCGCCCTTCACCAGACTGTACCTATTCTGCTGAGAACCATTCGATTCCACTATCGACCTCCTGCTTCTCTCACTGCAAACACAACGAGTGTTGACCTATGCTACTGCCAAGCTTCTTTGCACGCACAACTTACGCGTTCATCGTGATCCCAAAGCTCCCCAGCGCCGACCGCAGGCGGGCAGAGGGCGTGTCCGTGCGGCACTGCGCCGCACTCGCCTGCACCGCACCCCCATCTCCGCGCTCGCACAGCACTACCGCGCGCATCTCCGCGGCGGCCAGGTCGAGCTGGTCGTTCACCAGAGCGTACTTGTAGGCGCTCAGGTTCTGCAGTTCATGGCGCGCTTGCGACAGTCTGCGTCCGATCACATCCTCCTGCGTTACGCCTTCAGCCTGGCTGCGGTTGCGCAGCCGCATCTCCAGAACTTGCGGGCTCGGCGGCAGGATGAACAGTGAGACCGCGTCCGGCATCTTCTCCATCACCTGGAGCGCACCCTGCACATCGATATCCAGCAGCAGGTCGCGGCCATGCTTCGCCGCCATAGACAGGGCCGAGAGCGCCGTCCCATAGTAGTTGCCAAACACCTCGGCCCACTCCAGGAACTCGCCCGCGCCGATCATTCGCTCGAATTCGGCGCGTGTGGCAAAGTGGTACTCACGGCCATTCTCCTCGGAGCCGCGCGGCTCCCGCGTGGTGTACGAGACTGAAAAATCCAGCCCTTCCACCAACCGGCGCACCTCGCCCACCAGCGTTGACTTCCCGGAGCCACTCGGCGCCGAAATGATAAAGAGAATCCCCGCCATTGCTCGTTCGTCTCGCTCCCAACGCGACGTCAGGCTGTGCCTTCCACACCGGCCAGCACGGCTGTGTCGTCCTCTTCCACCGTAGGCTCGGCTCCGAACTGCAGGCTATACAACCGTTGGTACGTCCCTTTCAACTCAAGTAAATCGTCGTGCGTTCCCATCTCGGTGATGCGTCCCGCCTCCATCACGGCGATCCGGTCTGCGCGCCGCACGGTGGACAAACGATGCGCGATCACCAGCACCGTACGTCCCTGCATCAGGTTCGCTAGCGCCGCCTGCACCGCGGCTTCGCTTTCAGTGTCAAGCGCCGAGGTCGCCTCATCCAGCACCAGGATGGGCGCATTCTTCAGCAGCGCGCGGGCGATCGCCAGCCGCTGCCGCTCCCCACCCGAAAGCCGCGCGCCCATCTCGCCGACAACCGTGTTGTAGCCTTGCGGAAGCGCCGTGATGAAGTCGTGCGCATAGGCCGCGCGCGCCGCCGCTTCTACGCGCTCCATATCCACATCTGGCCGCCCATAGGCAATGTTGTTCCGCACCGTATCGTTGAACAGCACGGTTTCCTGCGTCACCTTGCCGATCTGCTTGCGCAGCGACACCAGTGTGAGGTCGCGCACATCGTGACCGTCCAGCAGAATCGCACCGTCCGACACATCGAAGAACCGCGGCAGCAGGTTGACCAGCGTAGACTTGCCTGCGCCGCTCGGCCCCACCAGCGCCACCACCTCACCGCGCTTCACCGTCAGGAACACGCCGCGCAGGACGTCGCGCGATTCACCGTCCCTTTCATAGTGGAAAGACACATTCGCGAAATCGATGCGCTTCTCGAAACCCTTCAGCATCACGGCGCGCTTCTTCTCACGCACCGCATCCTGCGCGTGCATGAAGCGGAAAATCTCATCGCTGGCTCCGATGGCCTGCTGAAAGCTGTTGTAGAAGCCGGCCATCTTGCGCGCCGGATCATACAGCGTAAAGGTCGCGATAATAAACGCCACGAACGAGCCCGGCGTCATCTGGTGCGCCAGGATGCGCCCGCGGCCCAGATACAGCAGCAGCGCGATTGCAATCGCGCCGAAGAAGTCCATCAGCGGCGAGCTGATCGACTGTACCCGCACCGAGCGCATGTTCGCGCTCAGCAACCGCGCCGCCGCGCCGCGGAAGCGGTTCATCTCCCAGCGCTCCATCCCGAACGCCTTCACGATCCCGTTCCCGGTGATCGTCTCGTGCAGGATGTTTTGTATTTCCGCCAGCTTGTCCTGCCCACGTCGCGTGGTGGTCCGCACATCACGTCCAATGCGCCGCGCGGAGAGCACAATCACCGGCACGAACAACAGCAGAATCCAGGCCAGCCTTCCGCCCAGCAGGATCACGCCGCCAACCGTGAAGATCAGCGTGAAGAACTGCTGCAGGAAGTCGCTCATCACGCTCGAAAGCGCCGTCTGCACCCGGTCCACATCGTTGATGAGCGTGCTGATCAGGCTCCCCGTGCGGTGCTTCTGAAAGAATGCCGTGGACCGCTCCAGCACCGACTTGTACAGATCATTGCGGAGGTCCGTAACCAGGCCGAAGCCGGCGTGATTGGCCAGCAGCGTTCCCAGGTAGTCGCAAAGCGACTTGATCACGGCCGAGCCCACCAGCGCGACCGCGACCACCACCCACACATTGTGAAAGTGACGCGGTACGAACCGCTGCAGGTTGAACGTGAGATTCGTGTTCGGCACCCGGAACAGCAGCACGATGTCCGGCGCAAGGTTCCCGTTCAGTACGTTGTCGAAGATGGGCTTGACCAGCAGCGTGCGGAAGGTGGCCATCGCGCCCACCACCGCCATCAGCGCCACCGAGGCCGACCACGACGCCGCATACGGCCGAAGGTAGCGCAGGAGGCGCAGCACACGCCTCATCCGCACACCTCGCCGCAGAGTCTCGCGCCTTGATCCATCGCCGCTATTCTACCCGTGACTTACGAAGCTTCACCGCGGCATGTCCCGGTGCGCTGCCTTCACGCGATAGCCCGCTGCGTTCAGGCGCTTCGTCAGCTCTTCTGTAATCATCACCGAACGGTGCTGTCCGCCGGTGCACCCGATGCCGACCGTCAGATAACTCTTGCCTTCCTTGATGTAATGCGGCAGCAGAAAAGTAAGCATGTCTGTTGCCTTGTCCAGGAACTCCCCGGTCTGCGGGAAGTCCCGCACGTACTTCGCTACCTTGGGGTGCTTGCCCGTGAGCTTGCGAAACTCCGGCACGAAGTGCGGATTGGGTAAAAAGCGCACGTCGAAGACCAGATCGGAGTCCGTCGGCACGCCGTTCTTGAAGCCGAAACTCATCACTGAAATCGTGAGGTTCTGATCGCTCTTTCCACCGCCGCCACGCTCGAACTGTGCGTTGATGTGAGCCCGCAGGTCATGCACGTTGAAGCGCGTCGTATCCAGCAGAATGTCGGCCACATTGCGAACTGGATCGAGCCGCTTGCGCTCCGCCCGGATGGAGGAGAGCACCGTTTCGCTGCGCCCCAGCGGATGCGGCCGGCGCGTCTCGGAGAAGCGCCGCACGATGGCATCCTCGCCAGCCTCCAGGAATACCACGCGCGTGGGCAGGACCTTTCGCACTTCCTTCAGGATCGTGGGAAAACGATCCAGCCGGCTTCCCTCGCGCACATCGACAACCAGCGCCGCGTGGGTAATTTCCGCAGAGGTGTGCACCAGCTCCGCGAAGCGCGGAATCAGTTCCAGCGGCAGGTTGTCTACCGAATAAAAACCGAGATCCTCGAAGGCTTTCAACGCGGACGCCTTACCGGCCCCGGACATGCCGGTCAAAATGACCAGCTCCCTTGACTCGCTCTGATGCTCGGCAGGAACGTCCGTCTTTCTTCTGGCGACTTTCTTCGCGGGGCGCTTCACGGGCATGGCTGCCATCCTACACCGGCCGATACGACACCTAGCGCATCATGCCCTATCGCTCGCACTCCGCGTCCAGGTATCGTTTCCGAGCGGAGCGAAGCGCTCAACGGCTGTGATCTGAGCGGAGCGAAGAATCGCGCATGTCCCTCGCCCATGCCACAGCAAAGCAAAGCGCGCCCATGCGGGCGCGCTTTGCTCAACCACCAGTTCTCTACGCCGCTTCCGTTGACACCGGCTTGGGATGATCGCGAACCGTCGCGAACTTGTCCTTGTGCTTAATGGCCTGCTGCTCTACCTTCTGCAGCGCGTCGTGCAGCGACTGCTCAAACTCGGTCGCCTCGCAGGCCGCCACGATCTGCTCGCCGCGGCAGTTCACCGTGATTTCCACGATCTTGCGGTACTTGTCTTCCGTGAAGATCACATGCGCCTTTGTGCAGCGGTCCGCAACTCTCTCTACCCGCGCCAGACCCGCTTCTGTCTGTGCTCTCCACTTTGCCGTCACCTCGGTATGCCGGCCTGTGTACTCCACATTCATAGAACCACTCCTTCGCGTACCCGCTACGCCTGTACATCGCCGCAACAGGTCGCGAGCGCCGCTGCATTCTCTACGATGCCCCTCATCGTACACGGCGTTGGTGGGTGGAAGGTATCTGCAGCTCCTCGCGGTACTTCGCCACCGTTCTGCGCGTGATCTTGATGCCCTGCTGCTGCAGCTCCGCCGCCAGCAGGTCGTCGGTCTTCGGCTTGCGCGGGTCTTCTGCCTCGATGAGCTTCTTCACCCGTTTCTTCAGCAGCAGCAGCGGCAGGTCTCCGCCCTCCGGACCGTTCACGCCTTCGGAAAAGAAAAAGCGCAGCTCATACACTCCCTGCGCGGTATGCACGTACTTATTGGCGACCGCGCGGCTCACGGTGGACGCATGCACGCCGATCTCTTCGGCCACGTCCTTGATCATCATCGGCCGCAAACCGTCCACGCCGCGCTCCAGAAAATCCTGCTGCCGGCGCACGATCGCCTCACAGGTGCGCACGATCGTGTTCTTGCGCTGCTCGATATTGCGCAGCAGCTGAATCGCGGAGCGGTAGCGCTCCTTCACATAGTCGCGAACATCGCGCTCCGTGCCCTTTTCGCGCAGCATCCGGCGGTAGCTCTGGTTCAGCCGCAGCGCGGGCAAGTCATCCTCATTCATCACCACCACGTACTCGTCATCGCGCTTCACGAACGCCACGTCCGGCTCGATCAACCGTGTGGCCGACTGGTTATAGCGTTGGCCTGGCCGGGGGTCCAGGCGCCGTATCAGCTCGGTCGCCGCGCTGACCTCTTCCGCGGGCCGCCGGCAAACCCGGATCAACTCGCGCATGTCCTTCTTCTGCAGCAGCGCAAGATGCTCGTCGACGATCAGCTGCGCCGTCGTCATCACGCCGTCTCCCGTTTCTGACTCGTCGCCGTCTTCCGCCTGCCGCGACTTCGCCCGCAGCTGCAGCGACAGGCACTCGCGCAGCGTGCGCGCTCCAACGCCCACGGGGTCGAGCCCCGCGATGCAGCGCCGGGCCGCGTCCAGCAGGAGCAGAAGCCTCTCGATTTCGGCCTCGTTCGCAAGCAGGCTCTCGCTCACCGGCCGGTCGGCCAGCAGCGCGACCAGCTCCTCGTCGCTGGCCGTCAGGTAGCCGTCCTGATCCAGGTTGCCGATGATCAGCTCGGCGGCTGCGCGCACCGCATCGGCGAGCGGAAGCGACCCGAGCTGCCAGGTGAGGTGGTCGCTCAGCGTGCTGGGTTGCGCCAGAAAGTGCTCGAAGCCAGGCTTCTCGTAGTCCTCGAAGCTGGTGCCGGTGCGGAAGCCGGGGTCAAGGTACTCGTTGAAGTAGCTCCCGAAGTCGATCTCGTCGAAAGGATCTTTTTCAGGCCGCTCGATTTCCGCCGCCATCTGCTCGGCGCTGCGCTCGCGGTCGCCTTCCCGGCCTGCGCGCTCGTCCAGGCTTTCGCCTCCGTCCTCTATTTCTTCGAGGACGGGATTCTCCATCATTTCCCCGTTCAGCATGTCCTTGAGCTCGAGCTTGTTGAGCGCAAGCACACTGACCATCTGAACCAGACCAGGCGTCAAGACCTGGCGCTGTCCAAGCTTTACGTGGAGGCGGGGCTGCAGCAACGTCGGACTTCCTCACACCGGAATTGTTGCGAAGGAGCCCGATTGCCCGCTGCAAGCAATTCCAGGGCCAGTTTACCCGACGGCGCAAGAAAAGCATCATGGCCCATATGGGGCAGCCGAGGCGAGCATCGACCGAGAGTGTCGCCTTCTTTGTTGTCATCCCTGAGGAGACGGAATCTGCGTACTCGCCCTGGAGGCGCTTCCTTCAGCAAGCCACTACAAGGCTGCAGGGTCCGTTGGTCGCCTCATCTTCTACCGCTCGGGCAGCGAGAACGCTTCGCCAAGGTACACGCGCCTTACTTCCGGATCGCGGCCCAACTCGCCGGGCGTCCCCGTCGCGAAAATCCGCCCTTCGGCGATAATGTACGCCCGGTCGGTCACGCTCAGCGTCTCCCGGACATTGTGGTCCGTAATGAGCACGCCGATACCGCTGGTTTTCAGATCGAAGATGATCTGCTGAAGCTCCAGCACCGCGATCGGGTCGATGCCGGAAAATGGCTCGTCCAGAAGAATGAACGCGGGCTCGATCGCCAGGCAGCGTGCGATTTCCACCCGCCGCCGCTCACCGCCCGAAAGCGCATAGCCGCGCGTTTTCCGCACATGATCGAGGTTCAACTGCGAGATAAGCTTCTCGGTCTTCTGCCGCCGCTGCTCCCAGGTGATATGCTGCGTCTCCAGCACCGCCAGGATGTTCTCCTCGACGCTCAGCTTGCGAAACACTGACGGCTCCTGCGGCAGGTAGCTGATGCGGTGCTCGCGCGCCCGAAGGTACATGGGCAATCGCGTAATGTCTATGCCGTCGCTCAGGATGCGTCCCTCGTCGGGCCGCACCAATCCCACAATCATGTAGAACGTGGTCGTTTTTCCAGCCCCGTTCGGGCCTAGAAGACCGACAACCTCACCTTCGCGGATCTCCAAGTTGACCCCGCGCACCACCTTGCGGCCACCATAAGCCTTCGCAACCGAATCCGTTATCAGGGTCCCCGTATCCGCCCGGCCGCTGGCTTTCTCGGTCCGTTCCACTTCCGTTCTCATTTCTTTTGCGGCCTCACCACGACGTCAGTGTGCACACGTCCCCCAACACCGTGATCATTAGACGCGTCTGTCCCGTTCACGATGATGGATTTCTCGCCCCGCCGCAACAGCAGCGCAGGCCCCGTTACCATGCCCTGCCCGGTACTTGCCATGCGCGGCATTTTGCCCGCCGACCCGGTCAGCACATAGCTGTCATCCTTGGCTGTGTACACCAGTTGCTCGCCGTCGCCGGCGCCCAGCGCGGCAGCCAGACGGACGCCGCCCGAAAGCACCATACGTTCCAGCGTTCCTCCCAGCTCCCCCGCCCCGCTCATTCCGCCCAGGCTATTCGAGCTCGCGCTCACCGGCTTCGCGGCGCCGGCTTGCGGCTTTGCAGTGCCGCTCAGAAACACCACGGCCGTTTGCGAGCGCGCCTGCATATCGCCTTGGCGCATCTGCACTCCGCCCGAGCAAACCGCTTCATGCCGCTCCCCGGAGTAGTTCAGAGCCGCACTGCTCACATGGACCGCCTCTCCAGCGCCGGCCGCGTTTTCTTTCTCTCCCCACCTATCCGGCGAAGAGCTTTTCACGTCCGTTTTCCGGCGCTGGCCGGAGAAGACCGCCTCCACGGTCCCGCCATTCGCGGAGGGCCGCGCGGAAAGCGACTGATGCACATCGTCCAAGAAGAGATTCGCCGCAAGCACCTCGCTTCCCGCCTGCCACAGCCGCGCCGGATGCGCATTCGTGCCGAAGAACTCCGCAGTCTGGGTGGCGCGCATCAGCCGCGCCCGATCCGCCAGCACGTGGGTTGCATCGCGCTCTGCGACTCCGGCAGACGCCACTGTGACCTCTACGTTCCCCTGCGCCTCCGCGTTGCCCGAGCCCTGCTCCACACTCACCGCATTCGCGCTCAGGCTGGTGCCTCCCTGTTGGTACGCTGCGCCGCCATTCAGAGTGAGGCGGTTTGCCGACGCCTCGAAGACGGCGCGGTCGCCGTGCGCCAACGACAGAGCACCCCGTTTTCCGCCCTGTGTCGCCGCCTGATCGCGAATCTGCACATGGCCGGTCTGCACGGCACTCTGCAGCCGGAAGGCGTTTTGCCCGTCCCTGGCGGTCGACGCGCCCGGGTCTGCGATCACACCCAGTCGCCTGTCTGGAGCGAACGCCAACTCCAGCGCGTCGGAGCTGCTCTCCTCTTCGGCCCCATTCAACCCGGTCTGCTGCAGCCGCGCGTGTCTCTGGCCTGTCAGGTGCTGCAGCGCCGGCCCCGTGTTCTTTCCGGCCGTGGACGCGAACGTCGCCAGCAGATCGTCCGCGCTCACCTGCGTGGCGACAATACCGTTGCTCACCGCCTCAGGGGAGACCTTCGTCCCAGGCTTCACCGTCGCAAACGATTCGCCGCGCGCCGACGCGCCGCCCTCGGCATGCACCTGCTGCAGATTTACCCGCGTGCCGTGGCCCTCAGGCCGGAAGCTCGCCGTCACCTGCTCGCCACGCAGCTCACGCGCCAACGGTCTTGTGCCTGGACGCAGCAGGCTGCTCACCAGCCGCACCGCTCCCTTCGCCTCCACAGTCTTCACCGCTCCGGCAGGCGTAAACGCCAAGTCGGCCTCCGCGGCTGTGCCGTGCATCGGCTTGGCTGCCGAGCCATCCAGAGTGACACCGCCGCTCAGCACGGCCGTCTCCGGTGTGTTCTGCGCACCGAACAGGGCGTGCAGCCGTTGCGCGCTCACCCGCCGCCCGGCAGTTTCCAGCATCACGCCGCCCGTCGTATCCGCCTGCTCCAGCGAGCCGTCCGTACGTAACAGCAGCAGCGCATTCGCCGCCTGTCCTGACTCTCCATGGGAGCTCACGGCTGGCTGCAGCAACGCGATCGTGTTCTTGTCGCGGTCCAGATCCGCGCGGGCGGCGTGCAGCACCGCCGCCGAGCCATGTACCTCTCCGTTCATCTCGACATCCGCCAGCAGATGCAGCGAGTTGTCCGACGTATCGAACTCCGCGCCCTTCGACACGCACGTAAGCCCCGCATAGCGGAACTCCACCCGCTGGTCCGTTGCGGCCACGCCCAGCTTGCGCAGGTAGACCAAACCGCTGGTCAGCACATGGATGACGTCCTTCTCCGGCTCCGGCCTGCCTGCTCCCGAAGACGCAGCCGCCGGCAGCCTGCTGTGGACGAGGGTATTGGGCGCCTGGATATCCATGTGGACTTCCCCGATGGCTTTGGCGACACCCAGCTTCTCGTCATACTCGAACTCCTCGCCTTCCACGCGGTCTACGCTCTCCGGAGACTTGCCATACAGCAGCAGCGTCACGCCGCGCAGCGTCCATTTGCCCTGCGACAGCGGAATGGCTTTCTTGGCGCGAATGGTGAAGACTGTCCGTCCCTTCACCGTCTGCGACCACGTGATGTTGTCGCTCTCCTGCGTGACGTGAATGCCGTTCTTGGCGAGGATGTCTTTCCACTTTTTCGCGGCAGCATAGCGGCCGTAGCTGACCAGCGCGAAGAGCCCTGCCAGCAGCACCACCACCGCGCCTGCCAAACCCCACCGAAGCCGATCGACGGACACCTTCATGCGCTCCCTTCATCATCTCACCGCGCCGCGCTGGGGCGTGCCTGCTTTGCTTGTCAGGCTGCAGCGCACCTTTGCTTGTCTCTCTGCAAGCGCATCTTCGGCTGCCATTCCGCAGCACAGCGGAAGAATCTGCTTCTCGCTCCGCCACCACACCGCGTCGAACCGATGCTGTCCTCACCCTCTACAATGAGCCGATGGCTGATCAACTCTTCCTGAGCCTGTGGTTCCCTAACTTCCGGCTCGCGTCGCTTCCCGCCACGCTTATCGGCGTTCTCCGCCAGTTCGCCCTGATCGCCCGGGACGGTCAGTCCAACAAACAGCTTGGCCGCGTCGCCGCCGCCACGGTGTACCCCATCGACTGGACCGAGTCCCCGATCTATCAGCGCATCTATGTCAATGACGAGCGCGCCGAGGCCGGTGCTGATACCGAAGCGGCCATTATTGAAAATGCCGTCGCCGAGGCCACCGAGCAGCTGCATGACGACACGGCTTACGAGTTTGAAATGCGCTGGCTCCTCTGGACACCCGAGCGACAGGACGACGCACCAGCGGAGGCCCAGTTCGACACCGCCTGGCGGCTGGAGCCCGCCAAGGTGCGCATCACTGGCTTCGGACCGTCCTTTGACGCCGGAAGCTATGAGCAGAACGGCCACGTCCGCATCGACTTCGGTCTCGACACACCCTGGGTGCTCGAGGACGAGGACATGGACGACGAGACCGCCGCCCGCATTCGCCAGAACGTCGAGAAGCTCCTCGCCTTTACGCTCTCAGTTGAGAAAAACTGCGGCATCTCCAGCCGGCTCCTCTGGACAGAGAGCGGCGAACCGCTCGCCGAAAAACTGGTAGCCCGCCTCCAGCGCCTGCATTGAGCCGGAGTATCGCAGGGCAGGAGGGCCCATAAAACGTCACCCCAAACTCGTCGCGCTCGCCGTCATCGTTTCGGCCATGACGATCACGCTCGTCTCCGTCCTGCACGAGACCCGCATGAGCGAGCAGTACGGCATGGGCCGCATCCGCCTCGCGCACGAGACGGTGTATGTGAAGTCGCGGGAGTGTTCCGCCGGCTGCACCGGTGGCCTTTGGCTTTCGCGCAGCTCCGACCGCTGCAAGCCACCGGACCCCGCTACGGACTATGCGCTAAACGCCAGTCAGATCCTTTATGCGCGCGAAGGCGACAGACTCGTGCTTCCCGAGAACTCCCATGCCATCACTCGGCCCACCGGCGGCGACTGGATCGACATGAGGTTGATCCCACCGCACGGAATCGAAGCGTCAACCCTGCCGCTGCACTTCATTCTGTTCGGCGACCACTTGCCCGCACGCAACGTACCCGGCGACCAGGTCGACTTCCAGCCCTGCGTCCGCGCCTTCGGCCATGACTGGAACTGGCTCTAACCCATATCAGGCCCGCCGCTCCGCTCACATGTGAACAGAGCATAGCTGGTTTAAACCTCGCTGGTGTTTTTCAATGTGCGAGGAACGTTGCGCTATCCCGAAACCACGATCTGCGAAAAATCCGCGATCCGGGAGAAATCCCGCACCGTCCGGGCCAGCAGCGCCAGCCGGTTGGAACGCACCGCAGCATCAGGCACCATCACCATCACGGTCTCAAAGAAGGCATCGATCGGGAATCGCAACCCGGCGATCTCTACCAGCGCCGCTTCGTAGCGCCGCTGCCGCGCAAACTCCTCTACGCGAACAGCTGCGGCTTCCGCGGCCTGCGCCAGCGTGTCCTCGGAAGCCTCGTCGAACAACGACGGATCCGGTTCCATGCTCAAGGTCTCGCCCTTGTTCATTGCCTGCTCCAGGATGTTGCTCATGCGCTTGAACGCCGCCGCCACGGCAAGGAACGTCTCACCCGTACCGCTTGCCCGAACCGCGGTCACGGCCTCCGCGCGTGCCACCAGGTCCTGAAGATCGTCCGCACCTGCCATGCGGGCAGCGATGGCGACGTCGTAGGCCTGACCCCTGACCTCACGCAGGTAGAAGTCCACCCTCTCGGCGAAGAACAGGTTGAGCTGCGCCTCGAGGACCTGGTTTTCCGTGGCTGCTCCGATCACATCGCTCAGGCGCAGCGGAGCGCGGCTTTCGGCGAGTATCCGTACAATCGCATTCGCCGCGCGCCGCAGCGCAAACGGGTCCTTGGAGCCGGTGGGCTGCAAACCCAGCCCGAACATCCCGGTAACGGTATCGATGCGGTCCGCCAGCCCCAGCACCGCGCCTTCTGCGGAGCGCGGCAGCGCATCCTCCGCCGACGCCGGCAGGTACTGGTCGTAAATCGCATCGGCAACAGCCGCGCTCCCTCCTTGCGCCCGCGCATACAAGCCTCCTATGACCCCCTGCAGCTCGGTGAACTCCTTCACCAGCTCGGTGGTCAGGTCCGTCTTCGCAAGCCGTGCCGCTTCCTCCACCGCTGCCGAATTCACTCCAACGCCGCGGGCGGTTGCGACAGCTGCCAGCTTGACCGCGAGGCCGCGCACCCGCTCGCTCTTGGACGCATAGCTTCCCAGATCCTTCTGAAACGTCACGTTCTCCAACAGCGTCACGCGCTCAGCCAGCGGCACGCGCTGGTCGAACTCCCAGAAGAACCGCGCATCGTTGAACCGCGCCCGCAGCACCCGTTCATTGCCCTTGCGGATAATCCCTGCGCTGCGCTCATCGGTCGCGATATTCAGCACGGTCAGAAAATGCGGCAGCAGCTTGCCCTCTTCGTCTTCCACCGCGAAGTATTTCTGGTGGTCGCGCATCACCGTCACCAGCACCTCTTCCGGCAGGGCAAGGAACTCCGGCGCAAAGTTCCCCAGCAGCACCTCCGGCCACTCGGTCAAGTGCGTCACCGCGTCCACCAAGACCTCATCTTCGCGCCAGCGAGCTCCCGGCACGGTGCGCGTTACACGATCCAGCGCCTTCCGTATCCGCTGCCGCCGCACCTCAACATCGGCGAGCACGTACTCCCCCTCGAGTTGCGCTGCATAGCTTTCCGGCGTCACCACATCAAATGCTTCCCCGCTCGACAACACCCGATGCCCAAAGCTCGCGCGCCCCGCCACCTCCCCCGCAAACTCAAGCGGCACTACAGTCTCGCCCAGCAGGCAGACCATCCACAGCACCGGCCGCACAAAGCGCTCCGGCTTGCCGGCTCGCCAGTACATGGTCTTGGCCCAGTAGATCGCTCCGATTTCCTTCGGCAGCTCGATCTGGAGCACCTCGACAGCTGAACGGCCCGTCTTCACGATGTCTGCCGCGATGTACTCGCCCTTCGGTGTCGCAATCGTCTTCAGCTCACCGAGACTCACACCGTTCTTCCGCGCGAACGCTTCCGCCGCCGGACCAGGCTGCCCATCCCTGAACGCGATCTTCACAGCCGGTCCCATGACCTGTTCGCGCACGTCCGGCTGCGACGGCAACACATCGCGGACGTAGATCGCCAGCCGCCGCGGCGTGGAGTACGAATGCACCCCCTTGGGGTCCAGCGACACACCTTCACCCAGCAGCCGCTCCCGGCCCAGCAGTGCGAACACACGACGCAGCAGCTCCGCCTCTGCGCCCGCGATCATGCGCGCCGGCACCTCTTCCAGACCGATCTCTAACAAAAACTCAGACACTACGCCACCGCCGCCGTGGGTTGCGCTGTCTTTCCGGCTGCCTTCTCGTCGGGTGTGGCTCCTGAGTTCAGCGCAGACGTGAGCCGTTCCTGCTCCGCATACACCTTGGCCACACCCACAATCAGGTTACGTATCCGCGCCATCACGCCCGCGCGCTCGGTCACCGAGATGGCTCCGCGCGCATCCAGCAGGTTGAAGCTATGTGAGCACTTCAGCGCCAGTTCATACGCACCCAGTGTCGGAAACCGTTTCACGTCCAAAGCCGACACGTTCCCAAGCACATCCTTCGCCCGCTGCAGCAAACCCAGGCACTCCGCCTCATACAGCTCAAGATGCTTCCAGAGCGATGGCACATCCGCATAGTCGAACCCATAGGCCGAGTACTGCTGCTCTTCATGCAGCCGCACATCGCCATACGTCATCGATATGCCGGTCACCGGATTACGCGACCACACAATGTCGTAAATAGAGTCCACATCCTGCAGGAACTGCGCAATCCGCTCCAGCCCATAGGTGATCTCGCCTGAGATCGGATCCAGGTCCATACCGCCGCACTGCTGGAAGTAGGTGAACTGCGTGATCTCCTGCCCATCGAGCATGACCTGCCAGCCCACCCCCCACGCGCCGCCTACCGGCCACTCCCAATTGTCTTCTTCGAACTTGATGTCGTGCTCGCGCAGATCGATCCCGATCGCCTCCAGCGAGGCAAGGTAGAGCTCCTGCACCCGCTCCGGCGGAGGCTTCAGGATCACCTGCAGCTGCGTATGCCGGAACAGCCGGTTGGGGTTCTCGCCGTAGCGCCCGTCCGCCGGCCGCCGCGAAGGTTGCGCATAGGCAATCCACACCGGCTTCGGCCCCAGCACCCGCAGAAACGTGTCTGGCGACATGGTCCCCGCGCCCACTTCCAGATCGTATGGCTGCTGCAGCACGCAGCCCCGGTCCGCCCAGAACGTCTGCAGGGTGAACAGCAGCTCCTGAAACGTCAACGCTCTTTCGCCCTGCTCCGCCAATGCTCAAACTTCCTGTCGTGTATTCGCCCATTCTACCGTGCGCTCAGGTCCCATCGTTTCCCATCGCCTGGTTGTGTCCGCGCAACATTCGCCTCGGGACGTGTTTACTTCCACAGCGAACGCAGTTCCCTCCCAACGCCTTCGCCAAGGAGTTTGTCACCCATGAAGCACCTCACGCTCCCTTCCGCGCTGTGCCTGATCCTCTCCGGCTCCTTTGCCTTCGCCCAGCAGCCGCAAACGCCCGCAGCCCCCCAAGACACGCAGCCGCCCGCGCCCATCACCCGCTCGCACGACGGCATGCAGCACCGCCACGCGCCCGACCCGCACCGGCAAGCGATGATGCTCACCCGCCGCCTGAACCTCACCCCGGACCAGACCGCGAAGATCGAGCCGATCCTGGCCGACCGCCAGCAGAAGATGGAGGCTCTTCGCGCCAACACCTCGCTCTCGCCGGAAGACATGCACCAGCAGATGCGCGCCCTCCACGAGCAGGAGAAGACGCAGTTCGCCGCCATCCTCACCCCGGACCAGCAGCAGCAAATGAAATCCATGCGCCACGGTCACCGCGGCCGGCCCGGCGCGGAACCCCAGCCCTCCGCCAGCTTGTAGATCGCGCTCAGAACCGTCTCACAGCCCTCGAACAATGCGAGGGCTGTGTCTTTTAGACCCCTGGACTCCATCCGCATCTACACCGTCATCTCGTCCCGCACATCCGCTCTCCGTACACTAGGGCGATGGACAAGTTTGTTGTACGCGGTGGCAACCCGCTGCTGGGCACCATCAAGATCTCCGGAGCGAAAAACTCGGCGCTCCCCTGCATGGCCGCCGCCATCCTTACCGAAGACGAGGTCATCCTCGAAAACATCCCCCAGGTCCGCGACATCGAGACCGAGCGCAAGCTGCTGGAATCCATGGGCGCGCACGTGGAACTCGGCTACGGCCGCGCTCAGCACCGCACCTCCATCCAATGCGCCGTGCTGTCCGATCCCGTCGCCAAGTACGAGATCGTCAAGACCATGCGTGCGTCCTCTCTCGTGCTGGGCCCCTTGATTGCCCGGACGGGCATGGCGCATGTGGCCATGCCCGGCGGCTGCGCCATCGGCGGCCGCCCCATCGACCTCCACATCAAGGGCCTTGAAGCCATGGGCGCCACCATCACCCAGGAGCATGGCTACCTCGAGGCCCGCGCGCCGGGAAATGGGAGTGGTCGCCTCAAGGGCGCGCACATCGTCTTCGACAAGATCACGGTCACCGGCACAGAAGACCTCCTCATGGCCGCCGCCCTCGCCGACGGCGAGTCCCTCTTCGAGAACTGCGCCCGCGAGCCTGAAGTCACCGACCTCGCCGCCCTGCTCAACGCCATGGGCGCGCAGATCGAAGGCGCCGGTACCTCCACCATCCGGATCAGAGGCGTCGCCAAGCTCCACGGCGCGCGCCACCGCATCAACCCGGACCGCATCGAGGCGGGCACCTTTCTCATCGCCGGCGCGATCACCGGCGGTGACCTCAACGTCGACTGCTGCAATCCCAAACATCTCGGCTCGCTGCTCGGCAAGCTCGAGCAGTGCGGCGTGAAGCTCGAGGTTGGCCAGGACAACGTCCGCGTCCACTCCGGCGGCCGGCTCGTCGCAGCCGACATCATCACCGAGGAGTACCCGGGCTTTCCGACGGACATGCAGGCCCAGTTCATGGCGCTGCTCACCCAATGCGAAGGCACCAGCCTCGTCACGGAAAACATCTTCGAAAACCGCTTCATGCATGTCGGCGAGCTCAATCGCATGGGCGCGAACATCAGCGTCAATGGCCGCTCCGCCACTGTTCGCGGAGGCGCAAAGCTGCAGTCCGCCGCGGTCATGTGCTCCGACCTCCGCGCCTCGGCCGCGCTCGTCCTCGCCGCCCTTGTTGCTGACGGTGAATCCATCCTCGACCGCGTCTACCATATGGACCGGGGCTACGAGCGCATGGAGGAAAAGCTCCGCGGCGTCGGCGCGCAGATTCGCCGCATGGGCGAGGTCTTCGGGAAACGATAGCTTCGCAGCCTTCGGGGCGGCTCACAGCTTGTTACAGCTTGTTGAAGAGCCAGTAGAGCAAGCCGGATAGCAGAGCCGCCGTGGGCAGGGTGAGGAACCAGGCCAGGGCGATGTTGCGGATGGTGCGGAACTGAAGGCCGGAGCCGTTGGCCGTCATCGCGCCGGCGATGGCGGATGACACGACGTGCGTCGTGGAGACGGGCAACCCCAGGAAAGTGGCGCCCAGGATGGTGAGCGCGGAGGTGGTGTCGGAGGCGGCACCCTGGGCGTAGTTGAGGCGCTGCTGGCCAATCTTTTCGCCGACCGTGATCACGATGCGCCGCCAGCCGACCATGGTGCCGAGCCCCAGCGAAAGCGCTACGGCCAGTTTGACCCAGACCGGGATAAACTTGGTGGAACGGTCCAGATAGCCGCGGTAGTCGTTGAGGATTTTGCCATCTGCTGGGGAAATGTTGGTGCCGCCGGCGGGTGCGAACTTGGGCATCAGGGAGAGAGACTCGCTGACCAGGTACATCTGGTTGCGGACGTTGACCTGGGCATCCTGGGGTACACCGCCGAGCGAGCCGGAGTAGTTGGATTCAGCGCGGAGTGTGTCCACCACGCGGCGGAGGGCGAGCGTGGTATCAGGGCTGTACTTGCGGGTAGAGATGAAGTGCTGCAGCTCAGCCGCTGAAGACTGCGGTGTCGTGTCGGAGTTGGAGCCGGCGGGACCGGGCAGCGTGGCCTGCGGCTGGATGTAGTGGCCCAGTGTGTCGGAAACCTGCTGGGAAACGGCGGAGAACTCGAAGAGCTGGTCGGGGCCGACGGTGTGGTTGAGCGCATAGGCGGTGGGCACCGTTCCAACCAGGATGAGCATGATGAGGCCGGTGCCCTTCTGGCCGTCATTGGAGCCGTGGGCGAAGCTGACTCCGGTGCAGGTAAGAATGAGCAGGCCGCGAATCCAGAAGGGCGGCGGATCGTCGCCTTCCGGCGCGCGGTAGAGTGTGGGATCGGTGATGACGCGTTTCGCCAGCCAAAGCAGGAGGAAGGCGCCGCAAAAACCGACCAGCGGCGAAAAGAACAAGGCCTTGGCGATCTTGAGGAGCTCGGACCAGTCCACCCCGGAGGTCAACGAGCCGGGATGCATGAGCTTGTTGGCGATGCCCACGCCCACGATGGAGCCGATCATGGTGTGCGAGCTGGAGGCGGGCAGGCCGCGCACCCAGGTGAGGAGGTTCCAAAGAATCGCCGCGACGAGCAGCGCGAACACCATGCTGAAGCCGGAGCCGCGCGAAACCTTAAGGATGAGCTCGATGGGCAGCAGCGAGACGATGGCAAAAGCCACGGCGCCGGAGCTGGACAACACGCCGATGAAGTTCCAGATGCCGGACCAGATGACGGCGGCGTGGGGCTCCAATGAGTGCGTATAGATGACAGAGGCCACAGCGTTGGCGGTATCGTGGAAGCCGTTGACAAATTCAAACCCGAGAGCGATCAGCAGAGCCAGACCGAGCAGCAGATACGGGAGAGCTGTCGATGGATGCTGGCCGGACAAGTCAGCCATGAGTCGCGTGACGATGTAAATCACGGCAACGCCAAGAAGAACGCCGAGGACGACGATGACGGTGGGGCTGAGCTTTTTAGTCCGGAGCTTACGGTCAAGCGCGGAACTTACCGGCTGGGGGCGTGGGGCTGTGGTGGCCATAAAGGAGGGTCGGGCGCGCAGACCTGTGCGGTTGGATACCAGCGGCATCGTGAGGAGTTGGTCAGTTGCGGGAGAATTTACGCGGCCGGCGCGCTGGAGGAGAGAGAAGTACCGATGAGCCCTATGGGTCGAATTGTAGCCGCATCCTACCGGGATGACGCAAGGTTCAGGCTCCGGACAACCGAAAACCCTGTCCGCTTGCGGAATGCCTGTGGAGGACGCGAGGAAAATGGCGGAACTGAAAGTCATCCGGGGCGACATCACGAAGCGGCCGGTAGATGCAATCGTGAATGCCGCCAATACATCGCTGCTGGGGGGAGGGGGCGTGGACGGCGCAATCCACCGCGCAGCCGGCCCGGAGCTTTTAGCCGCCTGCCGGGTGCTGGGCGGCTGCTCAACTGGCGACGCGAAAGCCACGCCTGGATTCCAGCTGCCCGCGCGGTGGGTGTTCCATGCGGTGGGGCCGGTATGGAATGGCGGCGCGCGGGGCGAGCCTGAAAAGTTGAAGAGCTGCTACCGGCGCTGCCTGGAACTGGCGCAGGAACACGAAGCCAAGAGCATTGCGTTTCCCGCGATTTCAACCGGAATCTATCACTACCCCAAAGGCCCTGCCGCGAAGACTGCAGTCAGCGTGTGCCGGGAAATGGCCGATGCCTGCGGAGTGAAGACGGTAGAGTTCGTCTGCTTCGACGAAGCCACGGCGGTCACGTACGAGCGGGTGCTGGGCGAGGCGTGAGTGCCTGCCGGTGACGATGCCGGCCGCCGGCGCGGGCGCGCGCGCGCCGGTGAGGGACGTGGGAGCGAGCCTGAGGATGTCGATCAGGAAAGTCCCAAAACCAACGGCAGCACCCTCCGACACACGCTAGTGAGGCGGCTGCGGAATATGGTCGCGAGTCGCAGGCCATTCGCTCACGAGCTTGTGCAGCACCGTGGAACCGGCGAGGTACAGGTCTTCGAGCGGCAGGGGCGTGCGCAGGTAAGGGGCAGTGACGGATTCGAGCGAGGTGTGGCCAGGACGGGGCGTGCAGTAGTTGCTGCCGCCGCGCAGCACCATGACGCGTCGCGGGTCCACCTTGCCGGCCCTGCCGAGGCGTTCGAGGGACTCCATGAAGCCGGAGTCCTCCATCTCGGTCATGACGAAGCGGCCCTTGCCTTCTGTGTACAAGCGGACCCAGTCTTCGGCGTAGGCCGTCATGGTGGGGCCGTGCCAATAAAGATCGCTGGCGAAGGTGTCGCCTTCGAGCACGAAGGGGGGACGCTGGGCGTTAGGGAATCCCTTGTACTCGGCGCGGAAGGCGGCGATCCGCGGATCGTCGCCGAAGTTGAGGTCTTTGGTCTGGGCAAAGGCCCAGTCGGCCAGCGCGCTGTTCAGGGTGTACAGATTGGAGCGCTGAACCGACGAAGCGGGGACCGTGGCTGGGTTGGGCGAGGTGGCTCCGATGGGGAAAATGCCGTAGGGCCAGGCCTTGGCGTCCTGTGGATCGTGCGGAGCGTCGCGCGGGTCGATCGAGCGGGCAACATCGCTCACGACGTACCGTGCCCAGGCGACCGAGCCCATGGAGGCTTCGCGCGGGTCGACACCGGCGATGCCGTTGATGAGAAAGTAGGCGCGGCTGAGATCGAAGCGTGGGTCGAGTCCGAGCGCCATCATGCTGGCGGCCGCGTTGACCAGCGTGGTGCCCGAGACCATGCCGAGCACGGTGTGGTCCCGGTTGGCGCGCAGGGGATGCGTGCCGAGCGGGAAGGCCAGTACCTCGTCCAGGTGCTCGCGCTCGGCCCAGAGCTGGAACTCGCCGGGGATGTCGCCAGTATCGGCACCGATCTCGAAGGTGGTGACGATGACCGCGCGGACGGGCCAGGGCCCGTCGTGGGCCCTACCCCATGCCTCTTTCTGTGCAGGAGCCGTAAGGAGCGCGGCAGAGAGCCACAGGATCGAAAGCAGGACGTAGGCGCGGCGAACGCGTGTGCGCATGCGGACTCCAGTTGCGGGGCGGATGCTTTCAGCGTATCGCAAGGACGTGAGGTGCCACGGAACCGCGCCGCCACCGGGTGCATCGAAACGCGTACGGGCACGGAAGAGGAGACATACGATGGCAGTGGCGAAAAGATTCAAGCTGGGCGGCGATTTGGAAGTAAATCGACTGGGCTTCGGCGCAATGCGGATTACCGGCGATGGCGTTTGGGGCGAGCCCAAGGACCGCGAGAACGCGAAGAAGGTTTTGAAGCGAGCTGTCGAGCTGGGCGTCAACTTCATCGACACGGCTGATGCGTATGGCCCGGCCGTAAGTGAGCCACTCATCGGCGAAGCGCTGGCGCCGTTCGCGAAGAGCCTCGTGGTGGCGACCAAAGGCGGGCTGACCCGGCAGGGGCCGAACAAGTGGGTGCCGGTAGGCCGGCCTGAGTACCTGACCCAGCAGGTGGAGATGAGCCTGCGATTTCTGCGAACGGAACAGATCGCCCTGTGGCAGCTGCATCGCATCGATCCGAAGGTCCCTGTGGCGGAGTCTCTGGGTGCGGTGAAGAGACTGCAGACGGAGGGCAAGATCAAGCACATCGGGCTGAGCGAAGTGAAGCCGCAGGAGATCGAGGAAGCACGCAAGACGGTGGAGATTTCGAGCGTGCAGAACCAGTACAACGTGGGCGACCGCAAGCATGAGGATGTGCTCGACTACTGCGAGAAGAACGGTATCGCGTTCATCCCGTGGTACCCCGTCGCCGCCGGGAAGCTGGCGCAACCGGGCGGCAAACTGGATGAACTGGCGAAGAAGCACAACGCGACCGTGGCACAGGTGTCGCTGGCCTGGCTGCTGCAGCGGAGTCCGGTGATGCTGCCGATTCCCGGAACCTCCAGCATGGCGCACCTGGAAGAGAACATGAAGGCCGCGGAGATCGAGTTCAGCGCAGAGGAGCTGGCGGAGATCGAAGCGGCGGCGAAGTAGGCACCGCGCGCGGACTTCGTCAGTCCCAGTCGTCGCGAATCTGGGCCTGGTCGCTCATCACCTGATCGAAGGTATCAGTCTTCTTGATGAGGATGTCGCTCGTCTGATCCGGCTGGCGGAGCAGGATGGCCTGCAGACGGACCAGTTCCAGCATGGCGAGAAAGGCGCAGATGAGGGCGCGCTCCGAGGCCGTGTTGTGCAGCAGGCGGCGCAGGCTGATGGGCCTGTCCTCCAGCAGCAGGCGGCGCTTGACGAAGTCGATCATCTGCGCCACGGTGACGGAGTCCTGGTCGATGGCGTGCACGGGGCGCTCGCGAAGGCGCTCCAGGATGTCTTGAAACACGCGCACGAGATCGACCGTGTCAGCAGCGATTTCACGCTCGGTCTCAACCGACTCCGCGCCTTCGTCGCGTAGAAATGCCCTCAGGCCAGGCTTGGACCAGGTGGCATCCTCTACCTGCTGCTTCTGCATGAGCATTTGCGCGGCGGCTTTGAAGCGCTCATGCTCGAGCAAGCGCTCGACGAGCTCGCGACGGGGGTCTTCATCGGCGTCACCGCCGGCAGCGAGTGGGTCGCGCGGCAATAGCGTCTTCGACTTGATGTGGATGAGCAGCGAAGCCGTGTAGATGAACTCGCCGGCGGAATCGACGTCGGTCTGCTGGAGATGGCGCGTGTATTCGAGAAACTGCGCGGTGATGCGCGCAATCGGGATGTCGTAGATGTCGATGTTCTGGCGGCGGATAAGGTCGAGCAGCAGGTCGAAGGGGCCGTCATAGACCTGGCCGACGTGGATGACAAAGGGCGACTGCGAGGCTTCTTCGGGCTGCTTCTTTTCGCGGGCGGGCTTTGGCTCCGGACCAGGCGAAACTTGCTGCGGTCGCAGTGAAAAAGGTTCAGCAGGCGCTTGTGGCTGATCCGAAGACGTGTCAGCCGGCCCGGCATCTGTACCCGCGGTCTCTTCAGGCATGTTATTTCAAACCCATGGCATGCTTGACTTCGCCGAGAGTTTGCACCGCACGCTTGGCGGCGCGCGTGCTGCCGTTGGCGAGCACATCTTCGAGGACACTGGGACGCTTTTCGAGGTCGCGGCGGTGCTCCTGAATAGGCGCGATGGTGTGGACGATGGAGTCCGCGCACCAGGTCTTGCACTCGATGCAGCCGATGGTTGCGTGGGTGCAGCCGTCGTAAACTTTGGCGATGGTCTCCGCGTCGGAGAAGACCTTGTGCAGGTCGCCCACCGGGCAGACATCGGGATTGCCTGGGTCTTCGCGACGTACGCGAGCCGGGTCGGTCACCATAACCTTCAGCTTGGCCCGCAGATCGGCCTCAGGCTCGGAGAGCATAAGGTGGTTGTTGTAGCTCTTCGACATCTTGCGGCCATCGAGACCGGGGACCTTGGGCGAAGGCGTGAGCAGGACCTGCGGCTCGGGCAGGATGTCGAGCCGCCCGAAGGATGAGAGCTTTTTGGTCTGCTGAGCGGCTTCAAAAAGCTGGTGCGGACTGAAGCTGGTGCGCTGCGAATCCCCGGGCTCACCAGCCAGCTTGCGGGCTTTCTCCTGGATGGCGGAGAGCTCCCACGGCTTAGCCTCGGGCGAAAGGAAGAACTCGCCAGGGTAAAGGGAGTTGAAGCGCCGGGCCACCTCGCGGGTGAGCTCGACATGGGCGACTTGATCCGCGCCGACAGGCACGAAGTCTGGCTTGTAGAGCAGGATGTCGGCGGCCTGAAGGAGCGGGTAGCCGAGGAAGCCGAAGGTGTTGAGGTCCTTTTCAGAAAGCTGCGCCTGCTGGTCCTTGTAGCTGGGCACACGTTCCAGCCAGCCGACAGGGGTGAACATGCCGAACAGCGTGTTGAGCTCGGAGTGCGCGGGAACGTCGCTCTGCTTGAAGATGACGCAGCGGCCAGGGTCGAGGCCGGCGGAAAGGAAATCCAGTGCGATCTCGCGATTGTTCTCGACGATGCGCCCGGGGTCGGCATAGTCCGTTGTGAGCGCGTGGATATCCGCGATGAAGAAGAAGCAGTCGTAGTCCTGCTGCAGCTGAACCCAGTTGCGCAGGGCGCCCATGTAGTTGCCAAGATGCAGCCGGCCGGTGGGCCGCATGCCGCTGAGCACGCGTGGACGCGGCGTGAGAGAACGTGGGGGAGTGGCGCTCATGGTGATGACAACTCAGGATACATGGCTGCGCGGAGCCGGGCTGGGCGAAACCACCTGCTAGAGCGCACTCAGCATGCGGAAAAAAACACCCAGAACGGCACTGTAAATGGGCTCCAATATGTGCAGGCGAAGCACGACGAAGTACATCAGCAGCATGCCGTACATTCCGGCGTTCTGGAAAGCGTCTTGCCATTTGTAAGGCAGCCAGTGCTTGAGCAGGTGGCTGCCGTCCAGCGGCGGGATGGGCAGCAGATTGAACAGGAACAATCCCACGTTGATCAGCATGCCGAACCAGAGGAGAAGCAGCAGCGGAAAAAGAGCCGGCAGGCTTTCCGCCGAGTCCATGGGCAACTGCCCCGCCACGCCGATGGCGGCCTCGATAAGACCCACGCCGCCGTGCACCGCGTGCTTGACGACGACAAGCAGCAGAAGAGAGATCAGGGCAAGAGCCAGATTAGAGAAAGGCCCGGCCATGGTAACGAGAATGTCGTCGCGCTTGTAGTTCTGGAAGTTTCGTGTGGTGACCGGCGTGGGCTTGGCCCAGCCGATGAGAGGAACGCCGAAGAAAAGCCCGATGAGCGGAAAAATTACGGATCCCAGCAGCGTGAGCTGCTTGAGCGGGTTGAGCGTGACGCGGCCCAGCATGAAGGCCGTGGGGTCGCCCAAGCGCCAGGCCATCCAAGCATGGGAACACTCATGCACGCTGAGGGCAAAGATGAGCACCAGGAACTGGAGAAAGACCAGTTCGACGTTCATGGGCATGCGTCCAGTGTAGTGGACGGCCCAGGGCATCCAGAGACGTTTCGCTGAGTCATGCTCGACCGAATAGGCACGCTCCTCCACATTCGGCCATCTGGGCGCTAGTCGGTAGCGGGATCGTCGACCACCAGGATCTGCATGACCAGCGGCGGCTCCACGATGAAGCTCATGGCCGAGATGACTTCGACGGCTCGCTCCAGCGTGGAGCGCAGGCAGAACTCCGTGGTCACCACAAAGGGCAGTTCCTCGTTGGAGTGCCCGCGATGCTGCAGGATGGAGTCGATGTTGATGTGCTCTTTCGCGAGTTGCCCGGCAATCGCGGCGACAATCCCCGGCTCGTCCACCACGATGAAGCGCAGGTAGTGGGGTGCGGTGACGTCACCGCTCACGGCGACCCGTTCCGCCAGGGGCCGAAGCTGGCGGCTGGCGCCCGCGACCGCGAGCACATCGCTCATGACCGCCACGGCTGTGGGGTGACCGCCAGCGCCGTGTCCGCTGAAGACAACATCGCCGCCGAACCGGCCGCTGGTGACCACCATATTCTGCGTGCCGTGGGACCAGGCGATCGGCGACTCTCGCGGCACCAGCATCGGCCCCACCCGCGCCCGTATCCCGTCCCTGACGCGCTCCGCGCGCGATACCTGCCGCACCGTGCACCCGAGCTCCTTGGCGTACGCAAAGTCGACGGCCGCCACCCGGGAGATCGTTTGCGCCGGCACGTTCTCCGGCACGATCTCCGCGCCCAGCGCCAGCCGCGCCAGCACGCACAGTTTGGCGCGCGCGTCGAAGCCGTCCACGTCGGCCGAAGGATCGGCTTCGGCGTAGCCCGCGCGCTGCGCGCTGGCCAGCACTTCCGCATAACCGGCCCCCTGCTCCATCGCGCTCAGGATGAAGTTGCAGGTGCCGTTCAAGATGCCGCTGACCCGCCAGATTGCGTCGCCTCCCAGGCCCTGCGTGATGCCGGGGATGACTGGCACGCCGCCCGCGACCGCCGCGCCATAGAGGAGTTGTGCCCCGTGCTCCGCCGCGAGTGGAAACAGATCCGCGCCGCGGAGGGCGATGAGTTGCTTGTTGGCTGTGACCACATGCTTTCCACTCTTCAGCGCGGACCGCACCCAGCTCTCGATCGGGTAGACACCGCCGATCAGTTCCACAACGACATGGACATCCGGTGAATCGAGGATGTCTTCCACGCGCTCAGTCCAGCGCGCGTACGGCACGAACTTTGCCGCGGCGCTCGCCCGCTTGCGCTCCAGCAGGCGATTGAACACGTGCGTGATGCGAATATCCTTGCGCCCGCTGGCTGCCAACACCTCGGCGAACGAGCTGCCCACCGTGCCGAAGCCGAGCAGGCCGATGTTGATCGGAGGTGTTTCCGCCATCAGTACCCTACCTTGAAGGGGCTCTTGTCCCACGCTGCAAAGCTTTCCTGCGCCTCCGCGGCAAGCAGCCGCACGGTCGGGATCGTTCTCTGATCCAGCGGCTTCTTCACTTCTTCGTAGAGGAACATATCGTCGAAGCCGGCACGAGCGGCATCCTCCGCGTTGTTGCCATAGAAGATCGCACGGCACCGCGACCAGTACATGGCGGCCAGGCACATCGGACACGGCTCGCAACTGGTATACACATCGCAGCCGGTCAACTGGAAGGTTCCCAGGGCAGCGCAGGCGTTGCGAATCGCCACGATTTCGGCATGCGCTGTGGGGTCATTGCCAGCGGTCACCTGGTTCACCCCCGTGGCGACGACTTGCCCCTCCTTCACCACCACCGCGCCAAAGGGGCCACCGCGTCCGCTGATCACGTTCTCCGTGGCCAGACGGATTGCCTGCTGCATGAACTCGGGCCTGCCTTCAATCAACGTGCATCCTCGTGCCTCTTCTTCGGAGATTTCAGATGCGGCCGGCAATCACCGGGCCGCGAAACCCGGCATAATCAGCATCATGGTACACGCCCTGCGCTCGCGCCGCGTCGTCACACCGAAAGGCGAGCGCAACGCCGTGGTCGTCATCGACGAGGAACGGATCGCGGCAGTCAAGACCGCAGATGAACTCAACCCGGACACACCGCTGGAAGACCTGGGCGACCTTGCTCTGCTGCCCGGCCTCGTCGACCTGCACACGCACATCAACGAGCCCGGCCGCACCGAGTGGGAGGGCTTCGCGACCGCCACGCGCGCCGCGGCGGCAGGCGGCTTTACCACGTTGATCGACATGCCGCTCAACTGCCTGCCCGAAACCACGGGCGTGGATGCTCTCGAAGTGAAGCGTGAAGCCGCGCGTGCGCAGTGTCTGGTGGACTACGCGCTCTGGGGCGGCGCGGTCGATGGCAATCAGCGCGAACTGGAACCGCTGGCCATGGCGGGCGTGCCGGGGTTCAAGTGTTTTCTCATCTACCCGGGCTGCGATGGGTTCACGTCCATCGACCGCGCCAATCTCGAAGCGGCGCTGCCGCACATCCGCCGTACCGGACTGCCGCTGCTGGTGCACGCCGAGCTGGCCGGTCCCATCGACGATGCCGTGGCGCAACTCAATGCAAGCGGTGCCGACTGGCGGCGTTACAACACCTATCTCGCCTCACGGCCCGACGAAGCCGAGCTCGAAGCCATCGCCATGCTGCTGGAGCTTTGCCGTGAATACCGGTTCAAGCTGCACATCGTGCACCTCTCCACCGCGAAGGCGCTTCCCATGCTGCACGCGGCCAAGGCGGAGGGTCTGGACGTGACCGTGGAAACCTGCCCGCACTATCTGCACGGCGCCGCCGAGGACATCTCCTACGGCGCTACGCTCTGGAAGTGCGCTCCGCCGATCCGCAGCCGCGGCAATCGCGAGCAACTCTGGCAAGGACTGCTCGAAGGGACCATCGACTGCATCGCCACAGACCACTCGCCGTGCCCGCCACACATGAAGCGGTTGCCCGCGTTGGAGGGCAGGACCCCGCAACCCGGCGAGGAGCCCGGCCGCTTCGACGAAGCCTGGGGAGGCATCGCATCGCTTTCCACCGCCCTGCCGATGCTCTGGACCGAGTGCGCGCAACGCGGCATCCCGCTAGCGCAGCTCAGCTTGTGGACGAGCCATGCCCCTGCACAACGCGCAGGACTGCAGGCGCAGGTGGGCCGCATCGAACCCGGCATGCACGCCAACCTGGTGGCGTTCGATACCGAGGCGGCATTCACCGTCACGCCCGAACGGCTGCACTACCGGCACCCGGTCTCTCCCTACATGGGCGAGACATTGCGCGGAGTGGTATGCAAGACCTGGCTGCGCGGCGCCCTGATCTACAACCTCGGAGAGAACGGCCCCATCTTCGCGGCAGCACCCCACGGGCGCGAGTACGCGCTATCCTGTTCGCTCACTCGATAGCCATGCAGCTTGCCGCCCACCGTATCCTCGAAGACTGGAACCACATGGAGCCGGAGAGCGCCGCCGACACGATCCTGCCTTGTAGCGGCTCGGCCGTTTGGGCGACGCTTGTAGCTCTCAATCGTCCCTTCGCCACAGCCGAAGATCTCTTCCGCACAGCCGACACCGTATGGCGAGACCTCTCCGAAGAGGATTGGCGGCAGGCGTTCGATTCTCACCCGCGCATCGGCGAAACGCACGCCAAGGCCACTGCGCGGAGCCGGGCATGGAGCGCCGGCGAGCAGAGCAGAGCGCTGGCTGACGACTCCACCAGCGCGGCTCTTGCCGAAGGCAACAAGCTCTATGAGGCTCGATTCGGACGGATCTTCATCGTCTGCGCCACGGGCAAGTCCGGTGCGGAGATTCTCGCCATCCTGCAGAGGCGGCTCGGCAACCATCCCGAAGCTGAAGTGAACGAAGCTGCAGAGCAGCAGCGCCAGATTACGCAGCTGCGTTTGCGCAAGTGGCTGCAGATGCCCGCGGAGGTTTCGTAGATGGGACTCTCCACTCACGTTCTCGACACAGCGCTTGGGCTCCCCGCGCAGGGAGTGGACATTCTCCTCGAGAAGCAACGCGGTTCCCAGTGGGAACCCCTGGCTCGCGGAGTGACAGACACCGATGGACGCTGCCGGACGCTTCTCAACGAGCACGACATGGAGACTGCCATCTACCGTTTGCGTTTCTTCACGGGACCGTACTACGCGAAGCAAGGCACGGATGGGCTTTATCCTCATGTGGACATCGCGTTTCAGGTGCGCGACGCGGGAGCTCATTACCACATTCCCTTGCTGCTCACCCCCAATGGTTACACCACCTATCGAGGCAGCTGACGCATGAGTCATCCGGTCACTCCGATCGCAAACACGGGCACAGTCCGGCTCGCGCAGAACCGCTACGGCAAGTCGCGGGTACGGCTTATGCGCGTTACGCGGCACGCGCAGCATCATGATCTCGACGAGTGGACCGTAGAGGTGCTGCTGACCGGCGACTTCGAGAGCGCCCACACCAAGGGCGACAACTCAAAAATTCTTCCCACCGACACCATGAAAAACACGGTCTACTTCGTAGCACGAGGCAGCAAGGCCTCGGCTATTGAAGACTACGCGAGGGAGCTGATCGACTACCTGCTGGAACGGAATCCGCAGGTGTCCGGCGCGGAAGTGAATATCCATTCCCATTTATGGAAGCGCCTGACAGTTGGCGGCGAGCCGTACCCCACAGCCTTCATGCGCGGCTCCGAGGAACGCCAGACCGCTTCCGTTTCCCGGCAGCAAGGGGGAGCCTTCGGAGTTCGGAGCGGGTTCGTAAATCTCGCTCTGCTCAAGACGGCGCAGTCGGGCTTCACCGGCTATATCAAGGACAATCTGACCACGCTTCCCGAAACGACTGACCGCCTGTTTGGCACCGCCGTGCAGGCCGACTGGCCTTACACCGCTGAAGCGGTTGCGCAGGGTATCGACTTCAACAAGGTGCGTGCGCACCTGCGCGAGCGCATGATCGCCACCTTTGCGAATCACGATTCGCTTTCTGTGCAGCAGACGCTTTACGCAATGGCCGAAGCCGCGCTGCAGCACACCGGCATCATCGACGAAGTGCACATGCTGATGCCCAACAGGCACAACCTGCTGGTCGATCTCAGCCGCTTCGGCGGCGACAATCCGAACCACATTTTCGTCCCGACCGATGAGCCGCACGGCACCATTGAAGCCACCGTGCGCCGGGCGTGAAGGATTGGGGATGAGTGAGCCAGTCTTGCGCCGCTATGCTCCAGCAGGCAGCCGTGCGGCAGAAGTGGTGGCCCGCTGCGGCGAACTGGCGCGCATCTCCGATATGCCGGGTCAGACCACACGCACGTTTCTGTCGCGCGCCACGCAGGGTGCGCATGCGCTGCTGCTTTCCTGGATGATGCGGGCCGGTCTCCAGACCCGCACCGACGACCTCGGCAACGTGCGCGGCATGCGTCCGGGGCCCAGTTCCGACGCGCCCACACTGCTGCTGTTCTCACACATCGACACGGTCCCGAATGCCGGCGCCTATGACGGCCCACTGGGTGTGCTGCTGGCCCTGGCCGCCCTCGAGGAACTCGCCGACACGAGGCTGCCCTTTGCCATTGAGCTGATCGCCTTTTCCGAGGAGGAAGGCGTACGCTTCGGCTTTCCCTTCGCCTCTTCGCTCGGCGCAACCGGCCAGCTCACCGCCGAGCACCTGAGCCGGACTGATTCGGACGGGGTGAGCCTCGCGGACGCGATCCGCAGTTTTGGCCTCGACCCCGGCCGCATCCCGCAGATGTCCGCTCTGCCGCCCGCTTCCTTCGCCGCCCTGGAGGTCCACATCGAGCAGGGCCCGGTGCTGGAGGCCGAAAACCTGCCCCTGGGCGTGGTGAGCACCATCGTCGGACAATCACGCTTGCGCCTGACGTTCACCGGGAAAGCGAACCACGCGGGCACCACACCCATGCCCCTGCGGCAGGATGCCCTGGCTGCGGCGGCGGAGTGGATTGCCGCAGTGGAGCACTTCGCGCTGGAGCACAAGCAACTGGTGGCGACGGTGGGCAAGCTCGAGATCGAGCCGAACGTGGCCAACATCATCCCCGGAACCGTGCATGCCGTTCTCGACATACGTCATCCCAGCGACGAGTCGCGCCACGCCGCCGTCGGCATCCTGCTCACGCAGGCGCAGCATGCGGCGGAACGCAGGGGTGTGCGCGCGCATGCCACCGCGATATATGAGCAGCGATCGGTCGGGCTCGATCCCGAGCTCACGAACCACCTTGCCCTGGCTGCGGCCGGGGCAGGTCATCAGGCCAAAAGGATGCACTCCGGAGCCGGCCACGACAGCATGATTCTGGCGCCGCATGTACCCACCGCCATGCTCTTCCTGCGCAGTCCCGGCGGGTTAAGCCACCACCCCGAGGAATCGGTTCAGACGGAAGACGTGCAGGCCGCCTTGGAAACCGTGCTTCACTTCATCCGCACGCTGTACCCTGCACAACGAGCCGCAGCGCCGACTCTCCTTTGACACTCCCTGCCGCATGCGCTTCACTACAACGTAGCCCACGCAGGCCCTTCGCTCATGCACTCTCTTGGACAAACCCGCAGCGCCAGCCGCCGCGATCATCTGCTGCTCACGCCGGATACGTTCGTGCGTACCCCGCTGCCGGGCCTGACCGGCGGCATGGCGGTTGTACACGTATCGCCGCAGACCGGTGCCGGCTTCGCGCAGATGACCGTGGAGTTCGAGGCCGGCGGCACGCTCATCGAGGGACCCGCTCAGCGATTCCTGTATGTGCTTGAAGGCGAGCTTTCGCTGACCGAGCCGGATGTGTACGCGCCGCACCGGCTTTCCGCCGGCGGCTTTGCCTATCTTCCGGCAGGATACGAGCACAGGCTCAGCGCCGATACCCGGGCGCGTGTGGCGGTCATGGACAAGTTCTTCCAGCCACTCGCCGCCGAACACGCGAGAGCGTTGGCAGCGAACCGCGAAAACGATCAGCCTTGGTTCCATGTGGGCCGAGAACAGGACATACCGGCGACCGCGCTGAATGGCGATGACGCGTTGCAGGTCCGCTCCCTGCTGCCCGCTTCGGCAGCTTTCGATTTCGCCTGCAACACCATGACCTACCAGCCCGGCGCTTCGCTCAGCCAGGTCGAGATCCACACCATGGAACACGGGCTGCTGATGCTCGAAGGAGGCGGAATCTATCGCCTCGGGAAGCGATGGTACCCCACGCAGGCGGGTGACTTCATCTGGATGGCTCCGTTCTGTCCGCAGTGGTTCGGCGCGCTCGGCAAGCAGCCCGCAAAGTACCTTATCTACAAAGACTTCAACCGGCATCCGCTGGGCTAGCGAAACCCTGCCTCTATGAATCTGCACATCAATACCGACCGTTTGCTGGCCGAGCTTGACCACCTTGCAAAGCTGACCGACTGTCCTCCCACGCAAGATCGTTCCCTGCCGGAGCCCACGCGGGCCGTCACACGTATCGTCTTTACCGCTCGCGACCTCCAGGCGCGCGCCTGGCTGAAGAGCCGCGCCGCGGAGGCAGGCTTCAGCTTTCGCGAAGATGCTATTGGCAATACGTTCATCCGCTGGGAAGGCAGTGAGCCTGCGCTGCCGGCCGTCGGCACCGGCTCGCATACCGACGCCATTCCTCACGCCGGGATGTACGACGGCACGGTAGGCGTTCTCGGCGGCCTGGAAGCTCTCCGCGCCCTCCGGGAGTCCGGCTTCCTGCCACGCCGCTCGCTGGAGCTGCTGATGTTCACCAGCGAAGAACCCACGCGCTTCGGCATCGGCTGTCTCGGGTCGCGGCTGCTCGGCGGCGTGCTCGCGCCCGATGCCGCGGATGCCCTGCCGGATCGCCTTTCCGAAACCGTGACCGATGCTCCGCGTGGATTGACGCTTGCCCAGGTTCGGCAACAGGCCGGTTTTCATGGCGAACTCGCCGCTGTCAAGCTCCCGCAGAGCTACTACGGAGCCTGGGTCGAGCTCCACATCGAGCAGGGCCGGCTGCTCGAACGCGCTGGAACCGATCTCGGCATCGTTACGGCCATCGCCGCGCCTGCAAGCTATCGCTATGCTGTGCAGGGCTTCGGCGGCCACGCTGGGGCCCTGCTCATGCCGGACCGCCGCGACGCCCTCTGCGCTGCCGCGGAACTCGTTTTGGCCATTGAGCGTCACGCGCGAAACGCCAACGCGGTGGCTGCCGGGCAGGGCCACTCCGGGCTGGACACCGTGGCTACTGTCGGCGCGCTCAGCGTCCATCCGGGCGCGGTCAATTCTGTGCCGTCGCGCGTTTCCTTCCTGCTCGATATCCGCGACACCGACCCGGCCCGCCGCGGGCAGGTCATGCAGGCCGTCCGCGCCGACATCACCACTGTAGAGCAGGCGCGCGGCGTGCGCGTCACCGAAGAGCTCATCAACGCCGACCCGCCCGTCGTCAGCGATCCGCGTATCCTCGCTGCTCTGGAAGACGCCTGCGGAGCCGAGCACGCCACGGCCATGCCCATGGTCAGCCGCGCCTATCACGACACCAGCTTCATGGCCCAGGTGGCGCCGGTCGCCATGCTTTTTATTCCCTGCCGCGGCGGCGTCTCCCACCGGCCCGACGAGTACAGCTCGCCCGAGGCCATTGCGCTCGGCGTTCGGGTGCTGGCGCGTACACTGGCCGGCCTCTCGATCAGCTAAGCGTTTCCTCGCGGCTTATCACGTACTTCTCCGCGCTGAAGGGTGCGAGCCAGCAGGCGATCCCGAGGACTCGCGCATCTGCATCTACGGCAGATGTTCGCTATGGTAGCTATGATGACCTACGCTGCACTCCAGGTGAGCGAACTGAAGGCAGAGCTCGACCGCCTCCGCCCACTTTCCGCCGGCACGGCAGCTGCGCTGGACGCCTGGTATGACGTGGAGCTGACGTACAGCTCCAACGCGCTGGAAGGTAACACACTTACGCGCAGCGAAACCGCGATCGTGCTCGAAAAGGGAATCACAGTCAGCGGCAAGCCACTGAAGGATCATCTGGAAGCCGCAGGCCACAGGGACGCGCTGCTATACATGCGCGAGCTGGCCCGCAGCGAGGAGCCGATACGCGAGCTCGACGTGCGCAACCTGCACCGGCTAGTGATGCAGAAGGTCGATCCCGAGGAAGCCGGTTGCTACAGCACGCACGGCCGCATGATTGCGGGGTCTCCACTCGTTCTGCCCTCACCGGCAGAACTTCCCGCTCTCATGGGCGACTTCGGCCACCGGCTGGCGAACATGGCAGCCACAGCAGAAAGCGCGTTCAATGCGCATGAAAGGCTGGTGACGATTCATCCTTTCAGCGATGGCAATGGGCGCACAGCGCGGCTCCTAATGAACGTGCTTCTGCTGCGGGCAGGCTATCTGCCGTTGGTCCTTCTGCCCGAGGACCGTCCTGCCTATCACGATGCCCTGCGCGCGGTACAGGTAGCCGACGATCGCGCCGCGTGGCACGGCTTCCTGTATCAGCAGCTTGCCAACAGCCTGAGTCAGATCGTGGCTTTGCTCAAGGGTCAAGCCGCTGGAACAAAGCCCGGACCGCCAACGTTATAATCAGCCATGGGCGCGGCCCTTCCGCGCACTCCCCTTCTCAGCAGGAATCCGTGAGCCAGTCAGGCAGTATCCCTCCTTCCAAGTCGTCCGCCGTCATTCTCGGCGCCCAGTGGGGCGATGAAGGCAAGGGCAAGATCGTTGACGTCCTGAGCGAGAAGTTCGACATCGTGGCCCGTTACGCCGGCGGCCACAACGCCGGTCATACGGTGATTATCCACGGCAAGAAGTTTGTTCTGCAGCTCATTCCCTGCGGCGTGCTGCGGCCCGGCTGCAAGGGTGTCATCGGCAACGGCGTGGTGTTGGACCCGCAGGCTTTCCTCAGCGAAGTCAAGAAGCTCCGCGAAGCCGGGCTTCCCGTGGACGAGCAGCTCTTTGTGAGCAACCGGGCGCAGGTGATCCTGCCCTATCACCGCATGATCGAGCTCGCTGCCGAAACCGCGCCGGGACGGCAAACGATCGGCACGACACGACGCGGCATCGGCCCGGCGTATGAGGACAAGATCCACCGCAACGGGCTGCGTGTCATCGACCTGCTGAACTCGTCGCTGCTGCGCACGCACATCAACAACGCCTGCCACGAGAAAAACACCATCGCGGGCGCCCTGTTTGGCACCGAGCCGCTCGATCCCCGGCAGATGTACGAGGAGTACGCGCGCCTGGCCGAGCAGATCGCGCCGTTCGTCACCGATACCGCCGTGCTGCTGAACAAGGCCATCGATCAGGATCAGAACGTGATGTTCGAGGGGGCGCAGGGCGCGCTGCTGGACATCGATCACGGCACCTATCCGTTTGTCACGAGCTCCTCCGCCACGGCCGGCGGCGCAGTCACCGGCACAGGCGTCGGTCCCACGCGGATCGGCACGGTGATCGGCGTGACCAAGGCCTACGTGACGCGCGTGGGCGAGGGCCCATTCCCGACCGAGATCTCCGACGCCAGCGGCGACCTGCTGCGCGCGCGCGGACAGGAGTATGGAGCCGTGACCGGACGTCCCCGCCGCTGCGGATGGCTTGACTTGCCGCTGCTCCGCTACTCCAACATGATCAACTCCACCGAGTGGCTGGTCGTCACCAAAATGGACGTCATGGACGAGTGCCGCCAAATCCCGGTCTGCACCGGGTACAAGGTTGACGGCAAGGTCACCGACATCATTCCCGCCGATGTTCGCGGCTTCAAGTCAATCGAGCCCGTTTACACAACGTTGCCCGGCTGGAATGAATCGACCGAGGGGATCACGGAGTACGACAAGCTGCCGGAGAAAGCCCGCGAGTACCTGGAGTTCGTGGCCCGCGAGAGCGGCGCGCGCATCGGCATGATCTCCACCGGCCCGGACCGCGTGCAGACCATGGTGCAGACCGGTTTTTTCGAAGCCTTGGCATAACTGGACCACCGAGGAGCAGCGATGATCTCGTTTATCGTGACCACCCGCTTCGCGCCCGAAGACCGCACCTACATTGACAGCATCCTTGCTCCCCTTGCCGAGGCCTCGCGCGCCGAGCCCGGCTGCGTGACCTATATTCCACACTGGCTGCGCGATGAGCCGAATACGTTGCTGCTCTATGAGCAGTACACCGACCAGGCAGCCGCCGACGCCCACCGCGCCACGGCTCACTTTGCGGAGTTCGTTACCGGCGGGTTGAACACCAGACCCCACCGCCGTGAGTACCTCTGGCTGAACGCCGTTCTCTAAAGCGTGTTCGCTGAAGCAGTGAAGCAGGTGAGATCAGATTCCTTCGCTTTGCTGCGGAATGGCAACAAAAGCGGACGAAGATCACCAACCTTCATGCAAAGTGCTTAGCCTCCCGCGCGGCGCGCAACCGGTGTTCTTAGCCTGTCTGCCTTTGACTCGCTGCACCATTCCGGACTACCATCCGGTACGCCTATGCGATGCCTGCCATCCCATCGCGCTGTCCTGACCGCTGCTCTGGCTGCCGCTCTTCTGCCGGGACCGGCATGCCTGCAGGCCAAGCCGCATGCCAAGCATGCGGCGCGCGATCAGGTGATTGCGCTGGAGAACCAGTGGGCCAAGGCACAGACTCAGGACGATGTAGCGGCCATGGACAAACTGCTTTCCCCTGACTTCCTCGGAATCACAGCGTCGGGGGAGGTGGTGACCAAGATGCAGCAGTTAGACCGCATGCGGAATCGCACGGTGGTGATCCGCTCCCTCCAGCTCTCCGACGTACGGGTCAAACTCCTGGGCCAGCATGCCGCCAGCGTGACCTCGCTGGCGGAGATCGACGGAACCGCCGACGGTCATCCCCTGGTCGGCCGCTTCCGCTACACCCATGTTTTTCAGAAGCTGCCGAACGGCGTGTGGAGCATCACCAACTTCGAGGCGACACGCATTCCCCATAGCGGGGACAGCGCCTACATGGGGACATCGGCTCATCCGAACCAACAAAGGTGAATAACTGCTAAGGAGACGGCTTAGGCGCACACTTGTGAGACAAGGCAGAGGTTCGTGATTTATCGCTATACGCGTTGAGACGCGGAACGTAACGGCCGGAGCGCAGACCGCATGACGTTCAGACCGAGAACCCGTCGAAGCAGGGACCGTGTTCCACCCGTCAGGAGCGCGTCATCCGGCTCGTGAAACCGGTTGACCCCCTGGGAACTCGATACTCCGATGGCCTCTGGCTCTGCTAGAGCTCCGTCCTGCGGCTGACCCAACTCTTCGGCAGGCCTAGAAGGACCGGAATGACTCCGTCGCGGAGACACGCTCCAGTGCGAAAACAGCAGAGACGCTCCCGAAGCTGTCGACTTCTGTGGCCTGGACTTCATGAGGGGAGCCTGCAAAACCAGAATGCGGCAGTTACTACGATGTGATTACGAACGGGGTAGTTGCTCTTCCCGGGCGCAGGTGCCGTCGAGCACCGCTTTCAATCGCTTCCACGTGTCTTCGAGCATCTCCGGCAGAACCCTCGTTTCGCCAAGAACGCTCATGTAGTTGGTATCGCCGCTCCAGCGTGGCACCGCGTGCAGATGCAGGTGATGGGCGACGCCCGCGCCGGCGGACTCGCCAAGATTGAGCCCCAGATTGAGCCCGTCCGGCGAATACACCGAGCGTAGCGCTCCCTCGGCTCTCCTCGCTAGCCGCATCAGCTCCAGGGCCGTGGGTTCGGGCAGCCCGGCCAGCGAATCCCTGTGTTCGTACGGCACCACCATCAAGTGGCCACTGTTATAGGGGAAGGCATTGAGCACCAGAAAATTGTGCTCGCCGCGCAACAGGATGTAAGCGGCGCGATCCGCCTCCGCTTTCGGCATGCCGTTCTTGGCGGCGAACTCGATGGCCGCCAACATATTGCAAAACACACATCCGAGGCCCTCGGGGTGCTCGGCAAGCCAGGCCGAAAGCGCAGGTGGCACGCCTTTGCGCGGCATCTTGCTTTCTGCGGCGTCCTTGCCAGTGATGTAGGCGTATCGCCAAGGGGTCCACAGCCTGTCCATCTGGGCAGTATAGGTCTGCACTACAAGTCTGTAGAGGCGCCGAGCGCGAGATTCGATGCCGCGTAGCTGATCTCCGGCGGACGGCGTTGACCGCTCATTTCGTGGGCTGATACACTCGTGAAGAGGCCATACGCCTGGGACTCGGTCGTAGTGGCTCCGCTGTACATGCGTTTGTCTCATCACCCCGCACATCTTCGGCCGTCCATGCGTTCCACAGGGCTACACGCCTTTGGCTGGCAATGCATGTAGCCGTGACGGCGCGCGTGAGTACCGGGTCCCGGAGTAGTGAAGCGAATGTCTGACCACGAAAATCCCTCTGAGAGCACAGCCCTGAACACCACACTGGAACCCATCGCCCCCGAAGCCACTGACGAGCAGATCGCCAGCAATGATTCCTCCACCGTTTCCGAACCTGCGCAGGCTGCCGCTCCTGAAACCGAAGCTCACAGCCCCGCGTCCGAGCAGGCCGTGCCGGAGATCGCCGCCTCTGCAGGCGGTGCCGAGCCGGAGTATGACGCGGACGACTTCGCCCGCGCACTCGAGAGCTTCGACCGCGAGCAGGCCGCGGAGAAAGACGCCGCGCAGGCCATGACGACCGAGGAGACCATCGTCACCGGTACCGTCATCAAGATCACCGACAAGCACGTGGTGGTCGATATCGGCCTCAAGTCCGAAGGGTTGATCCCGCTGGAGCAGGTGCTGGACCACACCCAGACGCCGAAGTTCAAGGTCGGCGACCAGGTGGAAGTCGTGGTGGAGCGCGAGGAGCACGAGGGGGGCTACCTCGTCAGCTACGACAAGGCGCTGCGCCACAAGGTTTGGGACACGCTGGAAGAGGCTGCCAATACCAAAATTCCTGTCAAGGGCATGGTGATCAGCCGCGTCAAGGGTGGCCTGATGGTCGATATTGGCCTGAAAGCTTTCCTGCCTGGCTCGCAGGTGGAAGTCCGCCCGGTACGCAACCTGGACGGCTACATCGGCACCGAGCTCGAAGTGCGCGTGATCAAGCTGAACAAGAAGCGCGGCAACGTGGTGATCTCCCGCAAGGAGATTCTTGAGGAAGAGCAGAACGCCAAGAAGGAAGTGACGCTCGCCAATCTCGAAGAGGGCGCCGTGTTCACCGGAGTTGTCAAAAATCTGACCGACTACGGCGCGTTCGTGGATATGGGCGGCCTGGACGGCCTGCTGCACATCACGGACATGAGCTGGGGCCGGTTGACGCACCCCCGCGACCTCGTTAACGTCGGCGACGAGATCCAGGTCAAGGTGCTCAAGTTCGACAAGGAAAAGCAGCGCGTCTCCCTCGGCTTCAAGCAGCTCACGCCTGACCCGTGGCTGGATGCCGTGGAGCGCTATCCCGTCGGCGCACAGGTGCGCGGCCGGGTGCTCTCGGTTACCGACTACGGCGCGTTCGTGGAGCTGGAGCAAGGCATCGAGGGCCTGGTGCACGTCAGCGAAATGACGTGGTCCAAGCGCATGAAGCACCCCTCCAAGATGGTCAAGCCCGGTGACGAGGTCGACACCATCATTCTGAGCGTGAACCCCAACGACCGCCGCATCTCGCTGGGCATGAAGCAGCTGCAGGACAACCCCTGGGAGCAGCTGGAGAACAAGTACCCCACCGGCGCCGTGGTCGAAGGCCGCGTGCGCAACCTGACCGACTTCGGCGCGTTCATCGAGATCGAAGACGGCATCGACGGCCTGGTGCATGTCTCCAACATGAGCTGGACCAAGCGCATCAAGCATCCTTCCGAGGTGCTGAAGAAGGGCGAAAAGATCAAGGCTGTCGTTCTCGGCGTGGAGCCGGAGAACCGCCGCCTGTCGCTCGGCATCAAGCAGCTTCAGCCGGATGTCTGGGACACGTTCTTCGCGCAGCATCGCGTGGGCGACGTCGTCAAGGGCAAGGTGCTGCGCACCGCGCAGTTCGGTGCCTTCGTCGAAATCGCGGATGGTGTCGAAGGTCTCTGCCATGTTTCCGAGGCAGTCGACGAGTTCGGCAAGCAGGTCAACCTGAACGTCGGCGATGAGCACGAGTTCAAGATCGTCAAAATGAGCCAGGAAGAGAAGAAGGTTGGACTGTCGATCAAGGCCGTAGGCGAAGAAGCCAGCCGCGCCGAGGTCGAGAGCTACAAGGAATCGTTCTCGGGTGGTGGCAACAAGGGCAAGAACCAGCAGAACTCCGGATCGAGCTCCTCCACTACACTCGGCGACCTCCTTAACTGGAAGCGCTCCGAGCGCGAAGACAGCTAAGATC
>CAXTPR010000007.1:0-3326 GCA_964246235.1 uncultured Acidobacteriaceae bacterium
CCTCAGCACAGCTGGCCCGCGCCTCACGCCGACCCGCCCCCATCCCGCAGCTGACCGCGATGCCGAAGGCCGCTACTCTGCTTTTTTCTTGTTTCGCGCCCGCACCTTGAACCAGATCGGCGAGCCGATGAACTTGAACGTGTCGCGTATCTCGTTGGCCAGAAACCGCTCATAACTGAAGTGCAGCTTCACGTCGCGATCGGTGAACAACACGAACGTCGGCGGCGCCACCGCTGCCTGCGTCATGTAATAAATCTTTACGCGCTTGTTCATCGGCACGCTGGCGCGCTGGAAGTCAATCCGGTCCAGGAAGCGGTTCATCTCCCCCGTTGATACGCGTTTGCGACGCTCGCGCGCCGCCAGCTCCACCTTCTTGAAGACTTCCTCGATGCCCTTCGACTCTGCCGCCGAGACAAACAGCAGCGGCGCGTAGTCCAGGTACTTCAACGCATCCCGTACCTGCTGCTCGTAGATCTTCCTGTCTGCGGGCGGCTTGCCATCAAGAGACCGCAGGCCGTCCGGGGTGAGTTGATCCTTCGGCGGAGCCATCAGGTCCCACTTGTTGATCACGATGATCACGCTGCGGCCGCTCTCATGCGCATAGCCGCCGATGTTGGCGTCCGCCGCAGCCACGCCCTCCGTCGCATCGATCACCAGCAGCGCCACGTCGGCTGCTTCCAGGTGCTTGCGGCTCATGATGACGCTCAGCTTCTCCGCCAGCAGCTTGGTCTTGCCCTTGCGCCGGATGCCCGCTGTATCGATAAAGCGGAAGTCATGTCCATCGCGCCGCACCACCTCGTCCACCGCGTCGCGCGTGGTGCCCGCAATCGGCGACACGATGGCGCGGTCACTGCCCGTCAACGCGTTCAGCAGCGTAGACTTGCCCACATTCGGCCGCCCAATGATGGCAATCTTGGTCTCGCGCGAGATATGTTCGCCATGGCTACGCAAGCGCCGGCCCTGTAGCGGTTCGCTATGTTCTTCAGCCTGTGTCATCCTGAGCGAAGCGGAGGATTCCCGCATTTTCTCCGGAGGACCGCCGTCCTGTGTCCTCTCCACGTCCGGCTCGCCCACTGGTGGCGCGTCCATGCCCGCGGGCTGGTCCTCCGTAGCCGCTTCCCCGCGCAACATAGCCTCGAGAATGGCGCGCGGGTCCAGCACCGCGCGGTCGGCGATGTACCCTCCCTCGTCTTCGTCAGCTTCGTCTTCCAGCCCGAGCATCACCTCGTCCGGCTCGGCCTCGGCAGGCTCCGGCAGCACAGCCCACACCTCATCCAGCAGGTCGCCTATGCCGGACCCATGCTCCGCCGACACGGGCATCACATTGCGAAAGCCCAGCGTGCGAAAGTTCTCCGCGCCCGCTTCCAGCTCCGCCGAATCCATCTTGTTCACGGCAAGGAACAGCGGTCTCACATGAGCATTTCGCAGCAGCAGCCGGGCCAACTCCACATCCGGCGCGGCCAGCTCGGTGCGGCCGTCGACCACCATGATGATCGCGTCCGCCTCGCCCAGCGCGACCTGCGCCTGGCGGAAGATCTCCGCCGGGATCAGCGCCTCGTCGTCCGGCACCACCCCGCCCGTGTCCACCAGCCGCACCGTCCGGCCAGCCCATTCGACTTCCCCGTAGATGCGGTCGCGCGTGATCCCCGGCTCATCGCCGACGATGGACCGCCTCGTTCCCGTAAGCCGGTTGAAAAGTGTGGATTTGCCCACATTGGGCCGACCGCAGATGGCCACCAGCGGCATCTCGGCCCGCTCGCGAGAGGCCCCATCACTCGCCCGCGCCATCTCCGAAGCCAGCTGCTCGAGCTCGCGGTCTTCCCGCTCGCCGTGTGCGCTTCCGGCTCCGCCCAGCCGCAGCTTGGGCCCCTTGCGCCCGGTACCCTCGAGGAACTCGCCTCGCTGATTGTCGTTCCTGTTCTTCTCCCGGTCGTTCTTGTTGTCATCCTCGAAGGGGATCTGCGTCTTGTCTGAAGCTCCACGGTTCTTAGTCTCCGTCAGCGCCACCTTGCGCTCGAACTCCGGATTACGTCGCGGCGTTTTGGCCTTCTTCGCCGCCGCTGCCTTCTTGGAAGAGATCGATTTCCGCTGCTTCGGCGAAGCGCCCGCGATCTGCGCGCCGGTGCGCGCTCCCGCCCGCGGAGCCTTGCCCAGCTTGGGCCGTGTGCTCGCCTGACGATGCTTCTTGCCCAAGCGTTTCTTCGCGTCGCGCCGTGGTGCCATGCTCGTTCGCCTCGAAGTCTATGGTCGCATGCTGCCCATCGCGCTGATGAACTAGCATCGAGAAGGCGGGTGCGGGGGGTGCGGATGAGCGAACGCGTACGTTTCGGGATTCTCGGCTACGGGCTGCATGCCCAGGGCAGGCTCCTGCCCTCCTTTCCGCGTTGCGAAGCCGCGCAACTGGCCGGGCTGTATCGCCGCGATGCAGCCAAAGCCGAAGCATCGGCCCAACTCGCCGGCGTCCACGCCTACGAGTCCGCCGAGACTCTGTGCGCCTCGCCCGGCATCGACGCCGTATTCATCACCAGCCCCGACGCCCTGCATCTGGAACACGCCCAGATTGCGTTTGCACACGGCAAGGCTGTGCTCTGCGAGAAGCCGCTGACGTCTACCGCTGCGGAGGCCGAGACCATGTTCAGCGTCGCGCAGGCCAGCGGCAAGCTCTTCGGCGTGGCGCATCATTACCGTTGGGCGCGCTCGGTCAACGAGATGCGCACGCGCATCGCCGCCGGCGAGATCGGCGCCGTACGCACCGCCCATGCTGAATTCAACTACCCCGCCCAAAACTCGAAGCGCACCTGGATCACCGACCCAACGCTCGCCGCCGGAGGTCCCATCGGCGATGTCGGCGTACACTGCATCGACACCCTGCGCTACCTGCTGGGCGAGGATGTCCTCAGCGTCTCGACGCTCGCCACACAGGACGAGCTATCCGGCCCGGTCGAAGCCTCAGCCGCGCTGCAGCTGGAAATGAGCGGCAACGTAGTGGCGAGCGTGAGCGTCTCCGCACGCGCCGCCTACCGTACCGTGCTGGAGGTCGTGGGCAGCGACGGGACGCTCTTTGCGGAGAACGGCATGACCGTCGACTGGCCGGTCGATGTCATGCTTCGCCGCGGCGGCGATCTGGTAGACCTCCATCGCGTCACCAACGCCGATGCCTACGCGCGCATGATGGACAACTTTGCCCGTGCGCTACGCGGGGAAGAGGCGTTCGCCGGTCCGGGCAGCGAGGGCGTCCGCAATCAGCACATCCTCAATGCGGCCTACAAGAGCTGGCGCTCCGGGGAGCGTGAGAGAGTGATTTAGCTTCGGGCGTGTGCGTTCTA